>JALHQU010000109.1 GCA_022841795.1 Fimbriiglobus sp.
CCGCCCCCACGCCCGCCGGGCGGTGAGGTGGCGGACCACCGGCAACCGTCGCATCGCTCGCCCTCCACGCGTCGGCAACGCCGATCATGGTAACGAATCGATGTGATTCGGTATCACCCGTGTTAAGTGCCGCCTCGCGGGCCCGGAGGCGACAGGGGAGTTTCTCGCCGGGGGTACAAGCTGCGGTCGTTGCCGGCGGCGTTCTGGTCCTGCTGGGCGGCTTGCTGGCCGTCGGACAAGCCGCCGTCGGGGGCAGCGTCGGTGGGTCCGCGTGCGCCTGCCTGCTGCCCATCGGGATCGTGTTGGCCGTCGGGGCCGCGGTCGCGTGGGGGTTGAGCGCCACCGGGTCCGCGACCGTCCCGAGGCCGGTGCCATACGCCCGCGACCTGTCGGGTGAATTCGACCGCGACTACCGACAGTTCCTGCGGGAAGTCCGTCCGCGCGACCCCGGAACTGCGCTGGGCGGTCGATGACGCACCGGCAGTCGGCATGGCCCAAGCGATCGGCATTGACCCGCAGACGGCCCGGAAGCACTACCTAGACGCCCGGCAGGCGATCGACGGGACAGGGGGTGATGCGGAAGCTGGCGGATGTGCTCTGACCGAAGCGTGTGACTAGCGGGGCATGTACCCCTCCGCTCTCCCGCTGCCCCACACCTGAACCCGCACCCCGTCCCGCACGCCCTCCCACAATACGGTGGTGCAGGTCCGCCCGAGCAGGTTCTTCCACAGCAGGGCGTTGGCGAACGTGTCCTCGTCCGGGCTGAACAGCGAGAAGATGCTCCGCGACGCCACCAGGATCATCTTCCGCTTCGCCCGGCTCACCGCCACCGTCAGCCGCCGCGGGTCCAACAGGAACGCGCTCGACGCCAGCAGGTACGCCCGGTCGCTCTCGGTCGCACTCACCAGCACGGCCGTCCGCTCGTCCCCCTGGAACCGCTCGACCGTGTCCACCGCCGACCGCACCGGCAACCCGCTCGCCGGGTCCAGCACGCACAGCTCCGGGCATGCCTCCTGCAGGGCCGCCCGCTGAGCCCGGTGCGGCACCACCACCCCCAGCCCGTCCCCCGCCGCCAACCCGTACCGGTCGGGATCGGCCATCGCCCGCAGCACCGGCTCGACCAGCGACTGCTCGAACGCGTTCCGCACCTGGCTGCCCGCCTCGTCGTGCACCACCACCACCAGCGGGTGCTCGGGCCGGAGCACGGCGGCGACGAACGGGTCCGGGTCCGGGTGGGCGGGCAGGAGGTCGGTCCGGCGCGAGTGGTACGGGATGCCGTCGTGCCGGTACACCTCCCGCCGCAGGAACTCGGCCATCGCCGCGTGCAGGCGGAAGCTCTCCGCGAACCGGACGGTGGGCGGGCGGTGCTGCCGGAGGGCGTCGAACAGGCTCTCGTACGCGGCGTACCGGCGGAACGTGCGGCGGGCCTCCCGGTCCCAGTCGTGCTTGACGATCGGCGGCATCTGCCGGTGGTCCCCCACCACCACTAGCGGGCCACCGGGGGAGAGCGGCAGGGCGGCCATCACCGCCTCCGGCAGGTTCATCTGCGACGCCTCGTCCAGCACCAGCAGGTCGCACAAGCGGTGCCCGAACAGCTGCTTCGGCCACCTCTTCTTGAGCATCTGGTACGTGCCGCCGGGGGTGACCGCCACCACCGCCCACGGGTGCTCGACGACGCGATCGGCGTTCTTCTCCTCCCCGGCCTCCTTCTCGTCGTCCTTCGCCAGGTGGGTCACCCCGGGCGGCGGCGGGTCGTGCGGGGCGACCCGGTACAGCGGCAGGTCGAGCAGCCGGGCGTCGAAGTGGCGGGCGAACAGGGCCGGGTCCGCGTCCCGCAGGTCCCGCAGCTTGGCCCGTACCGCCAGCACGTTGGCCAGCAGCACGTCGGTGGCGGCGTGCGTCTTGCACGTGACGAACGCCCGGCACGCCCGCCCGTCGGCCATCGCCCCCTGCACCCGGGCGAACACTGCGAACGCGGTCGAGTAGCTCTTCCCGGTGCCCGGCGGCCCCTGCACCAGGAGGATGGGGGTGGCCGCGTGCCCGCCGATGTACTCCCGCTTGCCCGGCTCGAACTCGTGCACGTGGCCGGCCGCCCGGAACGCGTCCAGCCCGGCCAGGAATGCCCGCTGGCCGGCCGACCCGCTCCCGTCCCCCGGCGGCGGCGGGGTGACCAGTCGGTCGTACAGGACGCTCGGCTGCCCGCCGCACAGCCCGGCCACCACCTGCCCGAGCCAGTACCCGTAGATGTCGTTCGGGCACGGGTCGAGGGTGTACGCCCGGTCGGCCGCCAGCGGACGGCTGATGGCGGGGAACACGTGCGGCTTCATCGCGTCGTTCCCGAACCCGTCCTTCAGCTCCACCTCCACGTACCCGGCCGTGACCCGCCCGCCCGGGTCCCGCTCGGTCGCCACCCGCCCCACCAGTTCGGCCCGGGTGCCGTATAGCATCTGCTTGGGCGTCGGGGTGAACTCCGTCCGCTGGTCCTCCGGCAGCCGCTCGTCCGTCGTCCACCGCGGGAAGAGCACCAGCCGCTCGCCGTCCCGCAGGGTGGACAGGAGCAGGGCCTCGTGCAGGTCGCAGTCCACCCCGGCCGACTCCAACCGCAACCTCAGCCGCAGCCCGTCCGCCGACCACTTGCACTCGGCCGACTGCTCCTTGGTCATGCGGTATGCCTTCCCCGGGTTGGCCGCCTTGAACGCCGCCGCGTACCCCTCCCGCTTCACCCGCCGCCGCTCGTTCTCCCGGTTCTGCTCGGCCGCCCCCGGCTCCTGGTCGGCCTCCACGTACCGCACCAGCAGGCAGCCGCCGGCCAGCACCCGCCGCTCCGGGGCCGCGTGCCGGGCGGTCTTCCAGCCGTTCAGCTCGACCAGCCGCTCGATGGTGAGGAACTCGTGCAGGGCGTGGGCCAGAGTGGGGGCGGCGTCCTCGAACCGGGCCAGGTCGGGCAGCACGAACGGCGTCTTCTGCGTGTACGGGTTGCCCCGCACGGTGCCGGCCACGTGCTCGATCGCCTCCAGCCGTCGCGATTCGAACGCCGCCAGGAGCTCCCGGGTCGCCCCGCGGAAGACGGCGAACTCGTCGTGACCGCCCGGCGGCTGGGGGGGCAGCTGGCCCCAGGCGGCGTACGCGTACTCGAGCGGGACCGAGCTGGCGAACCGCGACCGCCGGGTGAACCACTCGCTCTGCCCGTCCACGTCCAGCTTGCCCAGGTAGTCGAACAGCCGGGCGTGGAACAGGGTGCGGTACGGCCGCGGGGTGTTCCAGTCGAACTTCAGGTAGGTGGCCACCGACTGCAGCGACTGGCACGTCATCGGCAGGTTCTGGAACGTCCGCAGCTCCTCGTCCAGGTGGCTGGCGATGGGCGAGTCAAACGCGGCCAGCTGGGTGAGGAAGTCGTACAGCGGCGGGGTGTGCTCGAGCACCGGCGGGAAGTTGCGGGCCAGCCCCTCGAGCAACACCCGCTGCTCGTGCCGGCCGAAGAACACCACGTGCACCGGGGCCGCCTTCGGCTCGCCGGCGGGTGCCCCGGACGCGGCCAGGTCGACCACCGCTTGCACCAGCTCCCGCGTCCAGCCGGCGAACAGCGACCGCTCCGCGGCGGCGTCCGGCGGGCCGTCGGTCAGCCGCACCACCGCCCGCCGGGCCACGGCCGTCCCGTCCCGACGGGCGACCACCAGGGCTCCGAGCAGGTACACCCGCTCCTCCAGGTAGTCCTGTTGGGCGTCCAGGTAGACGGTGACCAGGTTCGAGTTCAGGTCCGGCGTGGACACCGGCAGGGTGCTGTTCCCCTTGCCCGGGATGAACGGCAGGGCCGCGGTGCCATCCCGGCGGACCGCCCGGCGGAAGCTCTTGGCCCGGTGGATCAGCTCGTCCAGCCGCGGGCCGACCGACCAGGTGGCGGCGATCCGGCGGAGCTGGGCGTCGCGGTCCGGGACCGGCACCAGGTCGGTGGACGGGGCGGGGGCGAACTGTTTCAGGGTGGCGAGCGAGTGGACGGTGGTCACCCCGGCCCGGCGGAGGGACTCCTTGTCGGGGCCGGTCAGGTACGGGAGCAGGGACAGGTCTTCCGCCTCGGCACTCCACTTCATGCAGAACTCGGTGTACAGGCAGCCGTCGCACTTGAACCCCAGGTGGTACGGCACGTCGGCGAACTCGGCGGCCGCGACGCGGCGGGCGGTGGAGTCCGGGGCGAGCACCAGGTCGCGGGCCGAGTGGGTGTACGCGTCCGGGTCGGTCGTCACCTCGAGCAAGGCGTCGGTCAGCCCGAACGCCTCCCGGGCAGCCTGACGGTGTGACCGGACTGCCTCCTCGTCCGCCGCACTCGGGTCAACCGCCGGGCGAAAGAGGATGCCGGTTCGGACGGGCTCGTGGGTGACGCCGGCGGCCCGGAACAACTCTTCGAGCATGAGCCGGTAGAAGGCGACCTGGAGGCGGTGTTCCACCTTCACATCGGCCGTCGCCTTGAGGTCCGTCACCAGCACACCCAGGCGGCCGTCGGCGGACCGGTCGAGCTTCACCACGTCGACGTCCCCCCGCAGCCGCCAGCCGCCGAGTTCCGCTTCCAGCCGGGGCTGGAACAGGACGAGGGTCCCACCGGGGGCCAGGGTGCGGGCGGCGGCGGCCACGTCCCGGTTGTTCTCCGGGCGGTTGTGGGCGTGTGCCGCCAGGGCCGCGTAGTGCACGGAGGGGAGCCGGGCGGTGAGTTCGGCCTCAATGCCGTCTTCGAACGTGCGGCCGGACAGTGACAGGAGGGGCGAGATCCGCTGCGGGGTGACGTCGTAAGCGGTCATGAAGTCGTGCCCCGCCCGCTCGGCCAGACGGAGCCGCAGGAACCGCTCGCACTGCTCCAGCCGCACGAACTGGGACACGTCCGTCGGGGTGATCCGCAGCGGGCGGTCGGGCGGGAGGACCGGGAGTGAGACGGCGGGGGCAGACATGAGACATCTCAGAGGACGTGTGCTGTTCGGCCGGCGGAAACCGGCTGAGGCACTTCGAACCGTGGTCATTCAATCGGCGTTTCGGAACTGACCAGTGGCCAGTCTCTGCCCCCACTTCTTACCCGTTCGTGTGGCCCAAAACATACTCGGTTACCAGCCGGCGGAACGACTCGTTCTGCACGAACTGCTTGTAGAACTCGGTGTCGTCCTTGAGCAGCGGGCCGATCACCCGCATGAGGGCGGCGTCCAGTTCGATCCGGGCGGCGGCCGGGGTGTTCTTCTTCGCGTTCTGGTAGGGCACGTCTTCCGCCACCTTTGGGGCGACGTCTTCGACAATCCGCTTGGCGATCCGGTCCGGGTCCGCGAAGATCCCCCCAAACTGGCTGTTGAACGTGTTGAGAATGTTGGTCAACCGGTCCAACTCCGGCTCCTGCTTCCGCCCCCCACCGGACACCGGAACCGGACCGATCTCCGCGTCCTCATCCGGCAACGCCACCTGGAACGCGGCCTGCTTCTCCACCCGATACGTATCCATGTCGATCGCCTCGAGGATGCCCTTGGCCAGGTCCTCCTCGGTCGGTGCCGGCAGCTTGGGCACCAGCATGTTCAAGAAGATCGACAGCTTTTCCCACCCCTTGTTGGTGTAGGGCAGGATCGACGCCAGGAACTCGTAAGTCCTGGTGAACGCCTTGGCCTTCCCCTTGAAATCGACCTGCTTCTCCTCGTCCAGTCGCTCCAGATAGGTGGCCACGCACAGGTCCAGGACGGGGTCGCACTGGTCGCGATCCGCGCCTTCCAGGAACAAGGCGACGAGTGTCTCGACCTGCTCCGGCGTATACACCTGGTGGCCGTCCAGGGCCGTCTTCAGGTCGTGCAGCTTGTCCGGGTCCGTCTTGTCGCTCAGCAGGGTGGTCCGGTAGTAGTCGGCGAACGCCTCTTGGATCGTGTCCGCCTTGTTCATGAAGTCGAGGACGAAGGTGTCGTGCTTCTTCGGGTGGGCCCGGTTCAGTCGCGACAGGGTCTGCACCGCCTTGATGCCGGACAGCGTCTTGTCCACGTACATGGTGTGCAGCAGCGGCTCGTCGTACCCCGTCTGGAACTTGTCCGCGCAGATCAGGAACCGGTACGGGTCCTCCTGGATGTTGTCCGCGATGTCGTTGCTCGGGAACCCGTTCAGGCTCGCCTCGGTGACCGACACCCCCTTGTACTCGTGCTCGCCGGAGAAGGCCACGATCGCCCGGTAGGGGCTCTTCCGCTTGGCCAGGTAGTCCCGGAACGCGTGGAAGTACTGGACGGCCCGCCCGATGCCGTTGCACACCACCATGGCCCGGGCCTGGCCGCCGACCAGGTTGCGGGCGAGCACCTGCTCGTGGAAGTGGTCGACCATGATCTCCGCCTTCTTCTCGATCGCCTGCTCGTGACCCTCGACGTACAGCCGCAGCTTCTTCTGGGCCTTCTTGGTGTCGTACTCGGGGTCGTCCGGCACCGTCTTCACCAGCTTGTAGTAGCTGTCCACCAGGGTGTAGTTCTTCAGCACGTCCAGAATGAACCGCTCCTGGATCGCCTGCTTCATCGTGTACGGGTGGAACGGCGTGTGCTTCACCTTCCCCTTCGCGTCCGGCGGCTGCGGGGTGCCGAACATCTCCAGCGTCTTGTTCTTCGGGGTGGCGGTGAACGCGAAGTAGCTGGCGTTCGTCAGCATCTTGCGGGCGTCCATCCGCTTCTGGAGGGCGTCGTTCACCTGGTCTTGCGGGTCCTCCTCCTCGGCCAGGGCCTGGTTCATCTGGCTCGCCGTCTTCCCGCTCTGGCTGGAATGTGCCTCGTCGATCACGATGGCAAAGCTCCGGCCCCGGTGCTGGTCGCCGATCTCGTCCAGGATGAACGGGAACTTCTGAACGGTCGAGATGATGATCTTCTTCCCGCCCTCGATGAACCGCCGCAGGTCGCCCGAGTGCTCCGCGTGTCCGACCGTCGCCCCGACCTGAGCGAACTGCTTGATCGTAGCCTGGATCTGCTGGTCCAGGATCCGCCGGTCGGTGATAACGATGATGGAGTCGAACACCTCCTTCGCGTCTTTTTGCACCCCGACCAGTTGGTGGGCGAGCCAGGCGATGGAGTTCGACTTGCCGCTGCCCGCCGAGTGTTGGATCAGGTACCGTTTCCCCACCCCGCTCTCGGCGACGTTCGCCAGCAGCCTCCTCACCACATCCAACTGGTGGTACCGCGGGAAGATCTGCGTCAGCTTCTTCTTGCCCGTCTTCGGGTTCTTCTCTTCCACCACCTGGGCGTAGTTCTCGAGGATGTTGGTCAACCCGGCCGGGGTGAGGATCTCCTGCCACAGGTACGCCGTCTTCAACCCGTTCGGGTTCGGCGGGTTCCCGGCGCCGTCGTTGTACCCCTTGTTGAACGGCAGGAACCACGACGCCTTCCCCTTCAGCTCGGTGCACATCATCACCTCGCTGTCGTCCACCGCGAAGTGCACCACACACCGGCCGAAGCGGAACAGCGGCTCCTTCGGGTCACGGTCCTGCTTGTACTGCTCCACCGCGTCGGCCACCGTCTGCTTGGTCAGGCTGTTCTTCAACTCGAACGTGGCGACCGGCAGCCCGTTGATGAACCCCCCCAGGTCGAGCGAGTTCCGCGTCTCGTCCCGGCTGTACCGCAGTTGCCGGGTGACGCTGAACCGGTTCTGGGCGTGCAACTCGGCGGCCTTGGTGTTGCCCGGCGACGGGGTGGCGTAAAAGAGGGTAACATCGTGCGGGCCGGTCTTGATCCCGTGCCGGAGCACCTCGATGACCCCGCGGGTGTTGATCTCCTTCTCCAACCGCGCCAGAAACTGTTTCCGCGTCGGGCTGTCATTTGCCAGGTCGAACACCTCGGCCAGTTTCGGCTGGGTGGCCTCGAGGAACGCCCACAGGTGGTCCAGGTCGACGCAGTAAGTACGGTCGTAGCTCTTGCCCTCGCCCGGCAGCCACCCGGCGGCGAGCAGGTCCCGTACGACGATCGACTCCAGCCCCTTCTCGCTCACGTCGGTGACGGCCATGATCCAGCCCTCAGCGGTTCCAGGCGGCCAGAATCCGTTCCGCAAACTCCGGGGTCACTTCGTCGTCGCTCAGCAGCTTCCGCCGGCTGCCACGGCCGACGCGTTTGACGAATCGGGATAACTCTACCCGTCGAGTCTTGGGCAGTTCGATGTACACGAACAGGCGACTATCATTTCGCCCACGCCACAGCCTCGTGTTCGTCACCTTGCCGGGCGGGGAAACCATTTGCCGCCCGTCCGTCCCTTCCGTGATCTGGGTGATCATGTCGCCGACCGCGTACTTGTCGTTGGAGCCGGTCCAGAAGTAGTCCAGGCGATGGGTCCGCGGGTACTCCATCAGTCGCTTCCCCTCCCTCTCGCCCGCCTTCTGGGTACTCCCCGAACCTACAGGCAAATCATCGAGCGTGATCACTGCGACGTGGTGCCTGGGGAGTTCGATCCGGCTGGGGGTGGAGAGCATCGGCCGTCTAGATCCGCCACCTGTGTACTTGGGTGGGCGGTACAACTTTTGGAGACGATCAAGTTCCACCGGCCCCAACTCGTGAAGGCAGTGGTCGCGGACGAACTGTTTGGCGGAAGCGACGACGGTCCGGTCCGAGGTCGCCACCACCGCTTCAATGAGGGTGTGATTCGACCGGTTGGACACGTTCGCCGAGCCGATGAACGCCTCGGAGCCGAACACGAACACCTTGGCGTGCAGGTTCGGCACGCTGAAGACGCGCACGCCACGATCGACGAGGGCCTTGAGGTCGTCGGGGTGGGTCTGCCCGGATCGGATGGCGTGCGCACTGGCGTCGACGACCAGTCGGCTGTCGGCACACAGGGGCAGAAGTTTTGCCGCCCCGGAACTGAAGTACGCCACCGCGACATGTGCCGGGGAGCGGCATGTTCTGGCGGATCGCGAGAGCCGTTTCCAGCAGTAGTGGGTGAGGAGTTCCGTCATTCCTCCTCCTCGAATGTGTACTCTGTAAGTTCGTCTTCAGGCAGATTCTCAGCCGGCAATTCTTCGGCCTCTTTGGGAAGCCCCTTTACTGCCTCACGGACATCGAGTTTGCCGGTGACCACATCGGCCGTCAGCCGCGTCCAGTATTCGCGCAGGAGTTCGATTTCACGCTCAGTCCGAGCGATGACACTTGGGATATGATCCACGGACAGCGCCAAGAAACGGACGATCGATTCCTGTTCGGAAATGGGCGGGCATAAGAGCGGGAGCGTCTTGTAGTCGCGGTTTGACAAATGAGTTTGGTTGTAGCGATCATCGTGTTGCAGGAGGCCCCAGTTGCGATTTGACTGGTACGCCAAAAAAGCTGGTATCATCTTTCTAGGCCTGATAATGCAAACTCGTTGGTTGACAGCATAGCTATGATCGTCTTGGACAAGGAATGCTCTCGCTAGTGCACGGCCCTGTGGCAGATCGCTCATTACCATCAACACATCACCTTTGCTTGCGGGTAAAAAATTCCGTGTGCAACGTTTTCGCGACATCCCGTCGGTAGAAACGAATCTCGCTGTCACGCAGATGTGTAGGCCAGTTGGGTCGATGTGCCGTTCGTGTGCCTTTCCTGAGAAGAAATCTGCGACACTCGACAGCCGTCGTACCTCCCAATGCTCCGGCACGTCGCCGAGCCAAGGGATGCCGGAAGGCTTGAGTTTCACGTTGGGGTCGAGGCCGCGGGTGACGGCGCGGTGGATGATGGCCTGCTTCTGCTCGTTAAGTAGCGCGATCAGCTTCCGCTTCGCCCGAATCGCTCGCTCGATCTTCCGGTTCGCATGACTTAGAAACTTCGCAATTGCCGCCTGCTCCTCTGGAGATGGCAATGGCAGGTCGACCAAACAAAAGTTTTTGAAACTCAAATCTTGACCGTCTCGGATGAAGTTGGATGTGGCCTGCAACGCACGAATGTAATCGTGACACTTTAGCAGATAGGAATAGTACTCAACATGAATATCAGGCGATGGCTTGAGAACTACATAGGATGACCTGATGCACCCCGTTGCCCAAGATCGCTCCAAGCCGCCTTGGAAACTCCGCATACTGATGACAAAGTCATCCCGTTCCACGTGAGCTCGTTTATCAAGGTGCTGTGTGATGCGAACCACTTTTCGACCAACTCGACGTTCATACTCACTCTGTGGAATGACTCCATAGGCTTGTGTCGCCGATAGTTGCTCATCGTCTGGTCGTGCTCTTTCTTTCCGAGCAGTGAAAAGCCGCTTGCTACGGACGATCATCCATTGCTGTGGCAGAACGGAAAGCCACGGAATGTTTACCTCACTGGACGGTGTTACACGCTTTGTGAGGCCAGTCACGCGATACGGTTTCAATTCGCCGATCATGACCCGGCCTCCTCGGTCAGGCGGTCCGGGTTCCAGACCAACTCCGCGATCTTCCGATAAAGCTGCCCGCGGTTGTCCTGGTCAGCCTTTTTGAACGCCGCGTGCGCCTGGAAGGGTAGGCCCGTCTTGTCGATGAACTGGACGAAACCCGGGTTATGCGAGTAACACTGGGGGTGCAACGAGCGGGCGAGTAGGTTCTGGCTGAGGTAATGTGGCATCTTCTCGTCGTATTTCAGGTCGCCGTAACTGGCGTTGAAGCTCTTGGGCAACAGCAGCAGCCCGCCGAACCGGTTGCGGTAGTCGGCGAAGTCGGCTGGGCTGGCGAACTCGTCCGTATGCCGCTCCGGGTGGTCGGCCCAGATGTGCTCAATCTCGTACCGCACCTTCGGGTCGTCCAGGTAGGTGGCCGCCGTCGTGCCCATCCCGGACTGCTGCTCGACGTACGCCGTCATCCGGGCGAGCAGCACCTTGATGTACCGCTTCGACCACTGGTTCAGGCCGAACCCGTCGAACCCTTTGCGATGACCCTTGTTCGCCCCCGTGAAGTCGCAGTCCTGCTCGTCCAACCGCTTCCGCAACAGGGTGGCGAGTTCGGACAACCCTTTGCCCCGTAGCTCCTTCATGACGCCGAACAGGGTATACGAGAGGGAGGCGAAGGTGAGCGTCAGGTAGTTCACCGCCCGGCGAGCCAACAGGATGTCGAGGAAGGTGGCGACGACGCGGATCTTGCGGTCGATCAGGTCGACCGGGTCCGTGTGGCTCAGTGCGGCCAGGATCAGCGGGTAGTGCAGGGTGAAGTTGAAGGCGGCGACGTGGTACACCACCTCCAGCCCGGGCTTGATCACCTCGGACGCCTCCCGCAACCGTTGGTACTGCCGAGTGTAGAACGTCATCTCTTCGTGGGTGAAGCGGAAGTAGTCCTCGGTTGTCTTCAGCCCGAGTTGGTCGCTGTTCTTGTCGACCCAGCGGTGGAACTCGGTACCGATCCGCTCGAAGTCCTGGTTCACGGCCCCCTGGTGTCGCTCACGAACGGTCATGGCGTGTTTCGCCCGCAACCACGCCTTCACCGCGTCCGAGTCTTCGTCCTTACCGAGCTTGCGGAAGGCCTCGATCCGTTCCCGCCACACCTTGGCCGCCTCATTCCGTTTGACCGGGTCTTTGATGTGGGCGAGCAGGTACCCCTTGAGCATGTCGAGCGGAGTGAGCGACAGCCCCCGGTCGTTCATGGTCTCGAAGATGGTGTAGGCGTCCTCCTCGGCGGTGGCGGTGATCTCGACGAGGTGCACGTGCCCGGTCAGCCAGTCGCAGAAGTACGGCATGGCGTGGTCGTCGATCTCGGGCGGCAGCAGTTTCTCCAGGTCCTGATACCGATCGACAATGGTTTGCACCGATTCGGAGGCGTCCGTCACGTCCGGGGTGGCGCCGGCCAACAGGGACTCCATGATCGCGGCCCGGTCCGGCACGGCGATGTTGAAGTCCTTCTGGCCGTACTTCACGGAGTAGATCAGGTCCTTCAGCTCCACCCGGTCCTCCCGGTTGCCCTGGCGGCGGTGCAGCACCATGAGCAGGAGGGTGAGGGTGGTGAGCCGCTGCTGCCCGTCCACGATGAACGTCTTGTCCTCCCGGGTGCTCAAGATGATCGAGCCCAGGTAGTAGTGGCCGTACCCCTGAACCGCCCCCCGCTCGTGGGCCTCGTCGTGGTCGTTCAGGAACTGCTCGGTCAGGTCGTCGATCAGTTCGCGGGCCTGCTTGTCCTTCCACCGGTATTCCCGCTGGTAGTAGTCGACGCTGTACCGCTGGTCCTTCAGGATCTGGCTGACCGTCTTGGCGGAGGCGAGGATTTTGTTCACGACCGGCCCTTCCCGATGATGTCTTCGAGCAGCCCCTCGGTCTCCTTCTCCAGGGCCAGGATGTCGGCCCGGATCTCGTCCAGCGAGCGGAGCGGCTGCGGCTTGTAGAAGTGGCGGGTGAAGCTGACCTCGTACCCGATCTTGGTGGCCGACTCGTCCACCCACGCGTCCGGCGTGTACGGCAGCACTTCCCGCTTGAGGAACTCCTCCACGTCCTCTTGCAGCGGCACCTGCTCGGTGTCGCGGAGGTCCGGGTCGGGTTCGTACTCGATCACCAGCTTTTTGTCGCCGACCGGGTTGGCGTAGCGGCCGTGTAGCGGGTCGACGGTCGCTTTGCCCGCCTTGTGCACCTTGGCGACGACCGGTGGGGCCGTTTCCACCCGCCAACTGACGGCGCGGAGGAACAACTTCATCTCCGGCCCGGTCAGTTTCAGGTCGAGCTTCTTGAGGGCGTTGTCGACCTGGTCGCGGAAGATGTTGTGGTCCTCGAACAGGTCGCCGCCGAGTGCCTGGCGGAGCGCGGTGCCCACGACGACGAGTTTGCCGTCCCGCTCCCACGTCTTCGCGTCCAGTAGTTTCTTCTTTTTCTTCTCCGGGAGCCCCTTTCGCACGGTCGCCTCCTCGCCGCTCTCCTCCTCCTCGCCGGTGTCGTCGGTGGCGCCCCACTCGGTGAGCGCCTTTTCCACCTCGGGCCGGATCGTGGCGAAGTCGGTGAACAGGTCGTCGCCGAAGCGGTCGTACAGTTCGGAGCGGATCTCTTCGTCGCCGGAACTCATCCGGAGCGACTCGACCGCCTTCACGGTGATCTGGCTGTGCAACCGGAGGGGCCGCTCGACGGTGATCTTGCGGTACCCGAAGGCGTCGTTCGGGAAGATCTTGGACTGCTCAGTTTCCTGGAAGGCGGTGAACGCGTCGCAGATGCGGCGGATGTCGTCGGCGGACAGCTCGCAGTTCTTCTTCCCCAGGTTCTTGCGGAGGGGCTTGAACCACTGGGTGGCGTCGATCAACTGCACCCGGCCCTTACGGTGGGCGGCCTTGCGGTTCGACAGCACCCAGATGTAGGTGGCGATGCCGGTGTTGTAAAACATGTTCAGCGGCAGCGCGACGATCGCCTCCAGCCAGTCGTTCTCGATAATCCAGCGGCGGACGTTGCTCTCCCCCTGGCCGGCGTCCCCGGTGAACAGGGACGAGCCGTTGTGCACCTCCGCGATGCGGCTGCCGAGCTTCCCCTTGCCGCTCATCTTGCTGACCATGTTGGCCAGGAAGAGGAGTTGCCCGTCGCTCGACCGGGTGACGAGGGACAGTTCCTCGTCGGCGTGGGTGACCTTGAACCGCGGGTCTCGCATCCCGTCCTTGCCGCCCATCGCCTCCAGGTCCTTCTTCCAGCTCTTCCCGTACGGCGGGTTGGAGAGCATGAAGTCGAACTCCTGGGACGGGAAGGCGTCGTGCGAGAGGGTCGACCACTCCGCCCCGCCGACCACGTGATCCGCGTTCTCCCCCTCACCCTTGAGCAACATGTCCGCCTTACAGATGGCGTACGTCTCCGGGTTGATCTCCTGCCCGTACAGGTGCGTGACCACCTGCTTGCCGCGGCCCTCGGCCAGCTCCTTCAGGGTCTCTTCGGCCACCGTCAGCATCCCGCCAGTGCCGACGGCCCCGTCGTACAGCAGGTAGGAGCCGGACTCGATGCGGTCGGCGACCGGGAGGAAGATCAGGTTGGCCATCAGCTTGACGGCGTCCCGGGGCGTCCAGTGCTCGCCCGCCTCCTCGTTGTTCTCCTCGTTGAACTTGCGGACCAGTTCCTCGAACACCGTTCCCATGGAGTGGTTATCCATGGCCGGGTGCTTGATTGAACCGTCCCCGTTCAGCACCGGGTTCGGGCTCAGGTTGATCTCGGGGTCGAGGAACTTGGCGATGAGGGTGCCGAGCGCGTCCGCCTTCGACAGGCGGGGGATGATGTTGCGGAACTCGAAGTTGGTCAGGATGTCCTGGACGTTCGACGAGAACCCGTCCAGGTACGCCTCGAAGTCGGCCTTCAGTTGCTGCTGGTTGGCCCGGGCCTTCAGGTCGCGGAGGGTGAACGGGGAGGTGTTGAAGAACGCCTGGCCCGAGGCCCCGGCGAGTGCCGCCCTCTGTTCGGTGATGCCGGACGTGTCGAGCATCTTCTTGGTTTCGAGAACCGCCTTCTTGGTCGGCTCCAACACCGCGTCAAGTCGCCGCAGCACGCACATGGGCAGGATGACGTCGCGGTACTTCCCGCGGACGAACAGGTCACGCAGGACATCGTCCGCAATCCCCCAGATGAACGAGACGATCTTGTTGTGGGCGGCTTGGTCCATGTCGGCGGGCACGAGCTCCGAGGTCGATGAGTCAGATCGGAATCGGTGTACACGGAGTGCGGTCGGGCGGTCACCCGTCGGCCGGATTGAGCCCGAATTCCTCGTCGGCCGTCTCGAAGAACCACCGCTCCGTATCAGCGAAGTCGGGCCGGGCCGTCCACCCCGTCACGTCGAACTCCCACAGGCGGGCGAACCGGGAGAAGTACAGCCCGACCGAGCGGACCTCCGGAAACGCTGGGTCGGTCCGCCGGGCCTGCCGGGCGAGCAGGTAGTAACCGAACAGCTGGTCCAGGGAGTCGCTCTTCAGCTCACACGTCTTGGTGGTCTTCACATCCACCAGCAAGTCGCCGGTGATCAGGTCGGCGTCCGCCCCGCCCACCCGCACCGACGCGTCCCCGAACGTCGGGTTGAGCAGCAGGCGGCCGGGCCGGACCAGGCGGTCGAACGGCACCACCGCGAGCAGACGGAGCAGCTCGTCCACCGCCCCGTCGTCGGCCCGCTCGAACCCCGGGTCCAGCCGGCGGCCCCGGACGACCGCGTCGAGCTGGGCCAGCTTCACCGCCGCCGCGGCCAGCTCCCGCAGCCGCCCATCGTCCGGCGGTTGGTGGCGATAGGCGTCGAGCAGCCGTCGGGCCTCGTCGACCACCGCCTGACACCGGCGAGCCAGCAGCGGCCCGGGCACCCAGTGCTCCGAGTCGACTGGGAACGGGTTCCGCTCGATGCTCCCGGTCGGCGTCTTCTCGTAGATCAGCCCAGCCGCCCCCTCCGCCACCCACGATCCCACCTCGGCGTGCGGGTGCCGGCGGTGCAGCTCGAACCGCAACAGGTAATCGAATGCCGTGCCCGCCAGCTGCGGCCATGGGGTGGCGGGCGGGACGAGGGCGGACCCCGTGACCCGCTCGCCCCGCGGCCGAAACGCCCGCAGGCGACTGGCCACCGCCGGGGTGACGACAAACCCGGTCAGGCTCACGGCACTCCCTCGGTCGTGTGACCGCGTTATATCAAACGTCGGAAGGGGTTTGCAACCTTCGCGATAAGTTTTTCCGGGCTGCGAAGGAGTCCCGCTACCGCCACGATTCGTGAGTGAACGGAGCCGGCAATCGCGACCCGGTGTATCATCCCGGACAAGGTCGAGCCTCCCACCCTTCGTCCCGCAATGTCCACCCCTGATCCGCCGAACGCCGCCGACCCGGTCGCCGACGAGCGGGTGCGTCGGCAGGGGATGTGGCAGTCACTGCTCGACCGGGGCGGGCCGCGGGGGGTGTCGCCGGGGGTGCTCCGGGAACTGGGCGTCTACGGCGGTGCCCAGGGCATCTGGGTGGACAAGGCCCGCACAGACCAGGTGATCGACGGTGGGGTGACGGTGGCGGTGCTGCACACCGGCGACGTGTACGCGGACGACCTGACCGACGAGTGCGTCCTGTACCACTACCCGGCGACGAAACGCCCCCCGAGCCGGGACGCGGGCGAGGTGGGGGCGACGAAGGCGGCCGGGCGGCTGCGGTTGCCGGTGTTCGTGGTCACCTGCCCGACCCCGAGCTCGCCGGTGCGGGACGTGCGGCTCGGGTGGGTGGAGGACTGGGACGACGGGTCGCGGGTGTTCCTGATCGCGTTCGCGGAGCGGCCGCCCGAGCTGCCGCCGGACGCGGACGATTCGCCGTTCGCCCTCACCGCCGCCGGCCCCCGGGTGGAGCGGGTGGCGGCGGCCCGGCCGGGGCAGGTGCGGTTCCAGTTCCGGGTGTTCCGCCGGTACGGGCCGCGGTGTGCGGTGTGCGACCTGGCCGCCCGCCCGCTGCTGGACGCCGCCCACCTGTGCCCGAAGGCGGCGGGCGGGGCGGACGACCCGCGGAACGGGCTGGTGCTGTGCGCCAACCACCACCGGGCTCTGGACGCCGGGCTGTTCGCGGTCGAGCCGGACACGCTGGCCGTCCGCTGCCGGGACGGCGGCCCCGACCGGGCGGCACTCGGCATCAGCCGGGACACCCTCCGGCACCTCGCCCGGCCGCCGCATCCCGACGCGGTGGCCTGGGTGTGGGGGGAGTGGAAGTGAGCCGCTAGCCGAGCAGGCGGTAGACAAGCGCTGCCAGCCCGCCGAGGATGGCGACGGTGACGGACACGATCTCCAGCCACAGCTTCAGCCGCTGCAGCCGCCCCCGCGGGTCGCCGGCGTGAGTGGTGACCGCCCCTCGCACCTCCACCGGAAACCCGGCCGGTGGGTCGGACGACGGCGGGTGAGCATCAGCTCCGGCAGGGGTGCGGTCTGTTCGACTGACAGGGAGCGACACTGGGTCAGTGGGCGTTCCCTCCGATGCGACGACGAACCGGTACTCGCCGCCGGTGCGGGTGACCGCCAGCCCGTGCTCGTCGGCCAGGTGGCGGAGGTGGTTGTCCACCGCCCCGCGGGTGGCGGCCAGCTGCTCCCGCGTCGCCCCGGCGAGGAGCAGGGCGTCCACGTCCGGCGGCAATGCTCTGAAACTCCCGCCGAATCCGGAGTTCGCATATTGATCTCTGTCTATATAGGCGATAATCTATTTAGATGAGCCGACTGGACCAAGCGTTTGCCGCTCTTGCCGACCCCACTCGACGTGGAATCGTGGTGCATCTGGCACGCGGCGAGGCATCCGTATCCGACCTGGTCGGGCTCTTCTCGTTGACGCAACCGACGGTCTCATCTCACCTGAAGGTGCTGGAATCGGCGGGGCTGATCTCGCGTCGTCGGGTGGCCCAGTCGCGGCCCTGCAAGTTGGAGACGGAGCAGTTGAAGGCGGTTACGGATTGGCTGGAGCAGTTGCAAGAGGTTTGGGAAGGCAACTACAAGCGACTCGACGCGTTACTCGCCGAGTTGAAGCAAGCCCAGGAGGAGAAGAAATGAAACCAGCTGAAGTGAGCGCACCGTCGGATCGAGAAGTGCTGGTGAACCGGAGCTTTGATGCGCCGGTCAATCTGGTGTGGCAGGCGTACACGGACCCCGTGATGATGCCTCGTTGGCTCACGGCCATGCCCGGCTGGTCGATGCCGGTGTGCGAGATGGCCACTCATGTGGGCGGGAAGTATCGCTGGCGCTGGCGAAACGACGAGAACGGTCAGGAGTTCGGGTTCACGGGAGAGATGCTGGAAGTCGCGGTACATTCCAAGATCGTGCACACGCAACTCTATGACCCGGGCGAGATGGGTGGATCGATGGGAGGCGAGCCGTCGATTATCACGGTCACGTTCGACGAGTCCGACGGGATCACGAGCGTGGTGACCTCGATCAAGTTCGCTTCGAAGGCGGATCGCGACGCGGCGATGTCGACGGGCATGACGGACGGAATGGAGATGAGCTACCAGGCGCTGGACGGAGTGCTGGCAGGTTAGAGTTCTTTCTCACGCACCCTGTCGCTCGAGAGAACGCACCGCACGCTAAGGAACGAAACATGAAGACAACTGCTTTTCTCCTGACGATGCTCGTGCCGGCCGTCGCGGCGGCGCAGCAGAAGCCGACGACGGGTTCCGCGCCGGTCAACGGACTCAAAATGTACTACGAGGTCCACGGCAGCGGCGAACCCGTGGTGCTGCTCCACGGTGCGTTTATGACCATCACCAACAACTGGGACGGTTGGATCGGCGAGCTGTCCAAGACGCGCAAAGTGATCGCTGTCGAAATGCAGGGCCACGGGCGCACAGCGGACATCGAACGCGACATCAGCAGCGAGAATCTGGCCGACGATGTGGTCGCTCTGCTTAACCACCTCAAGATCCCGAAGGCGGACCTCATCGGCTACAGCATGGGCGGCGGCGTGGCGATGCGGTGTGCGGTCCGCCACCCCGACAAGGTGCGGAAGGTCGTCGTCATTTCGTCCGCGTTCCGCCGCGACGGCATGATCAAGGAAGCGGCCGACAGCATCCCGAAGCTCACGGCGGACGACTTCAAGGGCTCACCCATCGAGACCGAGTACAAGAAGTTGAGCCCGACGCCGGACGAGTTTCCGAAGTTCATCAAGCGGGTCCTTGCCGCAGCTACGAAGGGGCACGACCTCGGTGCCGACAAGCTGAAGGCCACCTCCGCGCCCATGTTCTTCATCCACGGCGACGCCGACGGCATCCGGCTCGAGCACGTCGCGGAGATGTTCCGCCTGAAGGGGGGCGAGGTCCACGGCGACATGAAGCCGCGCTCCGCCTCGCGGTTGGCCATCTTGCCCGACACCACCCATGTCACGCTGATACAGCGAACGTCCGTCATCGTACCGATGGTGAACGACTTCCTCGCCGCCAAGTAGTAACGCAAAACCGAACTCGCGGAATTCCGGCCAGTACGTCACCCGAACCGGGCCGGGAGACCCATTCACTCTAGCCACGCCGCCGGCGCGACGTCTGTTCCCCTTCGGGACAGTCGCCCGCCCCACCGCTCGGCACCACGCCCCCGGCCAACTCGAGGTCCGGCAGGTGGCTGAGCCACCCCCGACGCCACGCTTCCTCGACGCACGCCCGGACCAAGGCGGGTGTGACCACCGGACCCGAACACGCCGGCCAGGTGACGGTCAGTTTGCGATGAGGGCCGTCCACCGGGCGGACGACCAGACAGTCCGGCGGCCAAGCCCCTCCCCGCTGGGCGTACCCGGCCGAGAACGTCTCCAGCGGGTGGTTGAACACACAACGCCAACGGAACTGACGCCCGCCAAGGGAGAGAGGACGAGTGCCACGTTTCCCAGTCGCCATCTGCGCAACCCCGAGGCCACGGCCGTCATGCCATCCCAGCAGGATATGGCCGAATGGAACGAGCTGTACCTCCGCATCCGCCGTCAACCGAGTCCGCGGAAAGTCATCCTGACCTTTGCCGCTGTCTGCCGCCTCACTTCGAGCCACGTGTGCCTGGCGAGCAACCGGGCCACCTGCACCCTCGATCCGGCCGTTCGCCTTCCGCGCGGCGGGCGGTCGTCGCAGTCACACCCTGCTCCGACGGCAGCGGGTGTTGTCCCCCGCCCGCGATCAGGGCTTGGGGCGTTTCAGGTAGTGGCTGGGGGTTAACGGCGACCCGCTCACGCACACCAGCTCCCACCCGTCCCGCCCTAACTCATTCATCAACTTCTCCCGCTCGTCCTGACCCACCGTGCTGATATCCACCACCTTGTACTCCCACATCACCTTCGGCTGGTGGACCTTCTCCTTCGGCTTGTCTTGGGCGACGGCGTACACCGCCAGCCCGCCCGCCACCAGCACCGCCGCCACGCACCCGGAGATGACCTTCCGCATCGGTAGCCCTCGTGGGGAACGCTCAGCCGTACAGGGTGTTCGCACTGGCGGGGCGGTTCTTCAGACCTGATGCGGAGCGTTTGCGTGGATATCCTTCTGCCAAAGCCGCTCACCCCGGCCGAACTCGACGCGGCCAGCCAACGCCGCATCCACGGCAGACGGTCCGGTGGAATTCCGCGTCCCCATTCAGCGCCCTCGTCACACGTCGAGTGGCCCGTCCCAGATGGACTCGACCGTCACCCCGCACGCCCCGGCGGTCAGCTCCGGGTCCCAGTCCAGCCACGGGCGGGAGCGGGTGAGGTGCTCGAACTGCTTCCGGGTGAGCGGTCTGGGTGTATCCCACCGCCGCACCGTCCGCCCGGCCGCGTCGTCGTACACCCGGTGGCGGAACGTCGCCCCCGCCCGCCGGGAGAGCACCCAGTCGATCGTCCCGCACCCGTCGTGCTCACACACGCGGCCGACGGCGATCTCGTCGAACAGCGCCGGCCACGCACCCACCGGCGGCACGGCGGGGCGGACGGCGGCGCGGGCGTCGGCCGGCAGCTCCGTGCGGGCCAGCCAGTCGCGGATGGGGGCGGGGTCGCCGGCCTCCACCAGCCGCTCCAGCTCGACCATGGCGGCGGGGGTGAGGTGCGGGCGGACCACGGCGGTCACCTCCGGGTGCGGCCAGAACCGATCGTACAGGCGGCGGGCGGGCACGGGTGTCTCCGGTCAGGCGGCGGAAGGTGGGTGAGTGTCTCCCGCCCCAGGTCCACGCGCCAGGTCGGTTGAATCACCACACCCCGCCCTGCCCCGCTGGTGTGGCTGCCGTCACACGCCGGGGTCGATCGGCCCTCCCGCCCGCTGGCATGGTTGGGGGTGTGACCGATTGCTTCGAGCCGCGAGGCCGACAGGCCAAAGCGGTGACTGGTGGTCCCTTCTGGGATGTCGGAAGTACGGGTGGATGGTTTCAGCACCCCCAGTGCCGCAAAGGCGGGTTGGTCGTTCGCCCGACGGTGACCTCCGCGGGGGGGCCGGGGTGTGCCGCAGTGACGCTTCCGAGTTGCGGGGGATGCCGATGCCACTCCTCCGCGGGACGGGGATGTTGAATCCAGTACGCTCGGCCTTCGCCGCCCAGCCACTCGGGCGGCGAAAGATCGGTGAGCGGTTCGCTTCGCCGCTTCGAATTCGGTTGCGGTCCTCGGAGTCCCCTGCGAGTATGTAGCTGTTTCCGAGAGGATTTACCATGTTCCCGACGATGTTGCTGTCTGCGGCCGTGACGCTGACACCCCAGCCCGTCCTGATCCCGTCGGACATGCTTCGCAATGAACCAGACAAGGCGTCTTCTCGCCGGTTCAACGCCCCGAAGGGGATTGAGGAGGCCCATCTCGACAACGTGCTGAAGAGTCTGGAGGACGAGCTAGCGAAGGCCAAGAAGGCGGGGTCACCGCAGGCCCTCCTCGTGAGGCTTCAGAACATGGTCGATGAGTATCGGGAGAGGAAGGCGAGGTTCGACGAGCGGGCCGGCCGGTCCGAAGACGACGGCCCCGAGAAGCGGAAGAGGGACTGAGCCAGGCGGGCGTTCCGAACCTCCGGAGGCACCTTGCTGCCGGGGGCCGGTCGGCTCCGGGTAGGGGCCGAGAAGAGTTCCCCGCCCCCTACCCGGTGCGTTCGAGAATCTGGACGAGTCGGAGTCGGTCCGGATCACCGTCTGGCTGTCCAGGACGCCCCCGCTCGGCGTCGGCTGCCGGTCGAGCAGGGACCGGACGCAGTCGCGGAGGGCGCCGTGCAGCCCCTCCCACACCCCCTGGTCCCGCCAGGTGTAGAAGTAGTAGGAGACGGTCTTCCACGGCGGGAAGTCGTGCGGCAGCGCCCGCCACACCCCGCCCCGCCCGGCTGGTGTGGGGTCGTCGCCCGCCAGGTCGAGCGGCCCACCCGCCGGCTGGCACGGTTGGAGCGTGTGACCGACTGCTTCGAGCCGCGGCGGCCGACAGGCCAGAGGGCGCCCTCCCCTTGGCCCGATCGCCGGTGACAGGGGGTCCCCTCCTGCCTGTGACACCCCCGTCTACTCTCTTCTTTCTCTTCTCCTCTTCATCCTACCGACCCTTCGCGACCTGGGCGGACTCACCGTCGGGGTCGAATGATGGATGGCAGCCAACGCCGTATCCACGGTATCGGTCGTGTGGAAATTTGTACCCACACGCACCGCCTCGCTCACGCAGGGTGGTGTCCGCCCCAGATGGCCTCGACGGAATTCCACTGCCTCCTGTGAGGGAGATAGTCCTGAACACGACGAATCGGGCAATGCGGCTCTGTCATAATATTATGACAATCGATAACATGTCCAGGGCTGCGATCCTGTTTTTCACTCCAACGGTTCCTGCCCGGTCCCGGTCGGATCTCAGCCCACCACACGTGACGACGTAGCGGCAACTGACGGCCGGCACACGCCCTCGGCCGGTGCTTCGGTGCGCCAAAAAAGTGTGACGGAATCCGCTACCGACCTGTAAGCGCCGACCCGTCCGGGGTACATTCCTATCCAGCATTGCGAAGGACCTCCGGTGGGGTCCGGCAACCGAGCGAATAGCCACGGTGCTTCGGGGGGTTAGCCAACCTCTCCATGCGGCGGGTGTGAACCCGCAAACCCGAGCGAGTCACGTCGGTTCCCCATCCCACCACCATCCCCCTTCGTCGTGTCCGGCGGGCGCCCGGTCGGCCCCGTCGCGTCCACCTATCCAGAGCGCGGGCGAGAAGTTCACGGCTTCACCGACCCCGCCGGCAACCCCCGACCACCCGGTCGCCGGGGTGCCCTCCGGAGCCTCCACCGAGGCGATAGGAGAACTGTCATGGCGCTCGAACTGACCTTCGAGGACCTGGTCGTCATCACCCGCGAGGCCGCCCGCCGCCTGCCCCCGTTCGACCGGCAGGTGAGGACGCTCGACTCCATCGCCATCGCCTACGGGCTGGTGTCGGTGGTCCAGTCGGCCGTCGCCGGGCGGCTGCCGGACGGGCACACCGCCGCGTCACTGCTGGCCGACAAGGAGGGGCGGGACGCGGCCCTGGTCGCCACCGGCCGCCGGGCGGTCGCCGCCCTCACCGCCGAGGCCGGGTC
>JALHQU010000110.1 GCA_022841795.1 Fimbriiglobus sp.
CACGTCGGCGATCGGCCGGTGGTCGCCGAACCGCTGGCCCCACGGGTCCACGCCCAGCGCTTCGATCTGCCGCAGTTTCTCCAGCCGGACGGCGGCGTGGTCCTGCTGCTCGGGCGGGGTCGGGTTCGACGGGTCGGACGACACGGTGGCGTCTCTCGTTGGGAGCCGGAAGCGAACGGGCATTTTACGGAGTCGGCGGACGAATCGGCGGTTCGCTTGGTTGCACCGCCCGCCGGCCGCGGGTAGCCTGTGGGTCCGCCGTCCCACCGCCCGCGAGGTTCCGATGACCGCTCTGTTCGCCAACGTCCCGTCGTGGGACGAGTTCACCCGCTTCCTGGTGTACGCCGGCGCGTTCGGCGTGCTCGGCATCGCCCTGCTGGCGGTCGGGTTCAAGGTGTTCGAGCTGATCACCCCGAAGCTGGACATCGAGACGAAGCTGAAGGAGGGGAACGTGGCCGTCGGCATCATGGTGGGCGCGCTGCTGATCGCCATCGCCATCGTGGTGTTCGCCGCGATCTCGTAATGTGGAGACCCGCCGTGCCCCCGTCCCCCGGTTCGCGGATGAGCCGCCCCATCACCCTCGTGCTGCTCGGCGGGGCGATGCTCACCACCTGCTGCTGCCTCATGCGGCCGCGGCCGGAGCCGCGGTACGACGAGAACGGCAACCTCATCCCGCAGTCCTCGTCTTCGTCCGGGTACCGGCGGTCGTCGTGGGGGTGGATGCCGGTGGTCTGGTCGAGCGGGTCGCGGGGGTGGGGCAGTTCGTGGGGTGGGTCGTCGTCCGGCGTCAGCGGCGGTAGCAGCAGTGGCAGTAACGTGAAGACCGGCGGGTTCGGCTCGACCGGGGCGAAGATGGGCGGGGGGAGCAGCTCGTAGCCGGGCCGGGGTTCGGGCGACCCTGGCGAACCCCGACCGCGAGGTCGGTGGGTGCGTGGGGCAAGATTGCATCTTGCCAACGAACGGCAAGTTGGAAACTCGCCCCACTCCGGACGGCAAGTTGGAAACTCGCCCCACTGGTTCGCACCCACGGCCCTGGCAGACCGGGTTCGCCAAAACCGGAGACACCGGCGGGCCGCCGGTGCCACGGAAGAACAGAACCGGCGGCCCGCCGGTGCCACGGAGGCGGGGTTTATCTTCTGTGGCACCGGCGGCCCGCCGGTGATGTGTGGCCCGAAACTTCACTTCCGGCGGTGCCGGTTGCGGCCGGCGTCGAAACTTCCCCGCCCGGCACACCCACAGTCACCCCGCGGGAATGGACGGCGGGCGGAGCGTGAACTACGCTTCGGCGGCCCGTTCCGCCCGTCCTGCGCCCCCGGTTCCGCACCCAATGACTTGCATCCGCGAGCCCGACGTCGAACCCATCCCCGGGTACCGGCTGATCGAACCGCTCGGCAGCGGCGGGTTCGGGGAGGTGTGGAAGTGCGAGGCGCCGGGCGGCATTTTAAAGGCCATCAAGTTCGTGTTCGGCAACCTGAACTCGCCGGACGAGGACTCGGCCAAGGCCGAGCAGGAGGCGAAGGCGCTCGAGCGGGTGAAGCTGATCCGCCACCCGTTCGTCATCGGCATGGACCTGATCAAGGTGGTGAACGGCGAGCTGCTGATCGTCATGGAGATGGCGGACAAGAGCCTGCACGACCTGTACGAGGAGTGCGTGGCGGGGGGGCGGGCGGGCATCCCGCGGGACATGCTGCTCGGGTTCCTGGCGGACGCGGCCGACGGCCTCGACCACATGATCGAGAAGCACGACCTGCAGCACCTGGACGTGAAGCCGAAGAACCTGTTCGTCATCGCCGACCGGGTGAAGGTGGCCGACTTCGGGCTGGTGCGGGGGGTGAGCGGGCCGAGTTCGGCCGGCATGATGGGCGGCATCACCCCGGTGTACGCCGCCCCGGAGACGTTCGCCAACAAGGTGTCCAAGCAGTCCGACCAGTACAGCCTGGCGGTGGTGTACGTGGAGCTGCTGACCGGCAAGAAGCCGTTCAACGGGCGGAACATCCGCCAGCTGGCCATGCAGCACATGACCGAGCCGCCGGACCTGTCCGGGCTGCCGGAGTGCGACCGGCCGGTGGTGGCGCGGGCGATGGCCAAAAGCCCGGAGGAGCGGTTCCCGTCGTGCTCGGCGTTCATCCGCACGCTGGCCGGCGGGTCGCACCCGTCCGGCAGCGGGTCGCGGCCGCAGGCGTCATCCGAGCGGACCCCGCTGCCGCAGCCGAAGCCGAGCAGCAACGGCAGCAACCTGCTGCTCATCACCCCGCGGCAGCAGGCGGCCAAGTCCGGCACCGTTCCGGCCCCCGCGGCGGCCCCGACCGCCCCGGCCACGCCCCGCCGCCCCGGCCTGCGGTACTCCGACCGCAACACCCAGACGCTGTCCGCCTCCCTGCGGTTCGAGCCGGACGCCGGGGTGCTGCGGCCGGCCCTGCTCATCGGCATCGGCAGCTTCGGCCGCCGCGCCCTGCAACAGATCCGCTGCCGGCTGCTCGACCGGGTGGGCCAACTGTCGCAGGTGCCGTGCATCCGCTACCTGTACCTGGACCCGGACCCGGGGGCGGTGGAAAAAGCGGCGAGCGCGTCGTCCGACGTGGCCCTGACCGGCGACCAGATCTTCCCCGCCCCGCTCCAGCCGGTGACGAATTACCGCCGCCGGCACCTGGACAGCCTGATGGAGTGGCTGCCGCGGGAGAAGATGTACGCCATCCCGCGGAGCCTGCGGGTGGACGGGTCGCGGGCGCTCGGGCGGCTGGCGTTCTGTGACCACTACCTGCGGTTCATGACCAAGCTGAAGAACGAGCTGGCCGCCTGCACCGCCCCGGAAGCCTTGCACCAGTCGAGCACGTTCACCGGCCTGTCCGTCCGCACCAAGGAGCCGGCGGTGTACGTGTTCGTGTCCGCCAGCGGGGGCACCGGCGGCATGCTGCTGGACGTCGGGCACGCGGTGCGGCGGGCGCTGGAGAAGACGAACCTGCCGGCGGCGCGGGTGAACGCGTTCGTGCTGGTCGGCGCGCCGACCGACCCGAACAGCCCGCCGGAGGAGCAGGCGAACGTGTTCGCCACCCTGACCGAGCTGAACCACTACGCCGACCCGGACGTGCCGTTCGTCGGCCGGTACGGCGGGCCGGAGGGGGCGCAGATCGACGCCCGCGGGCTGCCGTTCCAGGCCACCTACCTGCTGCCGATGGCGACCCGGTCGAGCGACGCGTTCCGCGACACCACCTCCCACCTGGCCGGGTACATCACCTACGACCTGACCACCCCGCTCGGCGCCGGGCTGGACCTGCTGCGGAGCAAGCCGACGCCGGCCGGCCGCACCCCGTTCCGCGGGTTCGGCACGTTCGGCGTGTGGTACCCGCGGGGGCTGCTGCTGCGGAGCGCCGCCCGCCAGACGTGCGTGGACCTGATCCGCGGGTGGGCGGCGGCGCCCGCCGGCCTGCCGCCGGACGGCGAGGCGGCGCTGGCCGAAATCCTGGCCGACACCCGCCTCAGCCCGGAGCCGGTGAAGCACTACATCGCCGCGCAATCGGCCAGCCCGGACGGCGCGCTGCCGCTCGACCAACTGGCCGCGTGGGTGACCGAGATGGACCGGCGGGCGGACGCCGCCGCCCGCACCGCCGACCCGGTCGGGTGGACGGTCGGCATCTGGGACGCCGCCCGCGACTGGCTGGGCATGGAGCCGACCGCCGAGGCGGACAGCGCGTTCCGCCGCGGGCGGCTGAGCAAGGCACTCGACGTCGGGCTGAAGCGGGCGTTCGACGCCTGGGACAAGCAACTCACCGCCAAGCTCGACCAACTGGAGCGGCTGCCCGGCCCGCGGCTGGGCACCTGCCAGATCGTCGTCGAGCAGTTGGCCGCCACCGCCGCCGGCGCCGCCGCCACCGTGAACGCCCAGCTCCGCGAGCTGGCCGGGAAGCGGGACGCGGCCCGCGGGCAGGCGCAGGAGGCGCTGCACGCCGTCCAGGGCGGCGGGTCGTTCAGCCTGTTCGGCAACCGCGTCGGCAAGGCGGTGCGGGCGGCCGTGGACCGGGTGCGGGCGTTCATCGACCTGAGGGTGGCCGAGGACCTGACCGCCGCCGCCGCCCAGTTCTACCACCGCCTGCACGCCCGGTTCGACGACCACGCCCGCACCCTGAAGCTGGCCCGCGACCGCCTGACCACCCTGGCCGGACTGATGGAAGTGCCGATCGTGCTGAACGCCGGGTCCGTTCACAGCAAGGTGATGGCCGACCAGGAGGAGGCCACCCAGACCACCCTCCGCGGGTCGAACACCATGCGGGTGGTGCTGCCCAACGGCCAGGACCACCTGGACCGTTCCGCCGCCGACCTGCTGCACGCGCTCACCAGCCCGGCCCGCGCCAACCTGGAGTCGGTGCTCACCACCGTGGTGCTCGACCCGCGGGGCGGGCTGGCCGAGTTCTGCACCGGCTCGGCCGACCTGATCCACCAGCTGGCCAACCCGCTCATCGACCAGGCGACGGTGTTCCTGGCCACCCTGCTGCCGGCCGAGGACGTGACGGCGGTGGAACACTCGGCCGCCCGCGGGGACGCCGAGGAACTGGCCCGGCGGGTGTCCAGCTACATCCGCGGGGCGGCCCCGCTCACCGGCGGGCCGGCCGAGGACGAGAAGACGCTGCTGGTGTACCCGGACACCGAGCCGGGCCGCATCTACGCCGAGGTGGTGCGGCAGGTGGCCCCGACCGCCTACCCGGTGGCGGTGAAGGGGGTGGGCACCGACCTGATGTTCTGCCGCGAGCAGACCGCCCTCCGCCCGACCGACCTGTTCAAGCTGATCGACCCGTGCTTCGAGGCGTACGACCAGCTGTCGGCCAGCCCGCTGCACAACCCGCACGCCCGGTTCGACGTGGCCGAGTGGCTGCCGCTGGTGGAGTGACCGCGGGCGGAAATGAGTTTCGTTCGGGGTGCGCCACCCCTGCGCGAACTCATTTCACTCTGTGCGACGAATTGATGTCAGAATGGCGAAAGCGTTGGTGGCGAACGGGTTGCGGCCGGCGGTGGGGCTTGTTGAGACGCGGAATCAATTCCGACCCCGGTTCGGCCGGTCTGAGCTGGTGTCCGGCCTTCAGGCCGTTCTGGAGAACCGGCGGCAAACCGGCTGAAGCCGGCACACCAGCGAAGACACCCTCGTCGATTCCGGGTAGGGGCCGCCCCTCGGGTGGCCGACTCCCTCCGGGAGTCGGCACCGACCGTCGGAGACGGTCGGCCACCCGGTTCGGCCTCGCTACCGCCAATCGATGATTCCCTTGTCGAAGTCGATGAGCGGGGGCATGAGCAACTCGTGCCGACTCCCGTCCGGCTTGATGACAACCCACCCGTCCAAGAGGTCGGGAGCGAACGGCGGGTCGAGCGGCTCGTCGGCTTCGGCTTGTGCCGCCAACCAGTCCGACACCTCCCGCAATCGCTTCGGCACGCGACGCGGTTCGAACCGCCCAATCACCCACGGGAAATCGGAGAACGTCGCCCCGGTGATGACGCCGACCAGGCGCGAGTTCCAGTACAGCTTGAGCGTGGTCGCGGCCATCGCACCACAAACCTCCGTCGGCGGTCATGCTTGTTCGCCCGACGCGCCAGCGAGGGTCAGCACGCACCCCTCGCTGGCGCGTCGGGCTAACAAAACCGGCCCCACTCCAACTGTCTTCGCCGCGACCTGCGGGAGCGGAACCCGCTCCCGCAGGTCGCGGCGAAGACCCTTTACCCCACCTTCTTCCGCTTCTTCTCGCCCGCCACTTCCACGCCGTCGATGAACCGCCGGCAGTCCGGCAGCGCGTCCAGGAACGTCTTCCCGTACCCCTTCGTCAGCACCCGCGGGTCGAACAGCACCACCATCCCCTTGTCCGTGGCGGTGCGGATGAGCCGGCCGAACCCCTGCTTCAGCTTGATCGCCGCCTGCGGCACCTGGTAGTCGAAGAAGGCGTTCCCGCCGGCGGCTTCGATGGCTTCGAGCCGGGCTTCGGTCAGCGGGCGGTCGGGCACGGCGAACGGCAGCTTCATGATGATCACGTTCTGGAGCGCCTCGCCCCGCACGTCCACGCCCTGCCAGAAGCTGTCCACCCCGAACAGCACGGCTTTGCTGGCCGTGCGGAACTGTTCGAGCATCCGCGGGGCGGGCTGACCGTCGCCCTGGCAGAAGAACGTGTACCCGTGCGTGACGAACCACGGCCGCAGCTTCTCGGCCGCCTTGTTCATCGCCCCGTAGCTGGTGAACAGCACGAACGCCCGGCCGCGGGTCTTGTCGATGTACTCCGGCAGCAGCTCCTGCACCTTCGCCTCGTATGCGGCGGCCTGCGCCGACGGGTCGGGCATGTCGCGGAACAGGTGCAGTTCGGCCTGGGTGCGGAAGTCGAACGGGCTGCCGAGCTGCTTCGTCTTGGCGTCGGGCAGGCCGAGCCGGTTCTGGAACAGGGCGAACCCGTCCGCCCCGCCGGTGCTGAGCGTGGCGCTGGCCAGGATGACCGACGGGATCTTGTCGTACAGTTGCTCCTGGAGCGCCGGCCCGACCTCGATCGGGGCGCTGCTCAGGCTCACCCGCGGCACCCGCCCGCCGGTCCGCACCTCCGCCCAGTACACCTGCCCGTCTAATCGCTGGCCGAGCCAGTCGCGGACGGACTTGGCCGTCCCGCTCAGCCGCTCTGCCCGGCTGGTCAGTTCGAGTTTCTCCTCGTCACTGTTCCGCGTCTTCGCCAGCCGCATCAGGTGGCTCGACAGCTTGTCGAGTTCTTCGGACAGCGCGTCCGGCACGGGGTTCGGCTCCCGCACCCGGCCGGTGCCGCGGGGCTGCTTGCCGTGCCAGTGCAACACCGCCGCGAAGAACCGCTCGTTCGCCTGCCGGGTGGCTTCCACCTGCGTGGTCGCGTCCGGGTCGCCGAGGGTGGCAAGTACCCCTTTGTGCCCCCGCGGGGCGTACAGTTGGTTCAGCACGTACTCCACCCCGCCCTGCGTCACGCCGATGCCGAGATGGTCCGCCGCCACGTCTTCCAGCGTGTGCGCCTCGTCGAAGATGACCGCGTGGTAGTCCGGCAGCACCCCGCCGCCCTGCCGCCGCACGGCCAGGTCGGCGAAGAACAGGGCGTGGTTCACCACCAGCAGGTTGCCGGCGAACGTCTGCTTGCGGGCCTTGTAGTAGAAGCAGTCGGCGTAGGTCGGGCACTTGCGGCCGAGGCAGTTGCTGCCGTCGGACTCGGCCAGGTCCCACACGCTCGGCAGCGGCTGGAACGGCAGGTCGGACTTGCTGCCCTCGACCGTCTTGCGGCTCCACTTGCCGATCTCCACCAGCTGCGTGACCGCCGCCGGGTCGAACAGCAGCGACCCCATCTTCTGCTGCGCCGCCCGCAGCCGCCGCAGGCTGAGGTAGTTGCCCCGGCCCTTCACCAGCACCGGGCGGAACTCGTCCGGCATGACGGATTGCAGGAACGGGATGTCCTTGCGGACGAGCTGCTCTTGCAGGCTGATGGTGTGGGTGGACACGACCACCCGCAGGTCTTTGTTCGCGGCGACCGCCTGGATGGCCGGCACCAGGTAGGCGAAACTCTTGCCCACGCCGGTGCCGGCCTCGACCAGCAGCTTCCGCTTCTTGGCCAGGGCGTCGGCGACGGCGTCGGCCATGTCCGTCTGCTGCGGGCGGGACTCGAAATCGGGGAACCGGGCGGAGACTAACCCGCCGGCCCCGAGCACGTCTTGGATGGAGGACATGCCCGAATTGTCGCGGAACGCGGGCGGGAGGGGAAGGCGGGTTGTTGGGGCGAACGGCGCGACGTAAGTCCGCCGGTGGTTTTTGGTGAATCCGGCCTGCCGGGTTTACGCCCCGGAGGGGCGAGAGTCGTTAGCCAGGGGTGGAGCGACCGAAGGGAGCGGAACCCCTGGAACGGATGGCGAAAACACCAAGCCCCGGAGGGGCGGCAGACGTGGGCATCTGCCGCCCCTCCGGGGCTTGTTCCTACTTCCTACCGACCAGGGGTTCCGTCGCTTCGCTCCGTCACCCCTGGCTAACAACTGCCGCCCCTCCGGGGCGAAGAAACCGATCACGCGGTCGTGGCTGGCACCCACCGACCTTGCGGTCGGGGTTCACCCAGAATCATTTCTTCCGCGCGTAGCTGAGCGACAGGACGGCGAAGCTGGTACACAGCTCCGGGGCGTTCTCCATGAAGTTCTTGTCCGTGTTCACCCAACTGCCGTCCGCCGCCTGCTTGCCCTTCAGCGTGTCGAACAGCTCCTTCCGCCACGGGTGCTTGGCCCCCTTGGCGTCGGTGAACACGTCGTCGCCGAGGGCGTCCATCGCCTTGCTGAACGTGTGGTAGTAGTAGAACAGCCCGGCCTGGCCCATGCCCGGGTTCTCGGTCAGCGTGTAGTGGTTCTGGATCCACTTGACCGCCGCCTTCACCCGCGGGTCGTCCTTGCCCACCCCGGCGTACAGGAAGCTCTTCAGCCCGGCGTAGGTCATCCCGCCCTCGCTGCGGAGGCCGCCGGCGGCCGACCGCTTCGGGCTTTTCTCGTCCACCTCGCCGGCCACCGGCTCGTACACGAACCCGCCCTTGTCGTCGTCGGCCGCCTTCTTGGCGAACGGCTGGGTGTTGTACTCGCCGGGCAGGTTCTGCGCCTTGCTCAGGAACGCCAGCGCCTTCTTCACCGCCGGGTCGTCCTTGGCCGCCCCGGACGCGATCAGCGCTTCGACGAAGAACCCGGTGTTGCTAGTGTCCGGCCGGCTGTTCGCGTTGTACCCGGCCCCGCCGAACTTCAGCTCCTTGTCGTCGCTGCCGTTCGACTCCTGCACCCCCTTCAGGTACTTCACCGCCGCGTCGATCACCTTGTCGTACTTGCCGCCGGTGTTGCACTCCTTGAACGCGACGATGGCGAGCGCGGTGGTGTACGTCTCGAACCCGCGGTCGTACACGCCCCCGTCTTTCTTGGCGAACTTGGTGACGAACTCGATCGCCTTGGCCACCACCGGGTCGTCGGCCGGCTTGCCCGCCTTCACCAGCGCCGCCGCCGTGAGCGCGGTCACGCCGGGACCAATCCTGGGCAGCCAGCTACCATCCGCCGCCTGCTTCGACTTCAGGTACTCGTACGCCTTGTCCAGGCTGGCCTGGAGTTCCTTCTGGTCGGGGTAGGCGTCGTCCGCGGCCCGAGCGGCCGGGGTGAGGGCGAGGGCGGCGACCAGCGCGGGCACGGCGAACCGGAGCATCGGGGAGCCTCGGGGGAAGGAGCGTCGGGCGCAATGCAACAGGCGTGCCGGGCAAAGCCGCTCGCGGCTTTGCGGGGTCACATCAGCCGCCGGCTCTGCTGGGCCAGCGCGGCCACAACAAACTGCATCATAGGCGCCGCCATCGCGTCGAAGTACGCCCACGAGTGCCCGCCGGCGGACGTGACCAGGTCGGCGGTGTGCGGCAGGCCGACGGCGGCCAGCTTCTCGTGCAGCCGGTCGTTCCCGCGGTACCAGTCGGCGTCGGCCGGGTCGCAGGCGAACCACACGTGCGGCGGGGACTTCCCCTGGCTCACGTGCAGGACGGCGGTGTCCTGCCGGCACGCCTCGCGGCTGCGGTACATGTCGTCGATGGGCGTGCCGCGGCCGTACAGTTCGTGGTGGTCGAACGCCCCCGCCACGCTCGCCACCACCGGGAACCGCTCCGGGTGCTTGAACCCGAGCCGCACCGCCCCCTGCCCGCCCATGCTGACGCCGACCACGCCGACCGGCCGCGCCCAGCGGTCGCGCATCCACGGCACGACTTGGTCCAGCAGGTGCCGCTCGACGGTGAGCGTCGGGTCGAACTCAGGGCAGACGCGATCGCTCCACCAACTCCGGGCGCCGAACGGGGCACAGCACGCCAGCCGGTGCTTCGCCAGTTCCGCCGTGTACGCGGAGTTATCAGCGAGCGACTCCAGCCCGACCGGGTGCAGGTACAGGACGGCGAACCGCGGCGGTTCGGGCGGCTCGAACACGTCCGCCGGCTTGCCGGCGATGTCGGTGCGGGTCCAGCCGGGGAGCATCAGGCACCGTTGTTGGCGTGGTCGGCGGCGCGGTCGGCCAACCGGGCGGCCACCCGCAGCCGGCGGCACGTCTCGTCGTAGGTGTCGTTCAGCCGGGCCGGGATGCTCAGCCCGCCCCACAGCCACATCGGCACCTCCGGTAGCGGCTCCCCGACCACCAGCCGGTGCGACCAGATCGCCAGTTGTCCGGTGCCGTTCTTCCCGGTCGGCCGGTAGGCGACCGCGTACAGATGCCCGCCGACCGCCTGTTCCGGCCGGCCGATCGCCTGCATCAGGTCGTTGTGCAGGTTGAAGTGCTTGTCCGTCACCACGTCTACAATCACCAAGCCGATTCCCCGGTGCAGGTACTCGCGGCACTTGGTGACGAACGCCGCCCGGCTCTCCGGCCGGTCCTTGTTCGCCGGGCTGGCGAACTCGACCGCCCCGACCAGCCGGATTTCGCCCGGGTAGTCCTCGTACACCAGCACCTCCAGCGCGTCGGTGCCGATGGCGAACGGGACGGTGGCGGTGGCGACGGGCGCCGTGTACGTCGGCTTCCAGTCGCCGTCGTCGGGCGAGTCGGTGATGCGCTCCAGTGCGGCCACGTCCACCTCGATGCCGAACCGGGTGCTCGGTTCGGCGTAGAACCGCGGCGGCAGCCACTCGTTGAAGTCGCCGGCCAGTTCGGCCAGCCACGCGCTGTGGAACGAGTTCCACTGGAGTACGTTCCGCAGCGGCGGGTGGAAGTGGTCGAGCAGCGGCATGGCGTCCTCCGGTCCTTCCGCCAGTATACCCGGCACACACTTGCCACGCCTCTCCGCCGGCCGGACAATGCCGCCGTTCCACCCCTCCCGCCGGAGTTCGCCATGAAGGTCGGCATGAACCTGCTGCTGTGGTCCGGGTCGATCACCGACGAGCACTTCCCGACCATCGCCAAGATCAGGGCCGCCGGGTTCGACGGGGTGGAAATCCCGCTGTTCGGTGGAGACGCGGCCCAGTACCAGGCGCTCCGGGCCGAACTCGACAAGCAGGGGCTGGCGTGCAGCACCGTCACCGTGATGACCGAGGACGCCAACCCGATCTCCCCGGACGCGAACATCCGCAAGGCCGCCGTCGAGCGGCTGAAGTGGGCGGTGGACATGAACCACACGCTCGGCAGTGTGGCGATGGTCGGCCCGTACCACTCGCCGCTCGGGGTGTTCAGCGGCACCGGCCCGACGGCGGACGAGAAGGCCCGCGCCGCCGACGTGCTGCGGCAGGCGGCCGAGTTCGCCAAGCAAGCGAACCTGAAGCTGTGCATCGAATACCTGAACCGCTTCGAGTGCTACTTCCTGACCACCGCGGCGGACGCGGCGGCGCTGGTGCGAAGTGTGAACCACCCGAACTTCCGCTGCATGTACGACACGTTCCACGCGCACATCGAGGAGAAGAGCCAGGCGAGTGCCATCGAGACGGTGAAGGACGTGTTCGCCCACGTCCACATCAGCGAGAACGACCGCGGCACGCCGGGCACGGGTCAGGTGCGGTGGGACGAGGCGTTCACCGCGCTCAAGAAGACCGGGTACGACGGCTGGCTGGTGATCGAGGCGTTCGGCCGGGCGCTGCCGGATCTGGCCGCCGCCACCCGCGTGTGGCGAGACCTGTTCCCCACCCCGGACGAGGTGTACACGAATGGGATTCAGTTCATCAAGCAGAAGTGGGCGGCGGCGTAAGATGACCGCACGCACTCCGGAGGGCAGGCCATGACGCGGCGGGCGGCGGCAGTTCTGGCGATCACGTTCCTGGCGGCGGTCGGGTGCGACCCGGAGCCGCCGCCGGCGGTCGAGGTGAAGAAGAAGGAGGAGGCGAAGGCGGACCAGTTCGAGCTGAAGCCGCCGCCCAGGCCGGCCAAGTCCGACCCGGCGGCGGCGCAACTGCTGAAAGAGGCGCTGGACGCGCACACCGGCGGCAAACCGGACCGCCTGGATCGGTACAAGTCGGCGGCGTACACCCGCACCGGGATGATGGAAGCGCCCGGCAGCCGCGTGCCGGCCGACTGGACGTTCGACCTGGCCTGGCCGGACAAGTTCCGCCTCCGCACCAAACTCGAACTGGCGAAGGACGGGGGCGCGTTCACCCAACTGGACACGTTCGCCCTCACCCCGGCCGGGGCGTGGCAGGCGCGGGCGGAGGTGCAGTCCGGCCAGCAGCCGGCGGAGAAGCGGCAGCGGATGCCCATGGACGCCGAGTTCACCCGCACCCTGAAGACGCAGATGAACGAGGACGCGGTGCTGTTCCTGTTCCCGCTCGCCGACCCGACCACGGTGGTGGCCCGCGGGCCGGACGAGGCGCTGAACGGGGTGGAGGTGGTCGGCCTGAAAGTGTGGACGCCGGCCCTGGAGTACGCCCTGCTGTCGTTCGACAAGAAGACCAAGCTGCTCGCCCGGGTGGTGTACTCCGGCCGGGAGATGGCGGTGAGCGTGGTGAAGGAGGTGGTGGTGACCGAGAACCAGGAGTTCGACGGGGTGAAGCTGCCGGTCAAACTGACGGTGAAGGCGAACCGGCAGAACAAGGGCGACTGGCAGAAGCTGACCGTCACCCCCGGGCCGATCGACCCGAAGGTGTTCGACACGCCGTGACGAAGCCGCCGACCGCCGGGGGCGGTCGGCGGGCCGGACCAGCATTCCGAATTATCACGACCGGAACGCCATCCGCGCCCCCACCTCCGTCGGTCGGTCCAGCCGAAACGCCTCTCGCGGAATGCTCGCCGGCGGGCCGCCCATCATCTCCCGCACCAGCAGCGCCGTGCCGATCGACAACTGCACCCCGGCGCGGAAGTGGCCGACCGCCGCCACCACGTTCCGCAGTCCCGGCACCGGGCCGATGAACGGCAGCCCGTCCGGTGATCCCGGCCGCAGCCCGGCCCACGTCGCCTCCACTTCGGCGTCCCGCAACTCCGGGCACAGGTCGAACGCGAACCGCTTCAGTTCCTCGACCCCCTCCGGCGTGTTCGCCTTCACGAACCCGGCCTCGGGTTCCTCCGTCGAGCCGACCAGCACCCGGCCGTCCGGCCGCGGCACCAGGTACCGCTTGCCGTGCATGACGATGCGGGTGAACGGCGGGCGTTCGCAGCGGAACAGCACGATCTGCCCGCGGACGGGGTGAACGGGGAGGGCCGGGAGGAACTCGCCGGCCCACGCGCCGGCGGCGAGCAGGTAGCGGCGGTCGGGGCGAAGGTCGGCCGGACCGAAGGGGGTGTGTGGCCGCAGGGTGACGCCGACCCGTTTGCACGCGGCGATCAGCGCCCGCAGGTGCCACGGGTTCCGCACCTGGGCGAAGTCGGGGAGATACACCCCCCTCTCCCCCCAGGGGCGAGGGGAGCAAATCAAACGCAATCCCCTCCGCCTCCCACATCGCCACCACGTCGGCGTCGTCATCCCCCAATATCTCCACCCCGCCGCACCGCACATACCCGTTGTCGATGCCGGTCAGCTGCCGCAACTCGGCCGAGAAGTCCGCGAACCGGCTGACGCTCTCCGCCCGCAGCTTGTCCGCCGGCGTCACCGCCCGCGCCGGGTTGCCCGGCGGGATGATGCCGGCGCCGGCCCAGCTCGCCTCGCGGCCGAGTTCCTGCCGGTCGATCACCTCGACCCGCCTTCCCTCTCTTGCCAGGAAGTACGCCGCCGTCAGGCCGATGATCCCGCCGCCGATGACCGTCACGTCCGGGTGCGCTGCCATGCGGGTGTTATAGCGGGGTGGAAGACCTCACCCCCCGGCCCCCTCTCCACAGTGGAGAGGGGGAGACTCTTCGCCGCGACCTGCGGGAGCGGTGGCAGCTAGGCCGCTCCCGCAGGTCGCGGCGAAGATCAGAGTCGATCCGTGCTTGAACACCCCCTCTCTGGTTCGGAGAGGGGGCCGGGGGGTGAGGTCTCCGCCACCTCTGGCAACCTGGGCAACGCCGGCCGGGCGGATTCCCGCCGGTTGCAATTATTACCCATCGACAGCCCCGCCTCCGGCCGGTATTCCGCCCCCCTCATCACGACTGAAGCCGTGCGGGGCGGGTGGCGGTTGGGGAACCGTCGCCGGCCACTGAACGGGGCCGAAGGTCGCCCGCCGGTTGGCGCGGGTGGACCGCTCGTGCCGGTGCGCCCGCCCGGATTGGGTGGCGCGGGTGTGCCCGTCGCGGGCGTGGTGAGGGCGGGGGAATGCGGTGGCGGCGGCGGATCGCGGGGTTTGATTCACCCGCGGGGAACCCGCCGCCGATACTAGCGAAGCGGTGCTGGTCTGTACTTCCCGACGGCACCACGGGGGGAACGGTTCGCGTTGCAGGTCGGTCGTTCGCCCGGCTCCCCGGCCGGCGCGGCGACGCGGACTACGCTCTCAGACTGCCGGCGGTCACGGCCGACCGGACGGCGCGGGGGACGGCGACGCGGGCCTCTCATCAGGGAGGATCCGATGGTGGCGCAGGTCGAAACGGACATCTTGCAGACGTGGCGGGACTATCGGGCGTGCCCGACGGTCGATCGCCGCAACCGTCTGCTCGAACACTACCTCCCGCTGGTCAAGTACAACGCCGAGCGGATCTGGCAGCGGCTGCCGGACGGCGTGGACCTGGACGACCTGATCTCCGCCGGCACGTTCGGGCTGATGGACGCGGTGGACGCGTTCGACCTGGAACGCGGGGTGAAGTTCGAGACGTACTGCGTGCCGCGGATCCGCGGGGCGATGCTGGACGAGCTGCGGAGCATGGACTGGGTGCCGCGGCTGGTGCGGAGCAAGCAGAGCAAGTGCGAGGCCGCCCGCAAGCAGCTGGAAGCGGCGCTCGGCCGCCCGCCCACCCGCGAGGAGCTGGCCGCCAGGCTGGGCGTGCCGATGGAGCAGATCGAGGCGTTCGTCGGCGAGGCCACGGCGGTGAACCTGGTGAGCCTGAACAAGAAGTGGTACGAGACGGACAGCTACAAGGACGTGCGGGAAATCGACATCCTGGAAGACAAGAAGGCCGAGGACCCGACCGGCCGGCTGCAGAACCGCGACCTGATGCGGCTGGTGACGCGGGGGCTGAACCGGAACGAGCGGCTCATCGTCATCCTCTACTACTACGAGGAGATGACGATGAAGGAGATCGGGGCGACGCTCAACCTGAGCGAGAGCCGGGTCAGCCAGATGCACAGCAGCATCGTCGCCCGGTTGCAGGCTCAGCTCCAGAAACGCCGGCCCGAGTTCTCGAACTGACGAACCCATCTTCGCCGCGACCAGCGGGAGCGCGTTCACGCTCCCGCTGGTCGCGGCTTTTTACTCCTCCTCCGTCGGCGGCAGCGCCGCCGGAGGTCCCGGCGGCAGGGCCGGGCCGCCCACCCCGCCGGGGGTGTTGTACTTCACCGCCACATACGGCTGGCCCACCTTCTTGAACCTGTTCACCTCCGGGTTCGTCTCGGCGTACTGCTGCAACCCCTTGTTGTCGAACGTCACCCGCCCGCGGTAGTGGGTGACCAGCACCGACCCGTGCCCGAATGTGCGGCCGAGCGCCAGCACCGCCGCCTTCACCGCCGCTTCCGCGTCCGCCAGCCGCTCGGCCAGCGCCGTCAGTTGCGGGGTCATCTCGGCGTCGATCGCGTCCAGCTCCGGCTGTACCTTGGCCATCACGTCCAGCCGGCGGAAGGTGTACCGCTGCTGGGCGGCCAGCGCCGCCGCCCGCTCCGCCTCCAGCCGGTCGAACAGGGCGGTGATCTCCATCGGGCCGACCGACCGGGCCACCGCCCGCCGGTGGTGCAACTTGTGCCACGCCACCTCGAACGGGGAAGTCGGCGGCTCGCCGCCGCGGTGGACCCGCAGGAACCGCTCCTGGTCCGGCGTGGACGGGCTGATGACGCCGTCGGTGAGGGCGGTCATCCAGTACCCGAACTTGCCCAGCAGTTGCCGCTCGGCGTCGGTCAGGTCGGCGTCGAGGGGCACCGGGTAGCCGTCGCGGCGGAGCCAGTCGGCGTGGTCGGCGGTGGACATGGCGACCTCGTCAGAAAGGAACCACGAATCACACGAATCTTACGAATGAAGACAAACCCGGAATCGGCTTCGGGTCTACCTTGGGTGCGGAGAGTGGTGGTGGAGGGCGGGTCGGAGACCTCACCCCCCGGCCCCCTCTCCCTGTCTTCCGGAGCTTCCGCTCCGGCGGGAGAGGGGGAGGGAGAGGGTGATCGGCTTTTTCAACCCTCTCCCGCCTCGCCGTCCGGCGAGGGAGCAGGGAGAGGGTGGCGAGCGGAGCGAGCCGGGTGAGGTCTTCGTCCGACATCACCGACCTGGCGGTCGGGGTTCGCCGAAACGTGATTCGTGGTTAACCCTCTTCCTCATCCCCCACCGGCTGGGCGTCGGTCGGCTCGGTGCCGCGGAGCAGGTACCCCTCGCCCCACTTGGACAGGATGAGCGGCGGGTCGAACCCGACGTCCACCTTCCGCCGCAGGTAGCGGATGTACACGGCGATCAGGTTGGAGTTCGGCTCGCCCATCTCGTCGTACAGCCCCCGCCAGATGGCGTCGTGTGTCACCACCTTGCCGGCGCGGGCGGCCAGGAAGTCGAGCAGGGCGAACTCGCGGGGGGTGAGGTCGATCGGCTGGCCCGAGCGGGTGACGGTGTGCGCGGCGGTGTCGATCTCCAGGTCGTGGATGCGGCGGATCGGGTCGGCCGTGGTGTGCGGGCGGCGGGCCAGCGCCCGCACCCGCGCCAGCAGTTCGTCCACGGAGAACGGCTTGGCCAGGTAGTCGTCCGCCCCGCGGTCCAGCCCGGCCACCTTGTCGGCGGGGGTGCCCTTGGCGGTCAGCATGATGACGTGAGCGTGGACGCCGGCCCGCCGCCAGCGGGAGAGCAGGGTGAGGCCGTCCACCTTCGGCAGCATGACGTCCAGCACGATCAGGTCGTAGGCGGTGCGGCCGACCAGCGCGTCCGCCTGCTCGCCGTCGGCGGCCACGTCCGCCTCGTACCCGTCCTCCTCCAGCGCCTGCCGCACGGCACGGGCGATCGGCGTCTGGTCTTCGACCACCAGTATGCGCACGGCAGTACCCTCGCGAACCGCGATTCGGGTGGTGGGTCCGTCGGTCGAACCGCGGCGGACGACAGGAAGGTTGCGAGCCGAGCGAGCCCACCGCCGCGCTTCTCATTTATTTGACACGATCCGGGGGCGGAGGGGAAGCCCTGATCCGTTGGCCGCCGGTCCGCCCGCCGCGTATGCTGTCCGCCGTCCCGCTTCCTTCGGAACCTTTACGATGCGCCTCACCCTCCCCCTGCTGGTGCTGGTCATGCTCACCCCGCTCGCGGTCGCGCAGCCCAAACCGGGTGTCACCGACGCGGAGTTCGGCACCGCCCCGGAAATCCGCGACCCGGACAACGAGGCCAAGCCCTACCGCCCGAAGTCGAAGATCACCGCTTACACCCTGGTGAACAAGAGCGGGGCGTGGGTGAAGATCCTCACCCTGGGCGGGATCGTGGCCGAGTTGCACGTGCCGGACAAGGACGGCAAGCTGGGCGACGTGGTGTGCGGGTTCGACACCATCGACGGGTACCTGAAGGACTCGCCGTACTTCGGGTGCATCACCGGGCGGGTGTGCAACCGCCTCGGCAACGCCAAGTTCACCCTGGACGGCAAGGAGTACGCGGTGCCGGCGAACAACGGCAAGCACAGCCTGCACGGCGGGCAGTACGGGTTCGACAAGATGGTGTGGAAGGCGGACGCCAGCCTGAGCGCGAAGGGGCCGACGCTGAAGCTGACGTACACCAGCCCGGACGGCAGCCAGGGGTACCCCGGCGACCTGAGTTGCGTGGTGCAGTACACCTGGACGGACGCGAACGAACTGCGGATCGACTACTCGGCGACGACGAACAAGACCACCGTGGTGAACCTGACCAACCACAGCTACTTCAACCTGGGCGGGCACGCCAGCGGGACGATTCTGGACCACGAGGTGAAGCTGGCCGCCGACAAGTACACCCCCGGCGACGACACCCTGCTGCCGACCGGCAAGATCGAGCCGGTGAAGGGCACCCCGTTCGACTTCACCACCGCCACCAAGATCGGCGCCCGCATCAAGGACATCAAGGCCACGCCGGTGGGGTACGACCTGAACTACGTCCACGGCGACAAGCGGACGGCCGAGACGAAGTGGTGCGCCACCGTGACCGAGCCGAAGACCGGCCGCACGCTGGAGGTGAGCACCACCGAGCCGGGGGTGCAGTTCTACACCGGCAACTTCCTGGACGGGAAGGTGAAGGGCAAGGGCGGGGCGGTGTACCCGCAGTACGCGGCGTTCTGCCTGGAGACGCAGCACTTCCCGGACTCGCCGAACAAGCCGACCTTCCCGAGCATCACCCTGAAGCCGGGCGACGAGTACCGCACGACGACCGTCTACAAGTTCGGCACGGCGAAGTGATGTGACTGAGCGAGCGGCTGGGTTGACCCCGGCCGCGTTCTCGGCGAGCCGGGAGCGTGAGCGACCGGAGGTTCAAGCCCTCCGGTCGCTCACGCTCCCGGCTCGCCAGTTTCACGTTTTCCCCAACACCCCGTCCACCACCCAGCAGCCGCGGACGTGCGGCCCCGGCCCGCGGCAGTGGGCGAGGATGTCGGCGTGGTCGCACCCGGCCTCTTCCAGCGCGTCGGCCAGGATCGGCAGCAGGGTGAAGTTGCGGGACTCGTAGGCGGTGCGGGCGAGCGCCACGGCCGACTCGCACCGCCACCGCGGGTCAAACGCGACCGGCCGGAACGGGTTGCCGAAGATGTCGCGGAGCAGGTCGGCGGCTTCCCGATCCGTTGGCACCAGGAACTCGCCGATGAAGTTGGCGAAGGTGTGCCCGATGTGGTGGGCGTTCAGCCGTGACAGCCACAACGGGACACGGAACACATTCCACGGTCCGCCGGAATGCAGCGGGTTAGCGGTCAACTCTCGACGCGACACGCGGCCGTCAGCGAACAACTCGGCGATGTCCGCAAATCCGCCCGCCACTTTCGCCAACCCGGTGAACGCACTTTCGTAATGACCAGGGCTGATCGGGTCGCGGGCGTGACGATCGAGGATATGGCGGCATACGGCCACGGCCCACAGCCGCAGCTTCCGGCTGCCGTCGATGCCGGGAAACTGCCCGAGCATCGCCCGCCAGTCGTCGGTAGCGTCCCACTCGTCGGTGGTCATTTACCGATCACCACACCGCCGGTCGGATCTGTCAGATCCCACACGCTGTGCAGCCGCACCTCCGCCCCCGGCCCGAGCCGCGAGCGGATCGCGTCCAGTTCCTCCTCCTCCCGGCAGAAGTACCAGTCGGGCGAGGTGCCCATCCCGGGGAAGCGCACCTCCACCAATACCGGGGCTTTCTCGTCGAACAGGGCGGACACCCGTTCGCCTCTGACGGCGGGCACAACAGACGTACTCACGATTCATCTCCGTCAACAGGTTTGGCGGCGGCAGCCAGGGCGGGTGCCGCCCGCTCGTTGAACACGTCGTGCATCGGCCTCCGCCGCAGGCGTAACCACAGCCGGAACAGCCACCCGAACCGCGCCTCTACATGCACCCGGTTCACCTCGGCGTCGGGTGTGCCGCCCGGTGTCGGAACAAGCCTCAGCCCGAGTTCCCGAAACACCCGCAGCGGAATCTCGACGACGATCAGTTCACCGCGTTTCCCGGCTGCTCGTACCGCATCGAGAATCGTCTCCGCAGGGACGCCGCCGTCCGAGCGGAACAACGACAGGCCGATTTCGTCCGACCGCAGCCGAAACTCGGTCGGCTTCACCCTCCCCTTCTTCGACACCACCACCCGGAGTAACGGTTCACGGCTCACCGGGCACCTCCATCATACCCGATCAGCTTCGCGGCCACCGCCTCCGGATCGTACACGCAGCCGCCCCAGACGCCGCCGCTGGCGTGCTGGAGCGCCGCCCACAGTCGCGTGTCCGCCGGCAGGCCGGGGTCGGCGGCCAGGTCCGGCCGCGGGGAGCGGCCCGCCAGCTCCGCCGTGCCCCACGCCACGCCCTTCACCCCCGTCTCGTCGCCGACCAGATCGACCGTTCCTTCCAGTTTGGTGCGGTCGATGACGATCTGAATGCGGTCGCCGTCGCGGAGCTTGCCGATCGGCCCGCCGGCCAGCGCCTCCGGCGACACGTGCCCGATGCACGCCCCGGTACTCACCCCGCTGAACCGGGCGTCGGTCAGCACCGCAATCTGCTTCCCCCACGGCAGGAACTTCAGGGCACTCGTCACCTGGTACGTCTCCTCCATGCCCGAGCCGAGCGGCCCGCGGCAGCACAGCACCAGCACGTCGCCGGCCACCACCGCCTTCTCCCCCTGCCCCTTCAGCGCGGCGATCGCCGCCTTCTCGGTGGTGAACACCTTCGCCGGGCCGGTCTTGCGGTACACCCCGTCGGCGTCCACCACACTCGGATCGATGGCGGTCGATTTGATGACCGCCCCGTCCGGGCACAGGTTGCCGCGGGGGAAGGTGACGGTGCTGGTCAGGCCGCGCTTCTTCGCCGCGTCCGGACTCATGATGACGGTGTCCGGGTCGATGCGGTCCTTGGTGATGAGGTGGTCCCGCAGTCGTTTCCGCCGGTCGGACGACTGCCACCACTCCAGGACTTTACCCAACGGTTCGCCGGTGACGGTCAGCGCGCCGAGGTCCAGCATCCCGAGTTCGCGGAGGTGCAACATCACCTCCGGCACCCCGCCGGCCAGGAACACCCGCACCGTCGGGTGCCCGATCGGCCCGTTCGGCAGCGCGTCCACCAGCCGCGGAACCTTGCGGTTCACCGCGGTCCAGTCGTCCACCGTCGGCCGCTTCACCCCGGCGTGGAAGGCCACCGCCGGCGTGTGCAGCAGCAGGTTGGTGCTGCCGCCGAACGCGGCGAACACGGCGAGGGCATTCTTGAACGCGGCGTCGGTGAGGACGTGCTTTGTGAAGATGCCCCGCTTCTGCATGTTCACCAGCGCCTTCGCACTCCGCCGGGCCATGTCCAGCCAGATGGGTTGACCCGACGGGGCGAGTGCCGAGTGCGGCAGGCTCAACCCCAGCCCCTCGCCGACCACCTGGCTCGTCGCCGCCGTGCCGAGGAACTGACACCCGCCGCCGGGCGACGCACACGCATGGCAGCCCGCCTCGGCCGCCTGATCGAGCGTCATCACGTCGTTCGCATACCGGGCGCCGATGGTCTGCACCTTGCCCGTGTCCTCCTCCCCGACCTCGCCGGCCAGCATCACCCCGCCGGGCACCAGAATCGTCGGCGTGTCGTGCTGCGCCGCCAGCGCCATCATCATCGCCGGCAGCCCCTTGTCGCACGTCGCCACCCCCATCACCCCGGCGCGGGTGGGCAGGCTCCGCATCAGCCGCCGCAGCACCGTCGCCGCGTCGTTCCGGTACGGCAGGCTGTCGAACATGCCCGGCGTGCCCTGGGTGCGGCCGTCGCACGGGTCGGTGACGGCCCCGGCGAACGGGATGCCCCGCTGCGCCTTGAACTCCTCGGCGGCGGCCTTCACCAGCAGCCCGACCTCCCAGTGCCCGCTGTGGAACCCGAGCGCGATCGGGCTGCCGTCCTCCGCCCGCATCCCGCCGTGGGTGGACAGGATGAGGAACTCCTTCCGCCCGAGCAGTTCGGGTTGCAGCCCCATGCCGACGTTCTGCGTCCACCCGAACAGGTCGCCGGACGGGGCGTGCCGCAGCAGCTCGTCCGTCACCGGCAGCTTGCCGCCCGGCCCCTTGACGGTGCTGGTGAGCGTGTAAACCGAATCGTCGGTCGTCTCGACGAGGCTGGCGAACGCGGACATGGGGTCGAATCTCCGTTAGCCCGACGCGCGAGCGAGGGTCGGGTCGCTTACCCTCGCTCGCGCGTCGGGCTAACAAGACGCCACCGTCAGGTGGCTCGCGGGGCGGAAAGTGCCATTGTAGAATGGGGCGGACGACCAACCGGAGGGCGACCCATGCCGGAGCTGACGCTGGAATCGCTGGCCGCACGGGTGGAGGCGCTGGAGCGGGCGGCGATGCCGCCGAACGCCATCCCGCTGAAGAACGGGTACTACGTCATCCCCGGCACCGGGGACTGGGAGGCGGCGTTCAAGGCGGTGGCGGAACTGGGGGACTACGACTTCGACGCCTTCCGCGATCAGCACGAGGTGGACATGCGGGACGCCCGCGCGCAGGCGGCCATGTGGGATGAGGTCCACGCCGCAATGGACGCGCGGGGGGAAGGGAAATGATCCTGGTGGATGCCAGCGTGCTGATCGACTTCCTGCGGACCCAGGAGGCGAAACTGGCGACGCTCTTCGCCACCCTCCCGTTGACCGTCTGCGGGCTGACGTGGTCGGAGATCCTGGCCGGGTCGCGGGGTCCGGCTCACCGCCAGCGGTTGCTCGCGTTCCTGAACTCGTTCGGGACGACACCGATTCCGGAAGGCGTGTGGGATGATGTGGGCGACAACCTCACCCGCCTGCGGGTCAGCGGCCTGACCATCCCGTTTCAGGATGTGGTCGTGGCCGCAGTCGCCCTGGATGCCGACATCGAACTTTGGGCACGGGACCAACATTATCCGATGATGAAGACCGTGTTCCCCGCCCTGCGGCTGTTCGTCGAGCCGCCGTGACGCTCACATTTTTTCCGCACCCCACGCATCAACCCGCCCGGCAGCGGGTAGTACACGGGTGAGGGCCGACTTTTCCCGACACCCGAGGGACGCCATGACGACCGCCCGGCTGGGAGACCTGGTGGCCGGGTTGCGGCG
>JALHQU010000111.1 GCA_022841795.1 Fimbriiglobus sp.
GCGGACGTCCCGTCCGCTCGGAATGCGGACGGGACGTCCGCGCTCCCAGGAAAGACTCCGGGGTCGGCACTGGCGGCCGGGTGGGAGGGTTGATTATGATCTCCCCACGGGCACAAGTAAACGGGGAACCCTGCACTTGTGCCTGCCCACCCAACCCCCTCGTTCTTCCCGCTCCTTTCAGTCGCGGCGAAGAATCCTCTTCTGTCCGAGGACACCATGCTCCGCCGGTACTTCCTTTTCGCCGTCCTGCTGACGGCCCCCGCTCTTGCGGCTGACCCGCCGAAGGGGTTCACCACCCTGTTCAACGGCAAGGACTTCACCAACTTCAAGGGGTGGGACATCCACGGCAAGGGCGGCAGCCCGGTCGAGCTGGCCAAGCTCACCCCGGAGGAGCGGCAGGCCAAGTTCGACGCCTGGACGGCCGCCCTCAAGGACCATTGGACGGTCGAGGACGGCGCGCTGGTGAACAAGGGTACCGGGCCGTTCCTGGCGAGCGTGAAGGACTACGGCGACTTCGAACTGCTCGTCGAGTACAAGCTCACCCCGACGGTGGACGCCGGCATCTATCCGAAGGGCATCCCGCAGATTCAGGTGTGGGATCCGGAAGACCCGGCCCAGGTGAAGAACGGCAACGCCAAGGGGAGCGGCGGGCTGTGGAACAACCAGCCGGCCGACGCGGTCGAGCGGATGCCGCTGGTGAAGGCGGACAAGCCGGCCGGCGAGTGGAACCAGTTCCGCATCATCGTGGTGGGCGAGCGGTGTACGGTGTACCTGAACGACAAGCTGGTGGTGGATCACGCCCGGCTGCAGAACTACTACGACCGCAAGTCGCCGGTGGCGAAGGCCGCCCCGTTCCTGCTGCAAACGCACGCCCCGAAGCTGCCCATCCACTGGCGGAACATCTTCGTCCGCGAAATCCCGGCAACGGAGGCGAACGAGTTGCTGGCGAAGAAGGCGGGCGACGGGTTCAAAGCGATTTTCAACGGCAAGGACTTCGACGGCTGGCAGGGGGCGACGGCCAACTACGAGGTGGTGGACGGGGCGGTGCGGTGCAAGAAGGGCAAGAGCGGGGTGCTGTACACGAAGGACGAGTACGCTGACTTCCAGGTGCAACTGGAGATCAAGTTCCCGAAGGGGAGCGGGAACAACGGGCTGGGCATCCGCTACCCCGGCAAGGGGGACGGCGCGTACGACGGCATGTGCGAACTCCAGGTGCTGAACGACGACTACGGCAAGATCGACCCGCGGCAGGCGCACGGGTCGGCGTACGGCATGGCGGCGGCGGCGCGGGGGTACCAGCGGCCGCAGGGCGAGTGGAACTATCAGGTGGTGACGGTGAAAGGCTCGACCATCCAGGTGGAACTGAACGGCACGCGGATCCTGGACACCGACCTGTCCAAGATCACCGAGTACATGGCGAACAGCCCGCACCCCGGCAAGGAGAACACGAAGGGGTACTTCGGGTTCCTCGGGCACGGCGACCAGGTCGAGTTCCGGAACGTGAAGATCAAGGAAAATAAGTAGGGCGGGCCGAGCCAGTCGACAGGCTGGGGAGCCCCGCCGCGTGAGGTGGCGGGGCTTGTCTCGCTCCGTTCGACTACGGCCCGCCCTACAAAACCCATCCCCCCGAGTACCCCCATGACCCCTCGCATCACCCGCCGGGCGGCCCTCGCCGGCCTGGCCGCGCCGTTCGTGTTCCGCAGCTTCGCCCACGCCGCCCCGAGTGAGACGCTGATGCACGTCAGCGTCGGGGCCGGCGGGATGGCCCGCGCCGACATCAACTCGCTCACCGCCGGGAAGAACCTGAAGCTGGTGGCGGTGGCCGATGTGGACTCGTCCAAGGTCGGCGACCTGACGACGAAGTTCCCCGACCTGAAGGTGTACACCGACTGGCGGGAGATGTTCGACAAGGAGAAGTTCGACTCGGTGAACGTGTCTACCCCGGACCACATGCACGCCTGCCCCACCATGCGGGCGATCAAGGCCGGCAAGCACGTGTACACGCAGAAGCCGCTGACGCAGACGCTGCACGAGTGCCGCCAGCTCCAGCTCGCGGCGAAGGAGGCGAAAATCGTCTCCCAGATGGGCATCCAGATCCACTCGCACGAGGTCCACAAGAGCGTGGTGCAGATGATCCACGACGGGGCGGTGGGCAAGGTGAAGGCGGTGCATAGCTGGAGCGGCAAGGACTGGGGCGACAGCAAGCCGAAACCGGACAAGCAGGACACCCCGCCGAAGGAACTGAACTGGGACCTGTGGCTGGGCGTGGCGGCCGACCGGCCGTTCATCAAGGGGTACTACCACCCCGGCGAGTGGCGGAAGCGGCTGGACTTCGGCACCGGCACGTTCGGCGACATGGGCTGCCACATCCTCGACCCGGTGTTCGGCGCGCTGGGCGTGGGCAACCCGAACAAGGTGGAGTCGGTGGGCGACGCGCCGAACGCCTACAACTGGGGGCTGAACTGCCAGGTCGAGTTCATCTTCCCCGGCACCAAACACACGACCGACAACGTGTCGCTGACGTGGTACAACGGCAACAAACGGCCGCCGGCTGAGGTCGTGCAACTGATCGGCGAGCAGAAGCTGAGCGACCAGGGGAGCATCTATATCGGCACGGATGCGGTGCTGTACTCGCCGTACATCGGCCCGCCGGTGGTGCTGAAGGACGGCAAGGTGGAGAGCTACAAGAAGCCGGAGCTGAAGACCGACGACCACTACCTGCAGTGGGTGGAGGCGGTCCGCGGGAACGGGAAGGCGAGCGCCCCGTTCAGCTACGCCGGCCCACTGACGGAGATGGTGCTGCTCGGCTGCCTGGCCACCCGCTTCCCGAACACCCCGCTCAAGTGGGACGAGACGAAGATGCAGTTCACGAACGAGCCGAAGGCGAACGCCTTCGTGAAACGCACCCCGCGGAAGGGGTGGGAGGAGAAGGGGATTTGATTCTTGGCGAGCCGGGAGCGTGAGCGACCGGAGGCTTGAACCTCCGGTCGCTCACGCTCTCGGCTCGCCGAACGGCCCCACGTCGAACGCGGCGAACTTCGAGAAGCTGTGCTCACCGACGAGTGGGAACAGCACCCGGAACAGTCGGTCCCGCAGCCAGCACGCCGCCCGGCCTTCCCACTGCCCGACCCGGCCCAACCGCCACGACTCGTTCGTCACCGCCGCCGTTCGGGCGAACCGCTCCCGCACGAACGCGGCCAGGCTGGCCGGCACGTCCGGCCCCCGCTTCAGGCAGCGGGCCAGCACCACCGCGTCCTCGATCGCCATGCACCCGCCCTGGCCGAGGTTCGGGGTGGTCGGGTGGGCCGCGTCGCCGACGATCACCACCCGGCCCTTCGCCCATTCCCGGGTCGGCGGGCGGTCGAAGCTGTCGTTCCGCAGCACGGCGGCCGGCGGGGTGGACGCGATTAGTTCCGGCACCGGGGCGGCCCAGCCGCGGAACGCCTCGGCGCACGCCGCTTTCTCGTCCGCCGCCCGCTGCCCGGCCGGGGCGTTGACCCCGGTGTACCAATACACGCGGTCGCCCGGCAGGGTGGTGATGCCGAACCGCCGGCCGCGGCCCCACCACTCGCCGGCGGACCCCGGCGGCAGCGACGCCGGCCGCGGGCAGACGCCCCGCCAGCAGGTGTACCCGGAGTACCGCGGCGGCTCCGGGCCGAGCAGGTGGGTGCGGACCACGGACTTGATGCCGTCCGCGCCGACCAGCACGTCCGTGTTGTCGGTGTGGCCGTTGGCGAACCGGACGGTGACGCGGGAGCCGTCCTGCTCCAGGCCGACGCACTCGTGCCCGCACCGCACCACCCCGGCCGGCAGGCACCCGGCGAGCGCGGCGATCAGGTCGGCCCGGTGGCACATGGCGATGAACGGGGCGACGCCGTACCGCCGCTCGAAGTCGGCGGCCCGGTATGACGCCACCACCGTGCGACCGTCGTTCACCCGGAACTCGGACCGCACCAGGCCGAGTGACACCGCCCGCACCGCGTCCCCGGCGGCGATGTGGTCGAGCGCCCGAAGGGCGTTCGCCCACAGGCTGATGCCCGCCCCCACCTCGGTCAACTCGGCCGCCCGCTCGTACACCGCCGCGTCGAACCCAGCCCGGCGGAGGGCGATGGCGGCGGTCAGCCCGCCGATCCCGGCCCCGATCACGATCACCCGCATGGGTCACTCCACTAACCGTGCGTCCACCAGGTTCACGTCGTCCTGCACGTCCCCGCCGGGGCCGTAATCCACCACCAGCGTCAACTCCTTCGCCGCCGTAACGTCCACGCTCAGCAGCTTCACCCCCGCGGCAGATAGCCCCGCCAGCCCGTCGAGCGCCTGCTCCTTGCCGTCCACCAGCACCCGCACGTCCACCGCCCCCTTGCGGCCGGTGGCCGCGTCCAGCCCGACCGTCGCCTCGAACCGCCGGTACTTGCCGCCCAGGTCGAACGTCAGCGTCGTCTTCGAGTGCAGCCCGAGGCCCTTGTCGAACGTCTCCTCGCCGAGCACCGTCTTCAACCGCAGCGGATTGCCCTTCGCGGATCGGTCCGCCGCCCACGGCCACGCCACCGCCCCGAACGGCTCCACCTTCGCCGCCTTCGGCTTCAGGTCGCTCAGGTACGCCGCCTTGCCCTGCATCACGTCCACCGCAATCACGTCGGCCAGCGGCACCTCGACCCGCCCGCCGGTGACGGCCGACGCCGTGAACTTGGTGCCGTCGCTGGACACGTCGGTGCAACTGACGCGGGAGCCGTCGGTGAAGGTGACGCGGGCGAACGCCCCCTTCGGCTTCTTCACCAGCGCGAGCGACGGGTCGAGGGCGAGAGCGGCGAGCGTCTGTAGTTCGTACCCGCGGGCGGCCTTCTCCCCGGCCGGCTTGAACAGCACCGCCGACCCGGTGTCGCTGATCCGCTCGAAGCTGCCGCGGACCACGTCCCCGTTCCGCAGCAGCAGGGTGTCCTGCTTCTTGTTCGCGTCCACCCACGAGTACCGGGCCGGGTCGGGCGGGGCGTCGGCCGGCGGGTCCACGAACCATACGGCGGACAGGGCGGTGAGCGGCACGGACAGCACGGTGAGCAGTTTCGCCCGCCCCAGCCCGACGGCCAGCTTGGCGGTACGGGCGTCCCCACCGGACACCGAGTCCAGCCGCAGCACGTCACCGTTCGCCAGCCGCGCGTGCGGGCCGGACGGGGTGGCCGGCCGTGGCTTGTCCGCCCGGCGGAGGGAGACGAGGTCGCCGGCGGCGACGGTGCCGGCCGGTTCGGCGAGGGTGACGGCGAACGTGGGATCGAGCTTCGCCACCGAGCCGACGGGCAAGGCGGCAGATGTGGAATGGGCGACGAACACGACCGACCCGGGGGCGGGCGGCTTGGGGTCGGCGGCGAGGGCGAGGCAAGCGACGGCGAAGAACATGGCGGCGGACCCGTGGACCGAAAGCGGCGGTCGAATACGGAATCCGGAAAATGGCGGTCGGTGTTGGAGTTCACGCTTCAGCGTGAGGACGGTTCACTCACGCTGAAGCGTGAACTCCAACCCCGGCACCATTTCCCAGGATGCGCATCGCCCCGCTCCGGTCTAGAGTACCGACCGCCGCGGCCGGCGGGTCACTTCTTCTTCGGCGGGTTCGGGTCGAACTGCTGCTCCGAGTCGGCGGCCGGCAGCGACCGCTTCTCGTGGTGTTCGTTGAACAGGGCGGTGCCGAACGGCGCCTCCTGTGCCTCCTTCCCGTCGAACCCCTGGAGGCGGATGCCGTACTCCCCGCCTCGCACCCCCTTGCCGGCGACGGCCGTGTCGAACTTGCCGTGGTGGATCTCGGCGTACCCCTGCGGGCCGCCGTCGAGCGGGTCGAAGTGGACCGTGCCGCGGGGGATCGGCTGGCCGCGGTACGAGGCGGTGCCGGACACCCGGTACACCTTCTCCTCCCCCGGCCCGCACCCGGCGACCAGCAGGGCGGCGACCGGCAGGGCAAGGACGAACGCGCGCATGGGCTGCCTCCGTGAGAGTAGCCCGCTCACGCCGTGAGCGGAGGGGTCGGCCCACCAAGTAGCCCGCTCACGCCGTGAGCGGAGGGGTCGGCCCACCAAGTAGCCGGCTCACGCCGTGAGCGGGGCACCGGCCCACGGCGTGGGCCGGCTACTTTTCGGCCCACGCCGTGGGCCGACGACCTTGCCGCACGGTTAGAAGTCCGCCACCACCTCGCCGCAGTCCCGGCTGGCGAGGGCGCGGTAGGTGGCGATGGTCAGGCTCTGGCGGAGGAACCGCACCGACCCGTCGCCGAACCCGGCGTTCATCCCGCCGGTGTGCATGGACCCGAACGGCATGTCGTTGTACGGCACGATCAGGTTGGCGGTGAAGATGCTGTTGATGCCGTTGGTGATGTTCCGCCCGCTCACCACGAACGACGGCCGGCCGGTGACCACCCCGGCGTACTCCTCCCCGCCCCGCACCCAGCTGCGGTAGCGGGTGCCGAACGTGTTGTGCAGCCACGACATCTCGGCCACCATCATGGTGTTCGACGTGCCGTCCGTCACCCCCACCAGGGTGACGCTGATGTCCCGCTGGAACATGCCGCTGGTGGCCGCCGGCACCCCCTCGTGCGTGGCCGTGCCGGTCGGGTACGCGGTGCCGGTGGCCGGGTTCGTCCCGCGGGGGCCGTTCACCCCGTAGTAGTGCGGGATGGCGGCCGGGTTGCCCGACCCGGACGGGACGTAGTCGGACGGGCCGTTGGTGTTGTGCGGGGCGCCGAACAGCTGCACCGTCACCGGCGACGACGGGCACTGGTACATGGCCAGTTTCACCAGCCCGTGCGGGTTGTTCCGCCCGGTGATGCCGTGGCTGATGCTGGTGTTGGTCAGGTCGAACTGGCGGTACAGGTTCTCCTGCTCGATGTACGGCAGGATGAGCACGTGCCAGCTCAGCCCGGTGCGGGCGTCGTAGGCCGGCGGCAGCTTGCCGTACGAGTCGTGGTAGTTGTGCGCGGCGATGCCGATCTGCTTCAGGTTGTTGCTGCACTTCATCCGCGCCGCCGCCTCCCGCACTTTTTGCACCGCTGGGAGCAGCAGGCCGATGAGGATGGCGATGATGGCGATCACCACCAGCAGCTCGATCAGCGTGAACGCCGACCGGCGAACGGGGTTGGGAGAGTTCACGACACGGCTCCGGGGGAAATGGGGAGAGAATGAAGCGCCCGGTACGGGCGATTAACGCCGGTCGGTCAGGGTGAGCCTCAGGGTGGGCGGGGTGAGCGTCGGGTGGCGGCGGCTGGCGAACCCGTGCACCAGGTCCGACGCCCCGCTGCCGGGGGTGTCCCGCACCAGGATGAACGTGACCAGCTTGTTCGTGTCCGCCCGCAGGAACTCGGTCAGGGCCGGCCCGCCCACCGTCCGCACCCCGGTCTGCTCGCCCTGCGGGATGACGAACGACCCGAGGCGGACGGTCTTGAGCGGGTCCACGTCCTTCCCGCCCGGCGTGTTCGCCGGGGCGGTGTTCCACCGCACCTTTTGCTCGTCCCAGTCGTCTCGGGTCTGGTCGGTCAACCCGTACACGGTGAACGTGGCGTCGCCGATCTGCGAGGCGAACCCCATCCCGGTGGGGGCGAAGGTGACGGCCAGTTCCGCCTCCCGCACCGCCCGCGGGTCCACCCCGTTCAGGTCGAGGGTGAGGTACGCCTTGCGGTACCAGTCGGAATGCTTCGGCACCGTGTTCTTCACCAGCAGCAGGGTGTCCGACCGGCGGTCGGGTGGGGTCTCGATGGGCATGACGAACGCATCCCGCCCGCGGCCCTGGGCGGTGGACAGGTGAACAACACGGGTGCCGGCGGCCGGCCGGCCGGCCGGCGGGTTGGCCGGCAGCACGTCCCGGTTCGGGTCGAACGGCTTGATCTCGTCCGGGGTGAACCGCCGCAGCGCGCCGGTCCGCATCTCCTCGGTGTGGCCGGTCGGGTGGTGCAGCACGTTCACCTGCCCGGCGAACACCTGCACGTCGGCGGTGGCCCCGTCGCGGACGGTGACGCCGAACTCGGTGCCCAGGTCGGTCACCCGCGAGCCGGGGGTGTCCACCACGAACCCGATGGCCGGCGGCGGCACCTTGGCCGTCAGCTGCCCGCGGTGCAGCACCATCCGCAGCGGGGACACCAGCTCGATGTCCGCCGGCCCCTCCACCGTCACCTCGGCCCCGCTGGCGAACGTCAGCCGGGCCAGCCCCTCGGCCAGCCGCAGGCGGCCGGGCACCAGCGCCGCCCCGGCCTCGGTCGGCAGGCTGCCGGACTCCCACTTGCACGCCTTCGTCTCGCTCAGGGTGGCCACCGCCTGCGGGCGGGCCGGGGTGAGCGCCCACCACAGTCCAACCAGCACCGCCGCGGCCAACCCGGCCCCGCCCGCCGCCCGCCGCCGCACCCACCACCGCTTCGGAGGCGTCGGCACGGGTTTCGGGGTGAGAAGAACGGGGTCGGCGAACGCCCACTGGAGGGCGGCGTGCTGGTGGGCGGCGGCGGCGTAGAATCGGGCCGCTTCGGGATGGTTCAACACGAGGTGTTCCAGCCGGGCGGTCTGCTCGGCCGTCAGTTGGCCGTCGAGCGCCGCGTCGGTCAGTTCGCGGAGTTCGTTCGCGTCGAGCGGGTGGTCGGTCATGTCGTGCCCCGTTCGGCCAGGGTGCGGGAAGCGCAGTCCGACAGGGCCTGGCGAATCCGGCTGAGCATGCGGTACACGGCCTCGGTGGTCCGCTGCACGCGGGCGGCGATCGCCTCGACGGACCGGCTCTCGGTGTACCGCAGCCGCAGCACCTCGCGGTGGTGTTCGGGCATGCGGTCCACGCACCCGGCCAGCACTGCCGCTCGCTCCTCCAACTGCTCCTCGGCGGCGATCAACTCCTGCGACACGGCCGACAAAAATTCGTCGCTGAACACCAGCCGGTCCCGCTGCCGCTTCTTCCGCCACGCCAGCACCTGGTTCAGCGCCACCGTGCAGGCCCACGCGGAGAAGTTGGACCCCGGCTCGAAAGTTCGGAACTCCCGCCACAGAACCAGGTTCGTTTCCTGGAGCACGTCCTCGGCGTCGGCGGCGGCCGGCACCAGGCTGGCGACGAACAGGTGCAGCCGCCGCTGGTGGCGGGCGATCAGCCCCAGGAACTCTTCGACCCGCCCGGCTGGGAACCCGTCCGGCGGGGGCGACGGCGTCATGCGCGGCACCTCACTCGTAACTGAAAAGCCGATGCCGGCCGGTTTGGACAATGGTGGGGGAAATTTTCGGCAGGTCAGTGGGGCAAGTTTCCAACTTGCCATCCGAGGCAAGATGAAATCTTGCCCCACTCGCTTTTCCCTTTTCCCCTGTCCGAAACCGGCGGGATCGGCTCTCATACATAGCGGCCATCCGCCTCCCCGCCAGGACCGCCGATGCGTTCCTCCCTCCGACTGCTGATCGCGGCTCTCCTGTTCGTCGCCGGCGCGGCCGCTCCGGTTGGGGGGCAACCGCCCCCCAAACCCCCTGTCGCCGACGACCCGAAGGGGATCGAGTTCTACGAGCGGAAGATCCGCCCGCTGTTCACAGAGCACTGCGGCAAGTGCCACTCGGCGGACGCGGCGGCGGGCAAGAAGCTGAAGGGCGGGCTGCGCCTCGACTCCCGCGACGGGGTGCTGACCGGCGGGGACAGCGGGCCGGCGCTGGTGCCGCACAAGCCGGCGGACAGCCTGCTGGTGAAGGCGATCAAGTACGACGGCGAGGTGAAGATGCCGCCGGCCGGGAAGCTGCCGGACGCGGCGCTCGCCGACGTGGAGGCGTGGGTGACGATGGGCGCCCCCGGCCTACCCGCCGGCACCGCAGCGAAGAAGCAGGTCGGCATGAGCGTCGAGGACGGCCGCAAATTCTGGGCGTACAAGCACGTGACGGTGAACCCCGACCGCAAGGGAGGGGGTGGTTCCGAACCGATCGACGCCTTCATCCGCGCGAAGCTCGCCGAGAAGGGCCTGAAGCCCGCCTCGCCGGCCGACAAAGCCACCCTCGTCCGCCGCCTGTACTTCGACCTGATCGGCCTGCCGCCGACGCCCGAGCAGATCGACGAGTTCGTGAAGGACACCAAGCCGGACGCTTACGAGAAGCTGGTGGACAAGCTGCTCGCGTCACCGCAGTTCGGCGAACGCTGGGGCCGGCACTGGCTGGACGTGGCCCGGTACGCCGACTCCGTCACCCTCCGCGGGTTCGTGTACAAGCAGGCGTGGCGGTACCGGGATTACGTCATCGACTCGTTCAACGCCGACGTGCCGTTCGACCGCTTCATCCGTGAGCAACTCGCCGGCGACCTGCTGCCCGCCGCCACCCCCGCCGACCGCGCCCGCCAGCTGGTCGCCACCACCTTCCTGCAACTCGGCAACACCAACCTGGAGGAGCAGGACAAGAAGCAACTGCGGATGGACGTGGTGGACGAGCAACTGGACGTGATCACCAAGGGGTTCCTCGCCCAGACGGTGACGTGCGCCCGCTGCCACGACCACAAGTTCGACCCCATCCCCACGAAGGACTACTACGCCCTGGCCGGCATCCTGCGGAACGTGAAGGCGATGGAACACGCCAACGTGTCGGCGTGGGTGGAGGTGCCGCTGCCGGTGCCGGCGGACGAGGACGAACGGCTGAAGAAGCACGAGGCGGCGGTGGCGGCGCTGGAGGCGAAGATCAAGGCGGCGAAGGGGCCGGCGATGATGGCCAAGGGGGTGCTGGCGGTGAAGGACCTCCCCGGCGTGGTGGTGGACGACGCGGCGGCCACGAAGGTGGGCGAGTGGCAGCCCTCGACGCACAGCGGCACCTACATCGGCGACGGGTACGTCCACGACCAGGCCGACCGCAAGGGGGAGAAGACGCTCACCTTCCACCCGGACGCGATCCCGCCGGGGCGGTACGAGGTGCGGCTGGCGTACTCGTCCGGCGGCAGCCGGTCGGACGCCGCGCCCGTCACCGTGTTCAGCGCCGACGGGGAGAAAACCGTCCCGGTGAACATGAAGAAGGCCCCGCCGATCGACGGCCGGTTCGTGTCGCTCGGCGAGTTCCGGTTCGAGAAGGACGGGCAGTGTCACGTCATCATCTCGAACGAGGGGACGACCGGGCACGTCACGGCGGATGCCGTCGTGTTCCTCCCGCTGGACAAACAGGAAGCCGGAAAACCGGCTGGGGTGAAGCCGCCGCCGGACGCGGTGAAGGCGATGGAGGCGGAGTTGAAGAAGCTGCAAGAGGCCGGCCCGAAGCGGCCGAAGGCGATGGGCGTGACCGAGGAGAAGACGATCGAGGACACGAAAGTCCACGTCCGCGGCAGCGTCCACAACCAGACCGAGCCGGCCCCCCGCGGGTTCCTCCAGGTGGCGACCGCCGGGCCGATGCCGAAGCTGCCAGCGACCCAGAGCGGGCGGAAGGAACTGGCCGACTGGATCGCGTCGGAAAGCAACCCGCTCACCGCACGCGTGTTCGTCAACCGCGCCTGGCACTGGCTGTTCGGCGCCGGCCTTGTCCGCACGGTGGACAACTTCGGCACCACCGGCGAGACCCCCAGCCACCCGGAACTGCTCGACCACCTGGCGGCGCAGTTCACGGCCGACGGGTGGAGCGTGAAGAAGCTCGTCCGCCGCATCGTGCTGAGCGAAACCTACAAACAGTCCGCGACTGGCGACACGAAGTCCGACGCCGACAACCGGCTGTTCGGCCGGGCCAACCGCCGGCGGCTGGACGCCGAGTGCGTCCGCGACGCGGTGCTGACCGTCAGCGGGCAGCTCGACCCGACCGCCGGCGGGCCGGCGTTCCCGGACTCGCTGGCCGCGGACTACGGGTACAAGGCCGACCCGCCCCGCCGCAGCGTGTACCTGCCGCAGTTCCGCAACGCCCTGCCGGAGATGCTGGAGGCGTTCGACGCGGCCGACCCGAGTACCGTCACCGGCAAGCGGAACACCAGCACCGTCGCGCAGCAGGCGTTGTTCTTCCTCAACCACCCGTTCCCGCGGGGGCAGGCGAAGCACGCGGCGGCGAAACTGCTGGCCGAGAAGCTGGCGGACGACGACGCCCGCATCACCCGCGCCTACCGGATGACCCTCGGTCGCGAGCCGACAGCCGGCGAGCGGGCGGCGGCGGCGAAGTTCCTGGCCGCGAGCGGCGACCCGCCGGCGGCGTGGGCGGACGTGTTCCAGGCACTGTTCGCCACCCCGGACTTTCGATTCATCGACTAACCACAGAGGCACAGAGACACAGAGAGGGCAGAAGAACGGGTTGCAGCCAGACCGATCATTGCCTTCTCTGTGTCTCTGTGCCTCTGTGGTTAGTCCGACTTGCGAGACCGACCATGCTCCCGCTCTCTCGTCGTCAGTGGCTCGCCAACACCGGCTGTGGGTTCGGGGCGCTCGCGTTCGCCGGCCTCGCGTCGGCGAACGGCCCGGCGAAGGCCGACAGCCCGCTGTCACCGAAGAAGCCGCACTTCGCCCCGAAGGCGAAGCGGGTCATCTTCCTGTTCATGCAGGGCGGGGTGAGCCACGTCGATTCGTTCGACCGCAAGCCACGGCTGGACACGGACGACGGCAAGCAGTTCGCGTTCGACGACGCGCGGGTGCTGGCCAACACCGGCATGAAGGGGTCGTCCCAGCGGGTGATGAAGCCGCTGTGGAAGTTCGCCCAGCACGGCCGGTGCGGGCGGTGGGCGTCCGACCTGTTCCCGGAGGTGGCGAAGAAGGTGGACGACCTGTGCTTCGTCCACAGCCTGCACACCGAGGGCGTGGCGCACGGCCCGGCGACGCTGTTCCTGCACTGCGGCAGCACCACGTTCGTCCGGCCGAGCATGGGCGCGTGGGTGCTGTACGGCCTGGGGTCGGAGGGGGCGAACCTGCCCGGGTTCGTGTCCATCGCCCCGAGCACCGGCAACGGCGGGGCGCGGAACTACGGGCCGGCGTTCCTGCCGGCGGTGTACCAGGGCACCCCGCTGGGCAAGGCCGGCGGGTCGGCCGACGAGATGACCGTCCGCAACCTGAAGTCAGCGGCGTCGGTGGCTGACCAGCAGAAGCGGCTCGACCTGCTACGAGAACTCACCGCCGAGCAGATGAAGCGGACGCCCGGCGAGGCCGAGTTCGAGGCGGTGGCCCAGTCTTACGAAACGGCGTGGGCGATGCAGCAGTACGCCCCGGACGCGCTCGACCTGGCGACGGAGACGAAGGACACGAAATCGGCTTACGGTATCGGCGAGAAGACGACGGACACGTTCGGCCGGCAGTGCCTGATGGCCCGCCGGCTGTGCGAGCGGGGGGTGCGGTTCGTGCAGGTGACCTACGGCGACGGGTCGGCCAACCCGGCGTGGGACCAGCACTCGAATCTGGCGAAGCACGGCGACCACGCCAGGGCGGTGGACCGGCCGATCGCCGCGCTGCTCGCCGATTTGAAGCAGCGGGGGCTGCTGGAGGACACGCTGGTGTGGTGGGGCGGGGAGTTCGGCCGCACCCCCTACGCCGAGAAGAACGGCACCGGCCGCGACCACAACCCGGGTGGGTTCACCGTGTGGCTGGCCGGCGGCGGGGTGAAGCCGGGGTTCGCGTTCGGGGCGACGGACGAGTTCGGCGCGGCGGCGGTCGAGAACAAGGTGCATATGCACGACCTGCACGCCACCATCCTGCATCAGCTCGGGCTGGACCACGAGAAGCTGACGTACAAGTATGCCGGCCGCGACTTCCGCCTGACGGACGTTCACGGCCGGGTGGTGAAGGACATCCTGGCGTGACCGCCGACCCCCGGCTGGCCGACGGCCTCCGCCTGTTCCTGGATGGCCGGTACTTCGACGCGCACGAGGTGTGGGAGCACCTGTGGCGGGCGTGCCCGCCGGCCGACCGCCGGTTCGTGCAGTCGCTCATCCACGCCGCGGTGGCGCTGTACCAGCGGGAGCGGGGGAACGTGACCGGCGCCCGCACCCAACTGGAGCGGGCGCGGCGGAAGGCGGCCGAGTACCCGCCGGGGTATCTGGGGTTCGACGCCCGGTTGGTGTGGGAGCGGGTGGAGGCGGTGTTCGGCGATTCCGGCGAACCGCGGGTGTGAACCCGCGGGTGGTTCGAACCACCCAGGCGGCTGACGCCGCCGGTTCGCCGAGACGGTGCGGAATTCCCCCTCCCCGGCCGGGCGGGTGGCTGCTATCATTCTCACTTCTCACCGGATCACCGACCGACTAGCGGAGACGACCCGTGGCCAAGTCGAAAGAAGCTCGCGGCATCATCAAGCTGGTGAGCAGCGAAAGCTCGCACTGCTACTTCACGCAGAAGAACCGGAACAACACCAAAGAGCGGATCCAACTGAAGAAGTACGACCCGACCCTGCGGAAGCGGGTGATGTACAAGGAAGCCGGCAAGCTGTAACCGGCGGGGCGAACCGAACGAACGGCCGGGGAAACCCGGCCGTTCGGCGTTTGTGGCGACCAGAATCCCTTCCCATATGGGGTGGCGATCCTCGGCCGACCAACTCTTCGGCCTGAAGGGCCGGGATCCCTCAGCCCAGGGCGAGCGAGCGCCAGCGAGCGACGCCCTGGGTAGCCCCAGACGATTCTCCAAGCCCTGAAAGGGCGACAGACGTGTCCCGCCCCTTCAGGGCGGATGTCCTTTTGCTCCCGTGACCCAGGGCGTCGTCGCTCCGCTCCTCGCCCTGGGCTGAGGGATCCCGGCCCTTCGGGCCTCAGAACCGCCGGCCGGTCGGCACCTCAAATCCACTCCCACATCTGCCGCCCGCCGGCGTACACCGCCGCGGCGATCACCGCCGCCAGCGCCACCACCAGGAACACCCGCACGCCGAACGCCTTGCGGTCGTGGGCGGCGGCCAGCGCCGGCCGCTCGGCCACCCGGTGCAGGAACTCCACCCGCGCCGACATCGGCCCGTGCTGCCACGCCCGCACCCACCCGAGCAGCCGCGGCCAGAACCGCCGGGCGGCCTGCTCCGGTTCCCGGCCGTTGAGCAGCATCACCCGCTCCAGGGCGCGGGCCATGGTGCGGGCGCCGGTCGGGCACACGGCCGTCCTGCGGCCGGCCAGCGGGGTGTCGGCGGTGTGCCCGCCGCACGCCGGGTCGCCGCACGACACCGCCCGGCTGCCGAACACGTCCGCCTGCCGCTCGCTCACCCGCGACAGCCAGCCGAACACGGCGAACAGGTACAGCCCCAGCCCGGCCAGCGTGAGCGGGGTGAGCAGGTCGTTCGCCCAGGCCGAGTGCTCCCACCCGACGGCCTTCACCCCGAGCACCACCGTCATCGTCACGGCCGTGCTGCTGAGCAGGAAGAACAGCAGGTAGTACGGCAGGTGCCAGTGCCGCACGTGCCCGGCCTCGTGCCCGAGGACGGCGTCCAACTCGTCCGCGTCCAGCCCGTCCAGCAGCCGGTCGGTGAACACCACGTACCGCGCCCACGGCACCAGCCCGACCACCAGCGCGTTCGCCATCGCCCCCCGCGTCGGCCACAGCAGGTACTCGGCGTACCGCACCCGCACCCGCCCGGCGGTCGCCTGCAGGCGGTCCCGCACCGGGCCGGCCGGCATCCGCTTCAGCCCGAGCAGCGGGCGGAGGGCGAGCGGCAGCACCAGCGCGACGGCCACCGCCGCCAACGGCATCAGCCCCTGGTACCACCACGAGTGGGCGGCCTGCGGGAAGTACCGGGACACCGTCTGGTGGGCGGCGCCCAGGGCCACCGGCGGGAACACGATGACGGCGAACTGGCGGGCGTGGTACAGCCAGTACCCGAACAGCGACCAGAACGGGCGGTCGGCCCCGCCGGCCAGGTGCAGCGCCCGCTCGGCCGGCCAGTACACCGCCCAGTTCAGCACGAGCGTGACCAGGTACGGGGCGGGCACCAGCAGTTCGGCGAACGGGGCCAGCCGGTGGATCCCCCGCCACTCCACCAGCACCTGCGTGCGGACCGTCCACCCCCAGCCGGCGGCGAACAGGCACAGTACGGTGATGCCGACGTTCAGGAAGAATGCCGCCTGCCGCCAGCGGAGGTAGCGGCGGGCGATCACCGCCCGGCGGTCCAGGTGGCGGTTCACCGCCCGCGCCACCGACCCGCTCACCAGCGCGGCCGCGCTCACCGACGCCAGCACCAGGCAGGCGGTGAACACGGCCGACTGCCGCGGGGTGAGGTCGAACGCCGGCGGCGGCCAGCCGGCGTACACCACCACGGCGAACAGCAACAGGGTGACGAGGATTGGCATGGAGGCGATCGGCCGGCGACGGACGCACCCGTTCAGGGTAGAAGCGGGCGGCGGCGGAAGGTAGCCGTCACCCGAACAGCCGGCGGAACCAGCTCTTGGTCGGCGGCTTCGGCGGTGGCGGGTTGACCGTCAGCCCCTGCAGCACCGCCCCGCCCCAGATGGCCGCGATCCGCTCGGCGGCGGCCGCCCCCGCCCACCGCTCCAACACTTTGTACCCGGCCCGCAGCCGCGGCGGACGGCGGTCCAGCCGGTGCCCGTCCGACCCGAGCAGGTGGATCATCCCCCGCTCGGCCCAGTGCCGCAGGGCAGCCGCGTCCCGCCCGCCGAACTCGGTGAACGCCTCGGCCGTCACCTGGATGAGGCAGCCGGCGGCGATGCACTCGGCGGCCAACTGCGGGTCGTGCAGGAGCGGGTCGTACCGCTCGGCGTGGGCGACGATCAGCCGCACCCCGAGCGGCTTCAGGTCGGCGGCGAACGGCCGCGGGTCGAGGAACGCGGCGTGCGGCATCTCGGCCAGCAGGTACTTGCCCGCCCCGCCGACGGACAACAGCCGCCCGGCCTTCCAGTCGGCCACCGTGTCCGCCCCGAGCATCACCTCGGCCGTCGGGTACACGGCCAGCGGGATGTTCTTCGCCGTCAGGTCGGCGGCCAGGGCGGCGGCGGCGGTGCGGAGGCGGTCCGGGGTGTTGTCCGGGTAGCCGGGGTTCTGGTGGGCGAGGGCGGTGGCGGCGTTCGCCCCCTCGGCCACCAGCATGCGGCACAGGGCGACGGCCTCGTCATCGGAACGAGGGCCGTCGTCCCGCCCGGCGAGCAGGTGGACGTGGGTGTCGGCGAGCGGGAGCATGGTGGGTCGGACTCTTTCTCCCCCTCTCCCTGTGGGGGAGGGGGTTGGGGGGAGGGGTCGGACCACCTAACCCCCCGGCCCCCTTCCCTAGGAAGGAAGGGGGAGACAACTCTCAGAACTTGGACTGGTCGTCGGTCCCTTCGGCGTACTGGTAGTCGTACTCGTAGGTGTAATTGTACCCGGCCCCGTAACTGTACCCGTACCCGTACTCGGCCGACTTCACCCCGCCGTTCACCACCACCCCGAGCAGGGACGCGCCCATGTCGGTGAGCAGCTCCTTCGACCGCTCGGCCAGCGGGCGGGCCTTGTTGGTGATGCGGAACACCAGCACCACCCCGCTCACCCGCTGGGCGACCACCCGCGGGTCGCTCACCGCCAGCAGCGGCGGGGTGTCCACGATGACGAAGTCGTACTGCGCCTTCAGTTGGTCCAGCACCTGGGCGAACTTCGGGCTGGATAGCAACTCGGCCGGGTTGCCCGGCCGCGGGCCGCACGGCAGCAGGCTCAGGTTGTCGATGTCGCTCGGCCGGACGGCGTCGGCCAGGGCGGTGTCCCCGTTGGTGACGGACGCCAGCCCGACCTCCGGCTTGGTCAGGGCGAACAGCTTGTGAACCCGCGGCTTGCGGAAGTCGCAATCGAGCAGCACCGTCCGCTTGCCGGACTGGGCGAGCGAGATGGCCAGGTTGGCGGCCAGGGTGGACTTGCCGTCGCCGGGGGTGGGGCTGGTGATCTGGATCACGTTGTGCCCGTCCTTCTCGCACATCTGCACCACCTGCGCCCGCACCCCGCGGTACGCCTCCGCCTCCACCGACTTCGGCCGCAGGGCGGCCACCAGGGTCGGGTCGTACGCGTCGGACACGTCCGCCTCGCGGGCCATGCCGGTGCGGATGGTGGGCAGGTGGCCGATGACCGGCACCCCCAGCCGCTCGCGGATCTCGGCCGGGCTGCGGAAGCTCTTGTCCCGCAGTTCGAGCAGCAGGGCCAGCCCGCCGCCCACCAGCCCGCCGAGGAAGAACCCGGGCAGCAGCCAGGTGAGCAGCACCGGGCCGATCTGCGAACCTTCCGCCGGCTTGTTCAGCACCGACGCCTCGTACACCGTGATCTGGGTCTCGGCCAGTTGGGCCTCGGCGGCCGATTTGTACTTCGTGTCCAGGTCGTTCCACAGCCGGTTCAGTTCGGTCAGCCGCGTCTGCACCAGGTTCATCTCCGGGATGAGGACGCCCAGTTGGTCCAGCGCCTTGGTGTCCTCGCGGATGAGTTCGGTGAGCTGATTCAGCTGGTAGTCCAACCCGGCTTTCCGCTGCAACAACTGCTCGCGGTAGATGGCCAGCTCGTCGATGTCCCCGGACGGGTTGTCCGGGTTCAGCCGGGCGGTCTCGCTCTTCACCATCGCCAACTGGCTGTCCACCTCCTTCACCAGCTGGTGGTCCGGGCCGAGGGTCTCGAGCAGCGACTTCCGCTTCAGGTCCAGGGCCAGCTTCGACCCCTCCAGGGTGTTGGCCGTCGGGTCCGGCCCCACCTTCCGCCCGCCGCTTAAAATGGACAACACCATCAGCCGGGCCGTCCGGTCCTTGCCCGCCTTCGAGATGGCGTCGAGCTGGGCTTTCACTTCGCCCAGCTGGAGTTCGATCCGGAATTTGTCGGCCTTGCTGTTCGTCAGCCGGGTGGTGATCGTCGCCGGCGGCTCTTTGGCGATGTCGTTCTGCCGCGTTTCGAACTCCTTCTTCCTGACCCCCTCCGCATCGACCAGGTTCTTCGCGCTCTGCCGCTCCACCCGCAGTTTCTCCACCGTGCTGTCCTGGCTCGTCTTGGTGACCGCCTTCAGGTCGTTCTTGTACGCGTCGATGACCGCCTCCAGCACCGCCTGCGTGTCCCGCCGGTTGTCCCCGTTGAACGTCAGGTTGACGATCGAGTTGCCGAGCGTGCCGGTGCCGCCGGTCTCCCGGCTGCGGGTGGCGGTCAGCTTGAACTTGAGCGCCGCCCACGGGTTGCCCTCCAACTGCTGGCGGAACTCGGGGGACACCCCGTACTCCTTCTTGTCGATCAACAGCTTGGCCGCCGCTTCCAGGATCCGCTGCGACTTGAGCAGTTCCAACTGGGTGGACACGTAGTCGTCCACGTACCCGAACCGCACGTCGTTCGCCCGCGCGTTGTCCCGCTTGATCACCTGCAGCTGGGCGGCGGACTGGTAGGTGGGCGACTGGGCCAGGTACCCGAGCACCCCGGCCACCCCGCCGGCCACCAGCCCGATGAGCACCAGCGGCCAGCGGCGCAAAACGGACTGGAGGATGGTCGGGGCGGAGCCGGTGGCGTCGGCCTGGTACGCGGTGCGGTCGGACACGGTGCGGGTTCCTGCGGTGCGCTTCCCGACCACGGTACCAGCCGGGGCGGGCGGGGGGCGAGGGGGAAAACGGGCGACCGGGCGGGGGCGGGGTCCGGACGGGCGGGTGGTGCGGGTGGTGCGGTCAGGCGGACTGCGGGAGCCGAGCGGCGGGGCCGTCCGACCGGGGGGCGCGGGCGGCGGCGGTGTCCGCCGCGACCGCCGCCGCGACCGCCGCCGCGGTCACATACGGCTGGGTGGCGTGGTGGGCCAACTGCTCGGCCTTGCGGGCCAGGGCGGACACCTCGGCCAGCTTCTCCCCGATGTTCTCCGCCCCGCGGTCGCCGAACACCGTCAGCCGGCCGATCACCTGCCCGTGCCCGACCAGCGGCAGGTCCACCCGCCAGCCGGCCAGCCGGTCCGGGTCGTGCCCCCGCTTCTCCCACCGCCGGTGGTACCCCTCGTGCCACAGCGGGGCGTTCACGTCCAAATGCACGGCGGTCAGGGCCAGGTCGGCCGCCCGCCCGGTGATCTCCCGCCACACCTCTTCCCACTCGGCCGTCCCTTGCAGCCGCACCTCCATCTCCACCTCGGCCGGGCGGGTGACGGTGGTGGACAGGGCGGACACCGTCCGCTTGGCGATCAGCCGCGCCTCGGCCACCCCGAACAGCCGGCCGACCAGCAGCAGCACCACCACCGACGCGGCGGACAGGACGGCGATCAGGTCGTTCTCGTAGTACGCCCCGGCCACCGCCCCGGCGGCGGCCACCAGCGCCAGCCCGCCGACCAGCAGCAGCGACCGGCTGACCGACCACCCCCGCTTCTGGAGCAGGTGGTGCAGGTGCCCGCGGTCGGCCACCGCCAGCCCGCGGCCGGTCAGCTTGCGGCGGACGATGGCCGCCCCGGTGTCCAGGAACGGCAGCACCAGCAGCGACACCGGGCCGAGGATGGCCACCGCCGCCGCCGCCTTCTTGAGCGCGCACTGCACCGACAGGGCGGCCACCACCAGCCCGATGAGCATGCTGCCGGCGTCCCCCAGGTACACCCGCGCCGGCGGCAGGTTGAACCACAGGAAGGCGGCCAGCCCGGCGGCCATGGCGAACGCCACCAGGGCGGCGAACCCGTGCCCGCCGGCCACCGCCATCAGCCCCAGGCTGGCGCAGATGACCAGCCCGAGGGTGCCGAGCATGCCGTCCATGCCGTCGATCAGGTTGAGCGCGTTCACCGCCGCCAGGAACCACAGCACCGTCACCGGCACGGCGAACACGCCGAACTCGAGCGACAGGCCGAACACGCTCACCCGGTCGATGACGAACCCGCCGCCGACCACGGCCATCAGGATGGCGGCCAACTGCCCGGCCAGCTTGAACCGGGCGCGGAGGGTCTTCAGGTCGTCGTACACGCCGACCAGCACGATCACCCCGGCGGCGGCGAGCAGCCACACCGCCCGGCCGGAGGCTTCGGCCAACACCGTCGCCACCGCCGGGTCGAACAGGGCCGCCAACAGGAGGGTGAGGACGGTGCTGACGAACAGGGTGACGCCGCCGACCACCGCCACCGGCTGGGCGTGGATCTTCCGCCGGCCGTCCGGGCGGTCGTACAGACCGACCGCCCCGGCCACCCGCCGGGCGATGAGCGTCAACCCGAACCCGAACACCAGCCCCAACCCGACCACCCGAACCACGGAGTCCGTCACGGTGCGTTCCTCAAGTTCGATGATCCAATCAAAGCCAACTGAGGGGAGAGTGAGGAGGTAGAGGATTAGACTAGCCGAGCGGGGCGGGGTTCCACATGCGGAAAATGCGAAAAGTCGGCGTAGTTTACCCCGTCGATCGGGTGACTGTACACCGGACGACCGACTAACCGCGGTCAGATTCGCAGCAGCCCGCCGATCACCGCCCCCAGCCGGCCCACCGCCGTCCGCGCCGTCTCCTCCACCTCCTGATGAGATAGCACACCGCTGCCCAGTCCGGCGGCCTTGTTCGTGATGCACGACACCCCGGCCACCGCCAGCCCGAGGTCGGCCGCGGTTTCGGCCTCCACCGCCGTGGACATGCCGACCGCGTCTGCGCCCATCACCCGCAGGCCGCGGATCTCGGCCGGCGTCTCGTAGCACGGGCCGGTGAGCGCGGCGTAGATGCCGGACGGCAGGTCCGGGGCGAGGAGGGAGTAGGAGTTTGCTCCCCTCGCCCCCTGGGGAGAGGGGCTGGGGGTGAGGGGGGTCGATTTCCACCCCCCCGCGTCCAGCAGCTTCAGGTGCCCGCGGATGGCCATCAGGTCGCCGGGGTTCAAATCCTCGCGGATGCCGCCGGCGGCGTTCGTCAGGATCACCCGTCGCACCCCCAACTCGGCCACCACCCGCACCAGCCGCGTCACCCGCTCCCACGGGTGCCCCTCGTAGAAGTGGACGCGACCGAACCCGACCGCCACCGGCACCCCGGCCCAGTGCCCGACGGCCAGTTCGCCGCGGTGCCCGGCCACGCCCGGCGGGGCCATGCCGGGGATGTCGGCGTAGGGGATGGTGGCGACGGGGGTGAAGGCGGGGGACGCGGCGGCAGCCAACCCGGAGCCGAACACCACCGCCGCCTGCGGGCGGACGGTGTCGGCGGACTGGCGGAACCGATCGAACGCGGTCATGCCGGCATGGTACGAGACGGGCGCCCGGCGGGGCGTCACTACACCGAATAGAATCGAAACTGCCGACATCAACTTCGGAGATCGCCATGTCCACGACAGACAGCCATCGAGATTGGGACCAGGTTATCAAGGATTTCAACATTGCCCGCACACCGCTAACGGGACATGCAAGAACAGGAATCACACTCAATGATCGCATGGACTCACGCCGGACAAAGGCGGTGCTGCGTGTGCTTGCCTCCATTCCAGAAGCAGATTACCAGAAATTAGAGGAGCGGAAGATCTGGTTCATCGCACCACCGCGAGGGGTGTCAGGTTGAAAGGGCCGATCCGTCCGGGCCATAGCCAGATCATCTACCTGTCCCCAGAACTCGAAGTTGATTCCAAACCAGGCAGTGGCTGCGGTTATTCGAGCTGTGAGGTAACACAAATCGTTGCTCACGAGCTGATGCAGGGCTACCGCACTACATCAGCCTGTAATCCCTTGCAATACTTGCAACAGGTATTCGTCATCCCAACCGGCCCTTTTCCGCTTGGTCGGGGTGGTCGCCCCTTTCTTCCGTCCGGG
>JALHQU010000112.1 GCA_022841795.1 Fimbriiglobus sp.
GGCTCGCGGCGACGACACCCGCCACTTCCCTTCCCCGCCAGCTTCCCGATACTGCTCTCTGATCCCACCCCGACCCCGGCACACTCATGACCATCCCCGGCCAGCTCACCCCCGCCCCCCGCCTGCTCCTCGGCCCCGGCCCGTCCGACGCCCACCCGCGGGTGCTGACGGCCATGACCACCCCGCTGCTCGGCCACCTCGACCCGCAGTTCCTGGACATCATGACCGAGACCGCCGACATGCTGCGGCAGGTGTTCGTGACGAAGAACCGGCTGACGTTCCCGGTGTCGGCGACCGGCACGGCTGGCATGGAGACGTGCCTGGTCAACCTGATCGAGCCGGGGGACAAGGCGGTGGTGTGCTCGATGGGGTACTTCGGCAACCGGATGATCGAGATCGCCGAGCGGTGCCGGGCCGAACTGACCACTCTGAAAGCCCCGTGGGGGAAGGTGTTCGACCTCCAGCAACTACGAGACACGCTGAAGGCGGTGCGGCCGAAGGTGCTCGGCCTCGTTCACGCCGAGACCAGCACCGGGGCGCTCCAGCCGCTCGAAGAAGTGGGCAAGCTGTGCCGCGAGTTCGACGTGCTGCTGGTGGCCGACTGCGTGACCAGCCTCGGCTGCACCCCGCTCAAGGTGGACGAGTGGGGCATCGACGCGGCGTTCAGTTGCTCGCAGAAGGGGCTGGGCTGCCCGCCGGGGCTGGCCCCGGTGACGTTCTCCGACCGGGCGGTGGCGAAGCTCAAAGGCCGCAAGGAGAAGGTGCAGAGCTGGTACCTCGACCTGACGCTGATCGAGAGCTACTGGGGCGGCACCGACCGGGCGTACCACCACACCGCCCCGATCAGCATGGTGTACGCCCTGCGGGAGGGGCTGCGGATCGTGCTGGAGGAGGGACTTGAGGCGCGGTGGGCGCGGCACCTGCGGAACCACAAAGCGCTGAAGGCCGGGCTGGAGGCGATCGGGCTGAGCTACACCGCCGACCCGGATTGCCAACTACCGCAACTAAACGCTGTCCGCATCCCGGACGGCACCGACGACCTGGCCTGCCGCAAGCGGCTGCTGAGCGAGTTCGGCATCGAGATCGGCGGCGGGCTGGGCGACCTGAAGGGGAAGGCGTGGCGGATCGGCCTGATGGGGCACAACAGCAAGCCGAGCAGCGTGCTGCTGGTGCTGGCGGCGCTGGAGACGGTGCTGGCCGGGGCCGGGGTGAAGGTGACGCCGGGGGCGGGCGTGGCCGCCGCGGAGAAGATGTACACGGGGTGACTCTTCGCTGGTGTCCCGGCTTCAGCCGGTCGTGGTCGCCGAAAAGACCGGCTGAAGCCGGGACACCAGCGAAGACCCGCTCGCAGCGGTGGCGCTCAGTCCACATACGGGTCGGCGCCCAGGTCCGAAAGCTGCTCTTGGCGGTGCTTGTCGTAGTTCATCAGGTCCACCCGCTGGCGGCGGTGCTTCTTCTCCATCCGCTTCTGGGCCTGCCGGAACAGCGGCAGGTACTGGTTCCAGTTGCGGTTGCCGCCCCGCTTCCCGGCTGCGGCCAGCGCGTCCTTCCGCTTTAGCCCCAGCCCTTCCAGTAGCTGGTCTTCCAGGCTGAGGAAGAACTGGGCCGAGCCGGGATCGCCCTGCCGCCCGGCCCGCCCGGCCAGTTGCCGGTCCACCCGCGCCGCGTCGTGCCGCTCGGTGCCGATGACGTGCAGCCCGCCGGCGGTCGCCACCCCCGGCCCGAGCTTGATGTCCGTACCCCGCCCGGCCATGTTCGTCGCCACCGTCACCCGCCCCGGCTGCCCGGCCTGGGCGACGATCTCGTTCTCCTGCTTGTCCTGGCGGGCGTTCAGCACCCGGTGTTCCACCCCCGCCGCGGCCAGCATCTGCGACAGCTTCTCCGACTTGTCTACCGTCCGCGTGCCGATGAGCACCGCCCGCCCGGCGGCGACCATCTCCTGCACCTGCCGCACCACCGCCTCGAACTTGGTTTGCTCGGTCGGGTACACCTCGTCCGGGTACTGGCGGCGGATGACCGGGCGGTTGGTGGGGATCTTGGTCGTCCACCGGCGGTACACCTTCCGCAGCTCCCAGAAGTTGGGCAGCAGGGTGCCGGACATGCCGCCCAGCTTCTTGTACAGGCGGTAGAAGTTCATGTACGTCACCTGGGCGGCGTGGTCGGACTGCAGGGTGATGGGCACCTTCTCCTTCGCCTCCACCGCCTGGTGCTGCCCCTCCTGCCAGTGGCGGTCGGGCATCGGCCGGCCGGTCCGCTCGTCCACGATCACCACCTTCTTCTCGTCCGTCACGATGTAGTGCTCGTCCCGGTGGAAGCGGAAGTACGCCATGATCGCCTTCTCGATGTGCTGGATCAGCTTGTCCATGGCGTGCGCGTGCTTGCCGGACGGCGGGTTCGAGTACCGCACCAGGTGCCGCCCCTCGTCGGTCAACTCCGGCTTCTCCTTCTTCAGGTTGATGGTGAAGTGCGTGTCCCGCTTCATCTCCTTCACCACCTTGTCCGCCCACCAGTACACCACCTGCTCTTCTTCGGTGGCGGGCCGGGTGGGGTTGGCGATGACCAGCGGGGTGCGGCCCTCGTCGATGAAGATGCTGTCCGCTTCGTCCACGATGGCATAGTTGAGCGACGGCTCGGCCCGCTGCACCCGCGGGTCTTGCCGCTTGCCCCCGCCGCCGGTCCACGCCGCCCAGAACGGGGACGCCGACGCCTGCCCGCCCCGCAGCTTCATCCGGTCCCGCAGGAAGTCGAACCCGAACTCGCTGCCGGTGCCGTAGGTGATGTCGCACTGGTACGCCTGCTGCCGGGCCTGGTCCTCCATCTTTTGTTGCAGGCAGCCGATGCTCATGCCGAGCAGCGAGTACACCGGCCCCATCTCCTCCGCGTCCCGCTTGGCCAGGTAGTCGTTCACCGTGGTCACGTGGACGCCCTTGCCGGGCAGCGCGTTCAGGTACGCCGGGGCGATGGCGCACAGCGTCTTCCCCTCGCCCGTGGCCAACTCCACCAGTCCGCCGAAGTGCATCACCACGCCGGCCGCCAGCTGCACGTCGAACGGCTGATACCCGTGGACGCGGCGGATGGCGGCGCACGCCAGCCCGAACGCCTCGGGGATGTACCGGTCCAAATCCACCCCGCCCCGGCACCGCCCGCGGAGGGCCATGCTGGCCGTCTTCATGTCCTCGCCGTTCAGGGTGAGGAACCGGGCCTCGAAGTCGCGGATCTTGGGGATGAGCAGGGCGGCTTTGGACAGCCGGCGGGTCCACGGCGGGCCGAGGGCGGCCATCGTCCGGCAGTACGGGTCGGACCCGAGGCGGCCGGGCACGTTGGCGATCTTCGGGGCGGCGGTGGGCAGCGACCGATCCGCGTACGGGTCGGCCGGCAGCAGTTCGAGGATGTCGTCGGCGGCGGCGCTCACGGCGGTCTCCGGCGGGAGGTGCGGACATTCTACCCCATTCCCATTCCGGCGGGAGAGGGTCAGAAGTCGATCACGAACCACCCGGCCGGGCCGTTGAGGATGAACACTCCCCCCATCAGCAGGTTCAGACCGATGAGGCAATCGAACCCGGCGGGCGGGGCGGTCATCTCGTTGACGATCAGTTGCGGGTGCCAGGATTGCGATTGCGGGTTTTGAGAGGACGAGGTAGACCGACGCTCGCCCAGAACTGCCGCTGGACCGCGACCCCGGAAGCCGTCTGAGTTTGAACGGTCGTGAGGTACGGCAATCCGAGTTGGGCGATCACCGCCGCCGACACGCCGGTGAAATCGGCCCCGGTGTCTACCAGAGCGTCTACGGTCAGCGACCGGGGCGGCGTCAGTCCGGCGGATAGCAGCCGGCCGATCGTCTGTTGATCCAGGCCGATTTTGACGCGAAGCGTCAGTCCGTCCGGTTGGACGGCGAACTGGTAGCGCGGCATCTCCGGATCCTGGGCGTGCGGCGGCCGAGCGGGTAATACTCGTGAATCGGATAGTATCGGGCAACGCCGAACGGCCGTTGATCCACGGCTGTGAGAGCATCCAATCGGTCAGCGACCACCACCATCTTGTCCCCTTCCACAACCGCGTACTTGCCGTCATGGCCCTGGGCGAGCAGTTCGGGCAGGCGAGCGTACACCACCGCCCACTCCGGCTGACACAGCCAGAATAGCTGGTGCCTGGCCAGATCGGTGTAGTGAACGTGGAACACGTCCGGCGGGTCGATGACGAGTCGGATCGGTTCGCCGTTCTCGTCGATCAACTCGCCCTGCTCGTTGAAAACGGGCGACACGCCTTTTCGCTTCTGTGCCGCCGCCATCGTCGCTCGGATGTATTCCAAGCCATCTTCGTCGGAGTGGGTGTAGCTGGGGTCGCGATGTTCTTGGCGGTCCATGTCGTTCTCCTTCGCCCGCACTGTACCACCCCCGTCCGGCGGTTGCACCCCCGCCTACAATACGCCTCCGCACACGGAGGCCGTCGCATGACTCAACCGCCCGCCCCGGACACCCCGTTCGAGTCGTTCCTCAAGACCGACGCCACCGGGCGGCAACTGGACGACATCGCCCAGTACGTCGCCCAGATCCGCGAGGTGGCGGACAAGCTGGTGACGGACGGGGCCAGTCGGGCCGACGCCAAGCTGCTGGCGGCGGCGCTGAAGGAGCTGCGGCACTGCTTCCGCGTGTTCGCCGCCTACCGCGGCACCCGCAAGGCCACCGTGTTCGGCTCCGCCCGCACCCCGCCGGACCACCCGGCGTACCTGGCCGCGGTCGAGTTCGGCAGGCGGATGGCTGAGGGCGGGTGGATGGTCATCACCGGGGCGGCCAGCGGGATCATGCACGCCGGGCACGACGGCGCCGGGCGGGAGCGGAGCTTCGGGCTGAACATCCTGCTGCCGTTCGAGCAGGGGGCGAACCCGGTCATCCACGGGGACGCCAAGCTGATGAACATGCGGTACTTCTTCACCCGCAAGCTGGCGTTCATTAAGGAGTCGGACGCGGTGGTGCTGTTCCCCGGCGGGTTCGGCACGCACGACGAGCTGTTCGAGACGCTCACCCTGGTGCAGACCGGCAAGTCGCACGTGTTCCCGATCGTGCTGGTAGACGAGCCGGGCGGGACGTACTGGAAGCGGTGGCAGGAGTTCATTCAACAGGACCTGCTCGCCCAGGGGTACATCTCGCCGTCCGACCTGCACCTGTACACGATCACCGACTCGGCCGAAGCCGCCGCGGCCGAGGTGACGAACTTCTACCGGGTGTACCACAGCATGAGGTACGTCCGCGGCGAGTTGCTGATGCGGCTGACCGCCCGCCCGTCTGAGGCGCTGTTGACCGCCATCCGCGAGCAGTTCGCGGACGTGCTGAGCGGCGGGACGTTTGAGGTGTGCGACGCGCTACCGGAGGAGGCGAACGAGCCGCTGCTGACCGACCTGCCGAGGCTCAAGTTCCGGTTCAACCGCCACAACCACGGCCGCCTGCGGCAGCTCATCGACTTGTTGAATGCGGTTTGAGTTGGAGTTCACGCTTCAGCGTGAGTGGCGTTCACTCACGCTGAAGCGTGAACTCCAACACAGACGGGCTTTCGGGAGACGTTGCACTTTTTGCAAGTCGGCGGGCTGCAAAAAGTACCTGCACCGAGAGGGTTTGCAAGAAGTACCGGGTACAGAGTACACGGTGTAAACAGAAGATGCCCGAGCCAAAACGACGTAACCCGCACAATTGGTACGAGTTGAGCGATAGTTACCCACGACCCGCGGCGATTGGCACACCCGCTGCTTTAGTTCCTTTCGCCGAAGCCGACCCCAACCGGCCCGGCCTCCCGGTGAGGCGATCCCCCCAACGAACGCCTCGCCGACCGGCTCGATGCCGACGACCATCCCCCCGGTCGTCGGCCACCATCCCCCCGGTGACGAGCCGGCCCCAAACTCGAAGAGTCCATCCCCCCGGACTCCTCGTTCCCCGCAACGGGCCGCTCACCATCCCCCCGGTGAGCGGCCCGTTGTGCGTTTCGTCACTTGCGGCGCCGCACCTTCGACATTACACTTGCCCCATCACAATCCCGTAGGAACGGTGTGCCTGTGGTCGGCGTGTTCGCAGTTCGGTTCCCGCTGACGGCCGACAAAGCCGTCCGGGTCGCCGCCGCGCACGCCGCCAAGACGATTCTTGCCATCGCACCGTAACTTCCGGGTACCCGAGACACCACACCGTGCCGGCCCCGGAGATTCCCTCCGGGGCCGGTCGCATTTCCGAGAGGTTGTTATGCCACCCGCTCCGCTGCCCGTGTCCGACACCGCCCGCCGGACCACCGACTCGCCGATCAGCTACTTCATCCAGAAGGCGATCGAGACGAAGGGGCTGATCTCCCTGGCCGCCGGGCTGGTGGACGAATCGCACTTCCCGACCGCGGAAGTCACCGAAGCGGTGACGGGGATGATGGCCGACCCGGCGGCGGCGCGGGTGGCGCTCCAGTACGGCAGCACGCAGGGGCTGCCGGAACTCCGCGAGCGGGTGCTGAACCGGGTGTGCGAGGCGGACGGGGTGCGGCCGGCCGACCACCGGCTGAGCGCGAGCAACGTGGTGCTGACGACCGGTTCACAGCAGATGCTGTACCTGCTCGGCGAGGTGCTGTTCAACCCCGGCGACATCGTCATCTGCGAGGCCCCGTCGTACTTCGTGTACCACGGCGTGCTGACGAGCAACGGGGTGAAGGTGTTGACCGTGCCGATGGACGACGGCGGGATGGACCTCGACGCACTGGAGGGGCTGCTGACGAAGCTCGACCGCACCGGCGAGCTGGACCGGGTGCGGCTGATCTACACCGTGGACTACTTCCAGAACCCGACCGGGCTGAGCCTGGCCGCCGACCGCCGCCCGCGGCTGGTCGAGCTGGCCCGCAAGTTCAGCAAGAAGCACCGCATCCTGATCCTGGAGGACGCCGCATACCGGGAGTTGCGGTACACCGGCGAGGATCGGCCGAGCGTGAAGAAGTTCGACGACACGAACGAGTACGTCATCTACACCACCACGTTCTCCAAGCCGTGCGCGCCGGGGCTGAAGACCGGGTACACGCTGTTGCCGTCCGAACTGGTGTCGCCGGTGTGCCACCTGAAGGGCAACCACGACTTCGGGTCGAACAACCTGAGCCAGCACATCCTCAACCGGCTGATGGCGAGCGGGGCGTACCAGCGGCACGTCGAGACGCTGCGGGGGGTGTACCGGAACAAGCGGGACGCGATGGTGCAGGCCATGCGGACCGAGTTCGCCGACTGGCCGGCGGTGCGGTGGACGGAGCCGGACGGCGGCATGTACGTGTGGGCCACGTTCCCGGACCACATCCGTACCGGCCCCGGCAGCCCGCTGGTGGAGCGGGCGCTGGCCGAGGGGGTGCTGTACGTGCCCGGCGAGTTCGGCCACGTGCCGGACGAGGACGGCAACCTGCGGTCGAACGAGACGCGGCTGAGCTTCGGCGTGTGCGAGCCGGTGCAAATCCTGGAGGGCATCCGCCGCCTGCGGCGGGCGTGCCGCGGGCTGGAAACCCCGGCGGGGAAGAAGGTGGCGTAATTCTCGGTGAACCCCGACCGCCAGGTCGGTGGGTGCTTGATTGCACTCCACCCACCGACCTGGCGGTCGGGGTTCACCCAGCAGAGGCTTCTCATGTCCGAACTCACCCACTTCGACGACCGCGGGGCCAGCCGCATGGTGGACGTCGGCGGCAAGTCCGAGACCGACCGCGTGGCGGTGGCGTCGGCGGTGGTGCGGATGAAGCCTGCCACCCTCGCCCTCGTCCGCGACAAGGGGCTGAGCAAGGGCGACGTGCTGGAAGTCGCCCGGCTGGCCGGCATCATGGCGGCGAAGAAAACGGCCGACCTGATCCCCCTATGCCACCCCCTCCCGCTCACGTCCGTCACCCTGGATTTCACCTTTCCGACCGAGGATTCGCTGCGGATCGAGGCGACGATCCGGGTTTTCGCCCGCACGGGTGTTGAGATGGAGGCCCTGACTGCGGTTAGTCTGGCGGCCCTGACGGTGTACGACATGGCGAAGGCGGTCGATCGGGAGATGACCGTCGAGCAGGTGCGGCTGGAGCGGAAGGGCGGCGGCAAGTCCGGCGACTTCCGCCGCGACGCCGAATAAGTAGTAGGCACACTCCGTGTGCCGTTCTGAGGTGAACCGCGGGTGTCAACCCGTCGGGTGTGTACCGAACCCAGGCGGCTCACGCCGCCGGTTCACCCCGGAGAAGAACGGCACACGGAGTGTGCCTACTACTTACGCCGACCCGCCGGGGCGTTCATAGAACTGATCCGATGAGCCTCCGCCCCGACCAGCCGGCGGCGGCCCCGGATCGTGCCACCCCGGGGGCCGCCATGCCGATTGCCACACCCGACCTCCGCCCTTCCCCGTCGGCCAACGGCTCCGTTCGCCTCCCGTTCGCCCCGGTCGCCGCCGACATCCTCGAAGCCGACCGCATCTTCGCCGACGCCCTGGCCGAGTTCCGCTCTCCGGTCGCCCCGCTCATTCACCACCTGAAGCACTACCGCGGGAAGCGGCTGCGGCCGGCGCTGCTGCTGCTGACGGCGAAAGCGTGCGGGAAGGTGGTGCCGGCCCACCACACCCTGGCGGCGGCGGTGGAGATGATCCACACCGCCACCCTGGTTCACGACGACGTGCTGGACGAGGCCGACACCCGCCGCCACCACCCGACGTTCAACGCCGAGTGGGGGAACAAGGTGAGCATCCTGCTCGGCGACATGCTGTTCACCCACGCCTTCCACCTGACCAGCACGGTGGACGGGCGGGCGTGCCAACTGATCGGCGCGGCCACGAACAAGGTGTGCGGCGGCGAGTTGAAGCAGGTGTGCCACCGCGGCGACCTGGACCTGACCGAGGCCGACTACTTCGCCATCGTGGACGGCAAGACGGCGGCGCTGACCGAGGCGTGCGGGAGGTTGGGGGCGCTGTACGCCGGGGCGACGGAGGCGACGGCCGAGCGGATGGGCACCTACGGCCGCTGCCTGGGCCTCGCCTTCCAGATCGCGGATGATCTGCTCGACCTGACCGGCGACCCGGACAAGACCGGGAAGACGCTGGGCACGGACCTGGCGCAGGGCAAACTGACGCTGCCACTCATCCACGCCCTGAACACCCTGCCGCCGAACGCCGCGGCCGACTTCCGCCGGCTGCTGCGGTCCGCCGACGTGGACCGGCGGGAGGTGGCGGACGTGCTGACGCGGGCCGGCTCGCTCGCCTACGCCCGCCGGGTGGCCGAGGACCACTCGGCGACGGCCCGCGCCGCCCTGGACGGCCTGCCGCGGTCCGAGTGCCGGATGATCCTGGAGCAACTGACAGACTGGACCGTTCGCCGGGAGAAGTAATTCTGTTAGCCCGACGCGCGAGCGAGGGGCCAACCACCCGTCCACCAGGTGGTTGGCCCCTCGCTCGCGCGTCGGGCTAACAAATCACCACGTCCAGAACAACGAGAACGTCACCCCCTGCACGAAGAAGTCGTTCGTGCGGAACGGGAAGCTGCTCGGGCGGACGCCGCTGACGGCCGGCGGGGTGGGCGTCACCGGGAAGTTCGGGATCCGCCGCACGTCCAGCCCGGGGTCGATCAGCCCGACCGGGCGGATGACGCTGTTCACGTACATGAAGTTGTACCCCACCCCGAACCGCAGGTTCGGCGTCAGGTTCAGCCCGACCGTCAGCCCCACCTCCGGGATCACCCCGAACTTGGTCTGGTTGAAGCTGCCGATGTTCGCCCCCGGCAGGGCGAGCAGCCCGCCCTGGGCGGTCTGCACCCCGGTGGTGGTGACGATCGTCTGCGACCCGTCGATCTGGGCCGACTGGTAGATGCTGCCCAGCCCGACCGCCGCCCGCCCCTGCAGGAACCACCAGCTCCGCCGCAGCTCGCCGGCCAGCCCCACGTTCACCCCGTAGAAGTGGTTCTCGGTGCGGAACCGATCGATCACCGTGCCTGACAGGGCGGTCGGCACCCCGATGCCGGTGTTCGAGTTGGCGGTGCGGGCGAACTGCTCGGTGACCTGCAACGTCTCGCCCAGGTTGAAGTGGCGGAACCCGACCAGCAGGTCGAGGTGCGAGCACGGGCCGCACAGGACCGCCCGCCGCAGGTTCGCCTCCGCCCCCCACAGGCTGGTGTCGAAGTTGATCCGGCCCGACCCGGTGGACAGGTTCGGGGCGGCGATCAGTTGGGCCGAGTTGCGGTTGTTGTTCACGTCGAAGAACGGGCGGGCGAGGACCGGGAACTGGTTCGAGGTGGCCACGAACTCGCCGGCGTTCCGCCCCAGGAACCACACGTTCCCCTCGGCCGACCACAGGTTGTTCAGTCGGTACGCGGCCGAGAACCGCGCCCCGCTGTGCAGGGTGTTCGTCAGCGCCTGGTTGCCGAAGATGACCCGCGAGTCGCCGGTGCCGAGGATGCCGTTGAACTGCGGGCTGCTGGTGGACAGCAGCGGCGGGGCGTCCTGAGCGCGGGCGAACCACAGCAGGTACTCGCCGCCGAGGGTGAGGCGGTCGGCCAGCAGCGGCTGGGTGAACAGCCCGGTGAACAGGTTCCGCGCCCGCGGCAGCAGCGGGTTGTACGGCGCCAGGTACGGGTCTTCGAGCCGCACCGTCGGGCACGGCACCGCCGAGCCGGGGGTGACGGCCGGGGCGGACGGTGACACCGGGATGGACATGCCCCCGCCCGGCATCTGGTCGCACGCCGGCACCAGCACCGGCCCGGTAACCACCCCCCCCGACCCCGGCACGACGTAATTCGGATAAGCGGGTTGCGGCACCACGCCGAACGGGACGGTCGTGCCGCCGCTCGCGTTCGGCACCGGACCCGTGACGGGCGGGTTGCCCCGCTGTTCGGTCACGCTCGGCTGGCCGTCCACCGGGCGGGGCGGGGGAAGCGTGCCCCCGCCGGCCGGCGGGGTCGCCTGGGCGCGGAGCAGACCGCGGGGGAACAGGGCGGTGGGCGGGGCGTCCGGCGCCGCCGCCCGCACGACCGACACCTGGGCGGGTTCGTCGGCCACCGCCCGGCCGAGCGTGGCGGCCGGCGAGGGCTGCTGGGCGATCGCCGGGGTGCTCGAAACTGCCAACGCCAACCCGACCCCGGCCGTGCGAATGCCGCGCATGTTCTGCCCTCCTGGCACGACCCTCCGGTGTCGGCGGGTCGAATCGCTCCGTCAGGATCGTTCTTCGACCGGGCCGACGGGTGCGGGAGATGGGAAGGGGCGGTGAGATGGTTGAACGGGGCGCCGCTGCTGCCGGGTGCGCCGGATGACCGCGTTACGCCCGATCCGCGGCAGGTAGCGACTGGGGGCGAACGCCGGGGTGTGCGGGGTGTGCGGGCTTCCGGGGAATCGGCAGAACCGGCTGCTACTGGGCAATCCGGCGGGTTTGGCTGGAGCCGGGGACTTGGCGTGCCCGATGACACGGACGGAATTGGCCCCCGCCGATTCACATTCCATCGGAGCAGGACATGGTCGTCCGATTCCTGGCCACGAAAGTGATCTCGGTCGCCGCCGTCGGGGCCGCCGTCACGGTGTATTGTGCGCCGGTGCAGGCGTTCTTCCCGCCGGTGCCGAACGGGTCGGACGTGGTCGTCACCCCGCCGCCGATCTCGCCGGTCAACCCGCTCCCGCCGGCCCCGCCGCCGCCGATCCCCCCGGCCCCGCCGCCGCCTCCCCCGCCACCCCCGCCTCCTCCCCCCCCGCCGCCGTGCGACTGCGACCCGCGGCCGCCGGAGTGCGTGCCCGAGCCGGCCACTGTGGTCAGCGGGCTGGTCGGGCTGGGTGCGATGGGCTTGGCCGCGCTCAAACGGCGGAAGGCGAACAAACAGGGCTGATCGCCGGAAGATGCTCGTGCGCCAGGCGGAACCGGGGCAGCCGGTCCGCCTGGTGTTCCAACTCCTCGACCACGTCGATCGCCCGCCGGAACCGCGAACGGTAGCGGGTGAGCAGGTCGTCCAGCCGGGCGGTCGTCTTGCCGATGCCCACGTAGGTCCGGAACCGGGCCATGCGTTGGAGCGGCAGCCGCGGTTGGTCCGGGTCGAACTCCCACGGGTGGAAGTACAGCATCCCGACGGCCGGCGTGGCGGCGGGCAGTTGGCGGATGCCGGCCCGGACGAGCGCCGGCGGGAACAGGCGGAAGTACCCGCCCCCGGCCACCGGCACGTTCTTGCCCAGCATCTGGAAGGTGAGCAGCGGCAGTTCGAGGATGCGCCCGGCATCCCCTTCCAGCCAGAACGGGTGCCGCGGGGCGTCCGACACCCCGTACCTGTCGTGCCGGATCGGGAACACCGACGAGTCGTACCGCAGCCCGGATTCGATCAGCACGTCCGCCGCCCACGGGGTGGCCCGCGTGACGCTGAACGTCGGCGCGCGGAACCCGCACACCGGCCGGCCGATCACCTGCTGAAGGGTGTCCACGCTCCGCTTCAAGTCCTCGCGGAACCCGGCCGCGGTGTGCCGGCGGACGCTGGTGTGGGCGTGGCTGTGCGACCCCACCTCGTGCCCGGCGGCGGCGATGGCCCGCACCAGCCGCGGGTGCGTCTCGGCGATCTGCCCGACGACATAGAAGGTGGCCGGCACGTTCCCGGCCGCAGCCAGTTGGTCGAGCAGTCGCTCGGTGGCCGTCGCCATCCGGTCCGCGTACTCCCTCCGCCGCTCGTTCGAAACGGGCAGCCCGACGGCCGCCTCGATGCGGTCGTGTTCCTCCACGTCGAAACTCAGGACGATCGGCGGTTCCAACGGCACCCCCCACGCGGTCTCTGCTGGCAACTTAGCACGCCCCGGACGGAAACCGAGAGCTACAATTTCCGTGTTTGGCATCCTTGCCGCCCCTCCGAGGTCCGAAATGGCCCGCCGCCGATCCCCCCTCCAGCCGAACCGGATGCTGAAGCGCCGGCGGCTGCTCGTCATCCTCGGGGTGTCGGTCGGCGTCGCAATCCTCGCCGGTTTGGCTTACGCGGTCCAGACCAACCGCCAGGCGCCGAACTTCCTGCGACTGGCCCGGGCGGCGGCGGAAGAGAGAGAATACGCAATTTCGGTCAAGTTTTATGAACAATACCTCGGATATCAGCCGGGGAACGCGGAAATCATGGGCGAACTGGCGGGGGTGTACGAAGATCAGGCACGGTCGTCTCTCGCCCGACCCGGTGAAGCGAAACGCCTTTTCGACGAGGCCACCCGCGAGTACGAGCGGGCGCTGGCCTACGACGGCGGGCGGAACGGCGACCGTCGCAAGCTGGCCAAACTGTACATCGGTCTTCAGAAGTACGGCGACGGGCGGAAGCATGTCACCCGGCTGCTGTCCGCTACCGAGTTCAAATCCGACCCGGAGTTGTACGAGCTTCTGGCCGCGTGTGATGCACACAACCCGGCCGAGGCGGCCCGGCACCTCCGCACCGCGGTCGCCACCAAGACCGCCCCTGTGGACACCTACCTGCGGCTGGCGTACCTGCTCAAACGGGACGTGAACACCCCCGAGTCGCAGGCTGAGGCGGACGAGGTGATGCGGCAGATGGTGACGCAGGACCGGCCGACCGACCTGGCCGCCCGGCTGGCACGGGCGCGGTACTACCTGGCGACCAACCGCCGGGCCGAGGCCCAGGCCGACATTCGGTTCGCGTTCGAGAAGCTGCCGGACGGGCGGAACGACCCGGACGTGGTGCTCACCCACGCCGACGCGGTGGCCGGGGTCGATCTGAACGAGGCCCGGTCCATCTTGCAGGCCGGCCTGGCCAACCGCCCGAACCACCCCACCCTGGCGCTCGGGTTGGCCGAGGTGGAGAGCCGGGCGGGGAAGAAGGCCGAGGCGGTGCAACTGCTGACCAAACTGGCCGGCGGGCTGCCGGACACCGACCCCGCCCTGGCGGACGTGGCCGACCGCCTGTTCGACCTGGCCGACCCGTCCGCCGCGGCGGTCGCCAAGCGGGCCACCGAAGTGCCGGCGCTCCAACCGCTGGCCGGGTATTTCGACGGGCGGGCGAAGCTGTCCGCCGGCGACTGGCCGGCCGCCCTGCCCCTGCTGTCGAAAGCGGTGAACGACATCGCCAACCTGCCGCCGGTGAAGCGGAAGCAGGGGATGCGGCTGAAGGCCCAGCTCGGGGTGGCCGCGTGCTACGCCCAGGCCGGCGACGTGCGGAGCGAACTGGCCGCGTTCCAGGAGGCGGTGAAAATCGACGGGGCGTCCATCGCCGCCCGGCTCGGGGTGGCGGAGGCACTGGCCAAACTGAACCGCCCGGATGACGCCGCCCAGGTGTACCGCGGGATCGAGCAGGCGTCCCCGACGGCTCAGTTGGCGACGGCGCGGGCGAAGCTGGCCGACGCGTTCCGCCAGCCGCCGACCAACCCGCGGCGGTTCGACGCGTTCTGGGACCGCGTCGGCAAGACCGGGCCGTACCCGCCCGAACTGCTGCCGCTGGTCGCCAACGCCCACCTCGCCGGCGGGGACGCGGCCAAGGCCGAGCAGTTGCTCGACGCGGCGGTCCGCACCAGCCCGACCGCCCAGGCCTTCGTCGCGCTCGCCGCCGTCCGGTCCGCCAAGGGCGTCGAAGCGGCGGTCGAGGTGCTGGACGCGGCCGAGAAGAAGCTGGGGCCGACTCCGGACGTGCGGATGGCCCGCGCCGCGGTGCTGGCCCGCGACCCGGCCGCGAACGCCAAGGCCATCGCCGCCCTCGCCGACGCCCCCGCCCTGCCCGCGGCCGACCGGCTGCGGCTCCAGGAGGGTATCGGCGAACTGCTGCTGGCGGTCGGCAAGGGTTCCGAAGGGGTGGCGCTGCTGAAGGCGGTGGTGCAGGAGCGGCCGTTCGACCTGAACGTGCGGCTCAACCTATTCGACTGGGCGGCGTCCAACCGCGACACCGCCCTCCGCGACGCCATGCTCACCGACATCCGCCGCATCGACGGGCCGGACGGGGTGGTGACGACCGCAACCGAAGTGACCGGCGAGCTGCGGGCGACCGAGAACCCGACCCACGACCAGATCGCCGCCATGACCGCCCGGCTGACCGACGCCTACAAGCGGCGGGACACCTGGGCGCGGCTACCGTACCTGCTCGGCGTGCTGGCCCGGAAGGACGGGCGGGCCGAGGAGGCGCTCGAACAGTTCCTGGCGGCCATCGAACGCGGGGAGCGGTCAGAGGGGCTGGTGCGGGACGTGGTCGGGCTGCTCGTCCAGCGGCAGCGGTACTCGCAGGCGGTGGACGTGCTGAACCGCCTGCGGACCAGTTCGATCGGCCTGCCGCCGGAGTTGGAGCGGCAGTACCGGCTGCTCGCCAGCCTGACCGCCGACAACCCGACCGACGCGATCAGCCGGCTGCTGAGCGCCGAGGCCGCCGCGTCGAAGAGCTACCAGGATCATCTGGTCCGCGGGCTGGCCCTGGCCCGGCTGAAACAACCCGAAGATGCGAAGAAGGCGTTCGACCTGGCGGAGTCGCTGGCGCCGGACGCGGTGGAGGTGTACGTCACCCGCGGCCGCGGGCTGCTGGCCGGCGGGGGCACACCGGCGGACGTGGAGGCGGTCATCGGCACGGCAGAAGCGAACCTGAAGAAGGGCAAGCCGGCGGCGGTGCCGTTCGCCGTCGGCCAGCTCCGCGAGCTGCAGGGCGACGTGAAGAGGGCGGACGAGGAGTACCGCAAGGCGTGGCGGGCGAACCCGGCGGACGCCGCCGCCCCCCGCCTGCTGTACGACCTGCACCAGCGGGCGAACGCCCGCCCCACGGCGGTGGCGGTGCTGGACGAGGCCGTCCGCACCGGCCCGGCGGACGTGGCCCGGTGGGCGCGGCGGACCAAGGCGCTCACCCTGGTAGACGCCCCCCGCGGGGACCGGGCGGTGCCGGACGCCGTGCGGCTGGTGCAAGAGAACCTGGCGGCCGGACAACACCTGGACGACGTGCGGGCGGTGGCGTTCGTGCAGGCCCGCGACCCGTTCCAGCGGCGGAAGGCGATGGCCGACCTGACCGCCACCGCCGGCCGCGGACCGTTCCCGCCGGACGACGCCTTTCGCCTCGCCCTACTGCAACTGCAGGCCGGCGACCTGGACGCCGCCGACCTCGCCCTGGCCGACGCCACCCGCTCCGGGCTGCTGGCGAACCCCGCCCACCTCGCGCTGCAAGCGCGGGTGCAGTGCGAGCGGAACGACACCGTCGGCGCCCGCCGCACCGTGGACCGGCTGAAGCTTGCCGCCCCGAACCAGCCCGTCACCGTAGTCGAGGAGGCCCGGTTGTTGGCGAAGACCGACCGCACCCGTGCCACCGCCCTGGTCCGGGGCCTGCCGGCAGTCGGCACCGCCGCCCAGAAGACGCGGCTGCTCGGCCAGATCCTCGAAACCGTCGGCCTGCCGGACGCGGCCGAGACGCTGTACACGGAGTACGCCCAGGGGAAGGATGACCCGGACACCGCCCACCTGCCGCTGGCCGAATGCCAGGTCCGCCGCGGGAAGGCCGAAGCCGCCATCAAGTTGGCCCTGGATAAACGGGCGGCGGCCCCGCCGGCGGCTACCGCCCGCGTGCTCATCGACGCCCTCCGCAGCCGGCCCGAGGGGCTGGTGCCGGAGGCGCAGAAGGCGGCGTGGCGGGCGACCGCCGACGAGGTCGAGCAGTTCGTCCGCACCCACGCCGACCGCGACCCGAAGTCGGCCGAGTGGCTGGCGTGTAAGGCCGAGATCGCCGACGCCCGCGGGCGGTACGCCGAGGCCATCCGCTTGTACACCGCCGCCCTCGGGCAGGATCCGAAGGACCTCCGCGGTCGGCTGCTGAACAACCTGGCCGGGCTGCGAGCGGTGTTCGACAACGACGGGTCGGACGACTGCCTGCGGCTGGCGAACGAGGTGATCGCCGAGATCGGCTCGGAGCCGTCCCTGCTCGACACGCGCGCACTCGTGCGGCTGAAGGCCGGCCAACTGGACGCCGCGGCCGACGACCTGGACGCCGCCCGGCTACTCAGCCCGTCGGCCGTGTACCCGTTCCACCAGGCGGTGGTGTTCGACAAGAAGGGGGCGACCGACCAACGAGACCGTGCCGTCGCCCTGGCCCGCAAACGCGGGCTGAAGAAGGAGAGCCTGCACCCGCTCGAATGGCCGGACTTCGACCGGCTGATCGGCCGCTAATGCCGCTTGCGGCTTAGCGGCTAAGCCGCAAGCGGCGCTCAGCGGCTGCGTCCTCATACAGCTGCACCATCCGCGGCAGGCACACGTCCAGCGCGTACTCCCGCCTCACCAACTCCGCCCCGTTCCGCCCGAGATGCCGGTAGTCCTGCGGCCGGTCCAACACCTCACACATGCGGTCGGCCATCGCGTCGGCGTCGAAGAAGTCGGTGAGCAGCCCGGTTTCGCCGGGGCGGATCACCTCCCGCACCGGGGCGGTGTCCGACCCGAGCACCGCCGCCCCGCACGCCAGCGCGTTCAGCAGCGACCACGACAGCACGAACGGCACCGTCAGGTACACGTGCAGGTCGGCGACGGAAAACAGGTCGGCCAGCTCGCCCGCCGGCAGGGGGCCGGCGAAGTGGAACCGCGACAGGTCGTACTTTCCGCGGTCGAGCGTCCACTGGCGGAACGATTTGCCGCCGGTGAACTCGTCGTCCGGGTGGTAGAACGAGCGGTCGTCGCCGACCACCACGAACACCACGTCGGTGCGGCGGCGGCAGACGATGTCGGCGGCCTTCATGAACACGTCGAACCCGCGGACCGACTCCAGCCCGCGGGACACGTAAGTGACGATCTTCGTGCCGTCCGGTATCGTCCGCCCGCCGACTCTCCGCGGGGCGGTCGGCCGCGGGTGCCACACCGCCAGGTCCAGCCCGTCGAAGATCACCCGCACCTTCGGCCGGTACGCCGCCGGGTGCTGATCCCGCTGCCACGCCGTCGGGCTGTACCCCAGGTCGCACCCCTCCAGGTTGAGCAAAGACAGGCTGTTCCGCATGTGGTTCGCCGGGCGGTGGTCGAGGCCGGCCGGCAGGTCAGGGCGGTGGCTACGGGCGTGGCCGTCCATCCGCGAGTAGAACTCGAAGTAGTTCACCAGCGGGCACGGGTACAGGTCGGCCAGCAGCGGGGTGACCAGGTGCCCGGCGTGGGCGACGATCAGGTCCGGGCGGACGTCCGGCCGCGCCCGCAGGGCCTGGTACACCGCGTTCGTCCGCCACATCACGTCTTCGACCGGCACGCAGAACGGGTGCGTGTACTGGGTCGTCCCGCCGGTCAGCACGTACTGGATGCGCTCGACGCCGTCGTCGGTGCCCGGCGGGTGGCGGGAGACGAACGTGCAGCGATGCCCCTGGACGGCCAGGCGCCGGGCGACGTGCCCGAACTGGGCCGGGTAATTCGGGTGAACGAACAGTACATGCATCGGCCGCCGCTCCGGTCGAAGAGTCGAGCGGGTTACACCTTCGCCGGGTCGAGAACCAGCACCCCCGGCCCGTATGCGGCCAGCCGCGTGAAGTGACCGACGTTGAACGTGAGGACCTGGCTGACGCCGTGCGCGTGGCACACCGCCACCAGCCGGGCGTCGTGAACCTGCTTCCCCAACACCCCCAGCCCGAACACCAGTGCCCGCCACGCGGGGTAGACCGCCGACGAATCCGCCAGGGTTGGGAACGACGCCTCGAACCCGCTCACCCGCCGCAGCACTTCGGCCGACGACAGCCCCAGCCCGTTGGCGGTCGTCGGCCGGGTTGCCACCCCCGAGAATTCGATCAGAACCTGCGGCGTCACGTGCAACACCTCGCCGCGGCGGTGCAACTCCACCACCGCCCGCGTCGCCATCGGGTGGGCGGCGTCGGCGGTGTTGGCCAGCCGGACCAGGACGTTGGTGTCCACCAGGATGGCCATCAGTCGTACAGGGCCTCGCGGGAGAGGGCTTCGTCCGACAGGGACACGCCGCAGTCCGACGCCAGCGCGAGCAACTGCCGCTCCCACTCGTCGCGGGGTTCGATCGGGGGTGCGGGTACTGTTCGCGTCGGGTCGGCCTGGGCGACCGCGGACGCGATCGCCGCGATGTACGAGGTGTTCTGGTTGCCCGGGAATTCGCGGGCCGCCCGCTGCCGCAGTTCCTCCCGCGACACACCCAGGCCGGCGATGTGCTCGATCTGATCCCGCCGGACCGACCGCTCGGAGCCGGTGCCGTCTTGCGGGAGCAACCGCACCGAGTCCTCCAGGACGGAGAACACCGTAAACGGCTTGTCGTGGTGGAGCGGCGCCAGCGTCGCCCCTTCGAGTTGCCGAACGCGATCCCAGAGTGTGGACATCGTCGCCCCTCGGGCACATTTCTGCTGACATCACGGTAACAGGTCCACGCCCGACCGTCAAACCAGTCTGCGTGTGCCGAGCATGGTTCCCGACGTCGTACCCGCGGGTATCATCAGCACCACCCGTCCCTCCCCGATCCGGTGGCCCATGCGTACCGCCGTCGCGCTCCTCGCCCTCATCTCGTCACTGACCTCGGCCCTCGCCGCCGACCCGCCGGTGACGCGGCACCTGTACGTGGTGGCGCCGGGCGTCCGCAACTACCTGGAGTTCGGCGGGGCCGGCATCCTGGTATTCGACATCGACGCCGACCACAAGTTCGTCAAGCGGATCGAGACGACCGCCAGCAAGGTCGAGAAGCCGGAGAACGTGAAGGGCGTGGTGGCGTCCGCGGCCACCAAGCGGATGTACTTCACCACCCTGACGCGGGTGTACTGCGTCGATCTGGTGACGGAGAAAACCCTGTGGGATCGCGACTACCCCGGCGGGTGCGACCGGCTGGCCATCACCCCGGACGGCAAGCACCTGTACGTGCCGTCGCTGGAGAAGGACCACTGGCACGTCCTCGACGCCGACAAGGGTGAGGTGGTGAAGAAACTGGAGCCGAAGAGCGGGGCGCACAACACGGTGTGCGGGCTGGACGGCGCCCGCGTGTACTGCGCCGGGCTGAAGTCCCCGCTGCTGACGGTGGTGGACACGAAGACGCAGGAGGTGGTGGGCACGGTCGGCCCGTTCGAGAAACCCATTCGCCCGTTCACGGTGAACGGCCAGCAGACCCGCTGCTACGTGAACGTGAACGACCTGCTCGGGTTCGAGGTCGGCGACATCACGACCGGGAATAAGCTGCACCGGGTGGAGGTGGCCGGGTACAAGGCCGGGCCGGTGAAGCGGCACGGCTGCCCGAGCCACGGCGTCGGGCTGACGCCGGACGAGGCCGAGGTGTGGGTGGTGGACGGGCACAACCAGGCCGTCCACGTGTTCGACAACACGGTGTCGCCGCCGAAACAGGGGGTGTCAATCAAGCTCCGCGAGCAGCCCGGCTGGGTGACATTCAGCCTGGACGGCAAGTACGCCTACCCGAGTACCGGCGAGGTGATCGACGTGAAGACGAAGAAGATCGTCACCGCCCTGACCGACGAGAAAGGCCGCGAGGTGCATTCGGAGAAGATGATCGAAATCCACTTCCGGGACGGACAGCCCGTTCAGGCCGGCGACCAGTTCGGCCTGGGCCGCAAGCGGTGAACGTCAGGCCGACGGCGGGGTGGCCCGCCGCCAACTCAGCCGCACCGCCGCCCCGAGCGCCACCACCCCCAGCACGAGCAGGCCGAACGACAGTCGCATCAGGTTAATCGTGTACGCGGACGACCCGTTCGCCTGCGTCACCCACGCGATCCACGGGTCGGGGGTGCCGAGTTCCGTGGTCGTCTCGGACGGGGTGTACGCCATCCGGAAGCTCAGCCCGAACAGCAGGCCGAGCAGGCCGACGGCGGTGAGGGTCCAGACGAGTGCGTTCCGCATGACTGATCTCCGTGGTTAGCCGTTCGCCCGAGCGGCCCGTCGGCGGGCGAGAAGCACCCCGCCCACCGCCCCGATCACCACCGCCGGCAGGCCGCCCCACAGAAGGAACACCGCCACGCCGGCCAGGGCGCCGTCCAGCCCCTTCAGCCACATGTACTCCGCCCCGTAGATCGGGATGCCGACCACCGCCCCGAATGCCGCCCCGAGGACCGCAACCAGCACGACCACGACCCCGACCCCAATCAGGGCGGACAGCACGTTCGATCGCATCGCACACCTCTCACACGATGGCGGGAATCAGTTCGGCTTTCCGTCGCGGGTGAAGAACGCGGTGATCTCCTGGTCGGCCTGCCCGTAGGCCTGGACGCTCCGCCGCTTGGTGAAGTCGATCCGGCTCAGGTGCCGCTTCAGTTGCTTCACCCGCGGCTGGTCGGACGGGCCGGACACCAGGAACAGGTTGCCGGCGGCCAGGTCGAACGTGTGCTCGCCGATCGTCACCGGGCCGGTCCTCCCGTCGGTGGTGCGACAGCTCACCGCCACCGTCTTGCCGTCGGGGAAGCGGAGGTGACCGTCGATCGTCGTGCCGCCCCCCGAGCCGCTGGTGCCCAGCCCCGACCCGCCCATCCAGTCGCACCAGACGGCGAACGTGGTGCCGGCGTAGTCGATCATCCCCGAGTCGAACGGCGACTTCTTCCCCTTCTCCACCGGCTCGTCCCAGCCGAGCGTGCCGCTCGGCCCGCCGAGGCTGAACACCACAGTGCCGCCCGCCCCGCACCCGACCAGGGCGGCGGCGAGGCAGGCGGCGGCGAGCACAATCCGGGAGCATGTCATGGGCATTCTCGCGTGGAACGTCAGTCCGACCCGCGGCCGTCGGCCTTGCGGGAGCGGAGGACGAGGAACAGCACCACCGCCACCCCGACGAGCGGCACCAGGCCGATCGCCAGGAGGACGAGCACTTCTTGCACGCCGAGGCCGAGCATCGGAAGCTCCGGTTCGAGGGGTGTCCGTCGGGTGAACTGCGCCGACTCCCGATCCGGCGACAGGAACGGGCCGTCACTTCAGCACCGCCGCGATGCTGCCCTGAACGGTCTTCCCGTCCGGGTCCAGGTGGAACGACACGGTGACGGTGTACTCGGCCGTCTTCAGCAGGAACATCGTCTCGCCGTGGGCGGCCGACTTCCCACCGGCCACCGGCCGGCCGGACACCACGTACTCCCCGGCCTTGCTGGTGCCGGTCGAGATCAGGTAGTGCTTCTCCTTGTACCGCTCCTCCATCCCGCACTTGTCGGCGTAGAAGTTCCACACCTCGTCCAGCGTCATGCCCTTGTACGCGAAGGTGTACCCGGCCACGTCCGGCGACTCCTTCGGCGACCCGCCGGTGCGGTTGTAGCTGGCGTCGTCCTTGTCCAACTTCGGCGTCCACTTCTTCACCACCGCTTCGGCGGTGAGCTTCTTCGGCGGGTCGGCGGCGCCGGCCGCGGTCAGGACCAGCCAGACGGCGGCCAGGCCGGCGACGATCAGCAGCGATCGGGTCATGGCGACTCCAGGTGCGGGATTCGGGGCGGCTGCTCGGTCGAAATTCTGGTCTGGCGTTGCCAGACCAGCGGGCCGCCACAGAGGGCGGCCCCTACACAGCGGGCTGTTCGGCGTAGG
>JALHQU010000113.1 GCA_022841795.1 Fimbriiglobus sp.
AGTCCGGCCGGCAAGCACGGGGTGTACTCGCAGGTGATCGTCGTCCACAACGGAGAGACGCTGGTTCACAACGTCGGCGGGGGGGAACTGCGGATCGACGTGCCGCTGCCGCCGAAGGCCGCCCCCGCCGCCTCGCCGCCCGCCGCGGCCCAAGCGACGCCCCCGCCGGCGGCGGCCAAGCCGCCGGAGAAGCGGCTCACGCGGCTGGAGAAGCTGCGGCTGGAACAGGAGGAGCGGGAGAAGGCCGGCAAAGCCGACCCGAAGAAGGAGGAGCCGAAGAAGTGAAGCCGCTGGTGCTGACACTCCTGGTGTTGGTGGCGGTGTCGGTGAGCATGACAGTGGCGGCCATCGTGTACGGTGTGGTGACAGTCCGTGTGCCGTACCCGGAACCGACGCCCGCACAGGCCGCGAGCGAACGCCACCACCTGGGGTGTTCGACCAGTTGATGCTCGCTGCCGGGGTGTGCTGGCTGGTGACGCTGGGCGTTGCGGTAGGATTGGGAGTGCGGTGGGTGGCAAAGCAGAAACGAACGGAGGAATCGTGATGAGCGAGGCGGTTCAAAAACTGTTGTCGGCGGTGCAGGAGCTTCCGACGTCCGAACAGGAAGAGTTAGCGGAAGCGGTATATGACGGGCTCATGACGCCGGAAGAGGACGACGCCCTTTTCGCCGAACTGGAACGGCGGCGAGCGGAACACGAGTCAGGCCGCGACCCCGGGATTCCGGCCGACGAGGTGTTCGCGGCGCTGCGGAGGAAACAGGGGTGACGGACGCCCGCTTCAGCACACACGCCTACGCCGAACTGCGAAATGATACGGATTTTTACAACATGCAATACCCCGGCCGGGGCGACCGCTTCGCCGACGCGGTCGAGGCGACGGTGGCCGTGATCCGACGGAACCCGAAGATCGGCACACCGTACCGAAAAGGCTACCGCAAGCGGAAGGTGCCGAAGTTCCCACACTCGATCTTCTACTACGAGTACCCGACTTACATCTGGGTCCAGGCCGTCTATCACGGCAGTCGAAAGCCCGACGGTTGGATGAACCGCGACCTGCCCCAAGACGACCCCGCCTGAGGTTCACCATGCGATTGCCGATTGCCTGCCTCGTGTTGCTCGTCGCCGCCGGGTGCGCCCTCGCCCAGACGCCGGCGAAGGTGGCCGTGTACCCGCCGGACGTGAACCTGGAGACCGCCCGCGACCGCCAGTCGTTCGTGGTGCAGGCGACGTACCCGGACGGCCTCACCCGCGACGTGACCGCCGAGGCGCAAATCAGCGTGGCGAATCCGGCCCTGGTGAAGCTCGACAAGTTCGCCTGCCTGCCGCTGGCCGACGGGCAGACCGAACTGACCGTCAGCTTCGGCGGGCAAACGGCGAAGGTGCCGGTGAAGGTGGCGAACGCCAAGGCCGACCGGCCGATCTCGTTCAAGCTGGACGTGATGCCGGTGTTCCTGCGGGCCGGGTGCAACCAGGGCGGGTGCCACGGCGCCGCCCGCGGCAAGGACGGGTTCCGCCTCAGCCTGTTCGGGTTCGACCCGGACGGCGACCACCACCGGCTGACCCGCGAGCTGAACGGCCGGCGGGTGAACCTGGCGATGCCGCACGACTCGCTGCTACTGGAAAAAGCCGCCGGCAAGGTGCCGCACACCGGCGGGAAGAAGATCGCCGACGGGGACGAGTACTACGCCGCCATCCTCCGCTGGCTGGAAGCGGACGTGCCGCAAGACCCGCCGACCGTCGCCACCCCCACCGGCATCGAGGTGTACCCGCCGGGGGCGGTGCTGGACGGCAAGGGTAGCACCCAGCGGCTGGTGGTGCGGGCGAAGTACTCGGACGGCACCGACCGGGACGTCACCCCGCTCACCCTGTTCATGACGAACAACGAGACGTCGGCCAAGATCGCGGCCGATGGCGACGGCACGGTGACGGCCGGCGAACGCGGCGAGGCGTTCGTCATGGCCCGGTTCCACACGTACACGATCGGGGTGCCGTTCGTCACCCTGCCGAAGGGGTTGCAGTTCGCGTGGCCGAACCCGCCGGCGAACAACTACATCGACGAGCTGGTGTACGCCAAGCTGAAGAAGCTGCGGGTGGAGCCGTCCGGCCTGTGCGACGACGGCACGTTCATCCGCCGCCTGTACCTGGACGTGCTCGGCCAACTGCCCACCGCCGACGAGTACGCCAAGTTCGTCATCTCCACCCTGCCGAACAAGCGGAACCTGCTGGTCGATGAACTGCTGGAGCGGAAGGAGTTCTCCGAGCTGTGGGTGCTGAAGTGGGCGGAGTTGTTGCAGATCCGCACCGACGCGAACATCAACGTCAGCCCGAAGGCGATGCTCCAGTACTACGGCTGGCTGCAGGACAAGATCGCCAAGAACACGCCGACGAACGAGTGGGTGAAGGAGCTGCTCGGGGCGAGCGGCGGCACGTTCAAGAACCCGCCCACCAACTACTACCAGCTCGAACGGGACGTCATCAAGGTGACGGAGAACGTGGCCCAGGTGTTCATGGGCATGCGGGTGCAGTGCGCCCAGTGCCACAACCACCCGTTCGACCGCTGGACGATGGACGACTACTACGGGTTCGCCGCGTTCTTCACCCAGATCGGGCGGAAGGGCACCGACGACCCGCGGGAGTTGGTGGTGTTCAACAGCGGCGGGGGCGAGACCAACCACCCGGTGAAGGGGCGGCCGATGCCGCCCAAGTTCCTGGGCGGGGCGGCGGCGGACGTGGCCGGCAAGGACCGCCGGCAGGTGCTGGCCGACTGGCTGGCCTCGCCGGACAACCCGTACTTCGCCAAGAACCTGGCGAACGTGGTGTGGAACCACTTCTTCGGCCAGGGCATCATCAACGAGGTGGACGACGTCCGCATCTCCAACCCGGCCAGCAACCAGGAGTTGCTCGACGAGCTGGGCAAGCGGTTCACCGGCTACAAGTACGACTTCAAGAAGCTGGTGAAGGACATCTGCACCAGCCGCACCTACCAGCTTTCGACGCAGGCGACCAAGAGCAACGAGGGGGACACCCGCAACTTCGCCCGCGGGCCGATCCGCCGCATCCGCGCCGAGACCATGCTGGACATCATCACCGGGGTGACGGACACCAAGAACAAATTCCCCGGCCTGCCGCTCGGGGCGAGGGCGGTGCAGATCGCCGACGGGCAGACCAGCACCTACTTCCTCACCACCTTCGGCCGGCCGACCCGCGAGACGGTGTGCGCGTGCGAGGTGCGGCTGGAGCCGACGCTGAGCCAGAGCCTGCACCTGATGAACGGCAACACGGTGGAGCCGAAGATCCAGCAGGGCGGGCTGGTGGCGAAGATGCTGCAAGACAAGAAGACCCCGGCCCAGGTGATCGAGACCATCTACATGCGGGCGCTCAGCCGCACCCCGACGACGACCGAGCTGCAGAAGCTGCTCGCCCAGGTGGATGCGTCCGCGAACAAGCAGCAGGCGCTGGAAGACGTGTTCTGGGCGGTGCTGAACTCCCGCGAGTTCATGTTCAACCACTGATGTGCCATGCTCGCCATCCTCAGCGACGTTCACGGCAACCTGGAAGCGCTGACGGCGGTGTTAGCGGATGCCAAGGCGCAAGGAGCAACAAGCGTTTACAACCTGGGCGATCTGGTCGGATACGGCCCGGACCCGGTCGAGTGTGTCGAACTGGCGATGGGGTGGGATGTGAACCTGATGGGGAACTTCGACCACGCGGCCGTCCACAAACCGGATGGTTTCGGTGTCAACGCCGAGCAGTCGATCTTGTGGACGACCGAGCGACTTCGGGCCGCAGGCGACAGGCTGTTGAACTGGCTCGGCGAACTGCCGAGAACCCACGCGACTGGAGATTTCCTCCTGGTTCACGGGTCGGCTCGCAACCCGACGAACGAATACGTGTTCCCCGAGGACGTTCACAACCAGCCGAAGTTGAACCGAATCGGTGAGCGGATCAAACGGTTCTGTTTCTGCGGCCACACTCACGTTCCCGGCGTGTTCGTGCAGGCCGACGAGGGGAATTGGGAGTATTCCGAACGAACAGGACACGGGCAGTTGTGGCGGATCGACGGACGGAAGACGATCGTGAACGTCGGGTCTGTGGGCCAGCCACGAGACGGTGAATGGCGGGCCTGTTACACGCTGGTGTTCGGCTGGGATGTGACGTTCCGCCGGATCGAATACGACGTGGGAACCACGATCCGGAAGATTCACGACGATCCGGATCTGCCCGATTTTCTTGGTGATCGACTGCGTGAAGGGCGTTGACAATCTCGTACCCGTGGCGTGCTACCGCCATCAACACCGCTGGAACTCTCTCATGCTCCCCCTCCCCCGTCCGACCCGCCGCACCGCCCTGAAGGCCGTTGCCGTCGCCCCGTTCGCCTACACCTTCACCTCCGCCGCCCGCGCCGCGGACGAGAAGGACAAGCCGAAGATCGCCCTCGTCGGCTGCGGCGGCATGGGCAAGGGCGACCTGAAGAACGCGAGCAAGTACGGCACCGTCGTCGCCGTGTGCGACGTGGACGCCAGCCACGCGGCCGAGGCCGCCAAGCCCTACGACGGGGCGAAGGTGTACGGCGACTTCCGCAAGCTGCTGGACGAGCAGAAAGACCTGAGCGTCGTCATCAACGCCACCCCGGACCACTGGCACACCATCGTCAACCTGGCGGCGGTCAAGGCCGGCAAGGACGTGTACTCGGAGAAGCCGCTGACGCTCACCATCGACGAGGGCAAGCGGCTGGTGAAGGCGGTGAAGGAGTCGAAGCGGGTGCTGCAAACCGGCAGCCAGCAGCGGAGCGACAAGCTGTTCCGCCAGGCGTGCCTGCTGGTGCGATCCGGGCGGCTGGGCAAGCTGTCCACCGTGACCAGCGTGCTGCCGGCCGGGCTGCACGGCGGGCCGTTCAAGACCGCCCCGGTGCCGAAGGAGCTGAACTGGGACATGTGGCAGGGGCAGACGCCGACCACCGACTACGTGCCCGAGCGGTGCCACACCAACTTCCGCTTCTGGACCGAGTACAGCGGCGGCACGCTGACCGACTGGGGCGCCCACCACAACGACATCGTGCTGTGGGCGACCAACCAGAAAGGCCCGGCCACGGTCGAGGGCAAGCGGCTGGTAGAGCCGGTGAAGGGCGGGTACACCACCCCGTCCGAGTACGAGATCACGTTCACCTACGCCGGCGGGTTCACCCACGTGTGCCAGAGCACCAAGGCGAACACCATCTTCGGCAGCAAGAGCGACAAGCCGGTGCCCCGCAGCCAGACCGACCACGGGGTGAAGTTCGAGGGGGCGAACGGCTGGCTGTTCGTCACCCGCGGGAAGATCGAGGCGAGCGACCCGGCGATGCTGAAGGACAAGCTGAGCGCGGACGAACACAAGGTGTACGTGAGCGACGACCACATGGCGAACTTCTTCGACTGCGTGAAGACCCGCAAGGCCCCGATCTGCGACGCCGAGACCGGCCACCGGTCGGTGTCGGTGTGCCACCTCGGGGGCATCGCCATCAAGCTCGGCCGCAAGCTGACGTGGGACGCGGACAAAGAGGAGTTCACCGGCGACAAGGAGGCGAACGGCCACCTGGCCCGCGAACAGCGCAAGCCGTGGACGTATGACATGGCGTAGATTTTGGGATGTCCGCCCAACACCCCGATGTGTCGCACCGCCCATGCGAACCAAAGACCAGACCAAAGGTGTCTTCTGTCTCGAAGGACTTTGGGAGAACGACCTCCGCCGGCCGTCATCGGTGCGTCCGATCCTCGACCTGTTGGAGAACTGCCGGGGCATCCCGAACGTGTACCGCGATTTTGCCACACGAGAGGAGTTCGACTTCTACCTGCGGAAGTGGTGTCAGCGAACCTACGACCCGTACCCGGTGCTTTACGTCGCCACCCACGGGACGGAATCGGGCCTCTGCCTCGGTCGCGGTGAGATCACACTCGACGAGGTGGCCGAGGGGGTCGAAGGCCAGTGCGACAACCGCGTGGTGATTTTCGGCTCGTGCAGCGTGATGAGCGTGGACAAGCGGCACTTGAAGCGATTCCTGCGGCGGACGGGTGCCCTGGCCGTGTGCGGCTACCGGCTCGATGTGGACTGGCTAAAATCGACGGCGTTCGAGTTGCTGCTACTGTCGGAAATGCAGGACAACGAGTTCTCCGGACGCGGAATCGACGCCATCGAGACGCGGGCCGAGGAGATCGGGCGGATGTTCCGCGAGTTAGAATTCCGCATGGTGACGTACAAGGAAGCGGAGTGACCCATGACACTGACGATTGAACTACCCGCCGAGGCGGAATCTCGCCTTGCCGACGCCGCCAAGAAGTCAGGCAAGACGCTGTCCGAGTACGCCACCGACGTGCTGGTATCCGTAGCCGACGTTCCGGCGGAGACGTTCGACCAGATTCTCGCCCCGTTCCGGAAGGAAGTGGCCGAAAGTGGGATGAGCGAGGCGGAGTTGGACGCCTTCTTCGGAGAGGTTCTTGACGAGGTGCGGGCGGAACGGCGGGGGAAGACGAAGTGATTCCCCGCGTGGTGTTCGACACCATGATCTGCCTGCAAGCTGCCGCCAACGAACACGGGCCGGCCGGCGAGTGCTTGCGGGCGGCGGAGTTCGGGCGGGTGGAGTTGTGTGTCAGCCCGGAGGTGACGGCCGAGGTGCGGGACGTGTTGACACGCCCAAAGACGCAGAAGAAGTATCGCACCCTGACCGCGGAGCTGGTGCGGAAATTCTTCCGCCGACTCGCCGGCTGTTCGACACTGGTGATAACGGTGCCATCGGTGGTGACGTTGACCCGCGATCCGGATGACGAGAAGTACCTGAACCTGGCGGTCGCGGCGAACGCTTCCGTGATCGTCAGCCGCGACAACGACCTGCTCGACCTGATGAACCTGAACAACCCGGACGGCACCGCCTTCCGCGCCGCCCACCCGACCATTGCCATCCTCGACCCGGTGGCGTTCCTGGCCACGCTACCAACCGCTTGAGGCTCCCCCGATATGCACCGCCTGTTCGCCGTGACCGCCCTGCTCGTCGCCTTCACCGTGCCGGCGGTCGCCGACCCGAAGAAGCCGACCTACGACGACGACGTGCTGCCCGTCCTGAAGCAGCACTGCGTCAACTGCCACGGCAACGACAAGCAGAAGAGCGGGCTGAACCTGGCCACGTTCGCCGCGCTCAAACAGGGCGGGTCGAGCGGCGAGGTGTTCAAAGCCGGCGACCCGGACAAGTCCCGCCTGTTCACCCTGACGGCGCACAAGGAGGAGCCGAAGATGCCGCCGTCCGGGGACAAGATCCCGGCCCCGCAGCTTGAAATCCTCCGCCTGTGGGTCGAACAGGGCGGCCGCGAGAACGCCGGGTCGAAGGCGGTCATGCCGGACAAGCCGAAGGTGAACATCGGGCTGACCACCGCGGCGAAGGGCAAACCGGACGGCCCGCCGCCGATGCCGCAGGCCGGCAAGCTGAAGGCCGACCCGCTCGTCCGCGGCCGCCGGCCGGGGGCGGTGCTGGCGATGGCGGCGTCGCCGTGGGCGCCGCTCGTGGCCGTCGGCGGGCAGAAGCAGGTGCTGCTGTACCACACCGACACCGGCGACTTCCTCGGCTCACTGCCGTTCGACCACGGGCAGATCAACAGCCTGAAGTTCAGCCGCAACGGCAAGCTGCTGCTGGCGGCCGGCGGCCGCGGCGGGGCGAGCGGCAAGGCGGTGCTGTTCAACATCGAGACGTGCGAGAAGGTGACGGAGGTGGGCGTCGAAACGGATGCGCTGCTCGCCGCCGACATCAGCGCCGACCAGAAGCTGATCGCCGTCGGGTCGCCGTCCAAGCTGATCCGCATCTACAACACGGCCGACGGCAGCGTGGCGTTCGAGGTGAAGAAGCACACCGACTGGGTGACGGCGGTGGAGTTCAGCCCGGACGGGGTGCTGCTGGCCACGGGTGATCGCAACGGCGGGCTGTTCGTGTGGGAGGCGGCCACCGCCCGCGAGTTCCACGCCCTCCGCGGGCACACGGCTATGATCGCGGACGTGAGCTGGCGGGGCGACTCGAACGCGCTCGCCAGTTGCAGCGAGGACGGCACCGTCCGCCTGTGGGAGATGGAGAACGGCGGGCAGATCAAGAACTGGGCGGCGCACGGCGGCGGGGCGGCCGGGGTGAAGTACAGCCACGACGGGCGGCTGGCGAGTACGGGCCGGGACAAGGTGACGAAGGTGTGGGACGGGAACGGCGCGATCCAGAAACAGTTCGAGCCGTTCGCCGACCTGGGGCTGCGGGTGGCATTCGCCCACGACAACGCCAAGGTGATCGGCGGCGACTGGGCCGGCACGCTCAAGACGTGGACCGCGGCCGACGCCAAGCTGATCGCCACCGCCGACACCAACCCGCTGCCGTTCGCCGAGCGGGTGAAGGTGTCGGAGGCGGCGTTCGCCGCGGCGGACGCGAAGCTGAAGGCGACGCAGGCGGCGTTCACCGACGCGACCAACCGGAACACCGCGGCTCAGGCGGCGCACGCCGCGGCGGCCGCCGCCGTCACCAAGCTGACCGCCGACCTGGCGGCGTCGCAGAAGGCGGCGACGGACACGGCCAACGCGGTGAACGCGGCCAACGCCGCCGTCGCCCCGGCGAAGGCCGAGGCGGACAAACTGAACGCGGCCACCGCCGGCCTCCAGATGACCGAGCAGGCGAAGGCGGTCGCCGCGACCGCCTTCGGCAAGGCGGCGGCCGAAGTACAGGACGCGGCCACCAAGACGCCGGCGAACACGGTTCTCGCGGAGCAGGCGAAGAAGGCGGCGGAGGTGGCGAAGACCGCCCAGGCCGAGGCGGACGCGGCGAAGAAGGCCACCGCGGATCACGCGGCGCTGGCGAAGGCGGCGAACGACAAGTTCGCGGCGGCCCAGAAGACGGCCAGCCTCGCCGCCGCGGCGGCGGGCGAAGCGCAGAAGAAGCCGCCGACAATCCAGCAGGAGTTACAGAAGGCACAGGCGGCGGTGCCGCCGGCGAAGACGGCGGCGGATCAAGCCGCCGCAGCGGTCGCCCCGGCGAAGGCGGCGTTCGATACGGCTCAGGCCGAGTTCAACTCGGCGAAAGCGACGGTGGAGCGGCTGAAGCCGCCGGCGAAGTGACGTCCAGCAGGGTGGGTCGCTCTCTCCGAGAGCGACATCCGAACCGACTCCCGGAGGGAGTCGGCCACCCTAGCCGACCATCGCCCGCTTGAGCCACGCCCGGGCATACGCCCAGTGCCGGTCGGCGGCGCTGGGCGACATGCCCAGCACCTCCGCCGCCTGATCCGCCGTCAGCCCGGCGAAGTACCGCAACTTCACCAACTCGGCCTTCTCCGGGTGCTGGGCGGCGAACGTGTCGAGGGCGCCGCTCAGTGCGAGCAGTTCGTCGTCGGGCGAGGGCGACGCGATCTGGTCCGGCTCGACTTCTTCCCGGCACGCCCCGCCGCCGTGCTTGACCGCCTTCCGCCGTCGCGCTTGCTCGACCAGAATCCGCCGCATCGCCTCCGCCGCCGCCGCGAAGAAGTGCCCGCGGCCGTCGAACACCGCTTGCCCGGCAGAAGCCGCTTGCGGCTTCGCGACCAACCGCAAATACGCCTCGTGAACCAGGGCGGTGGCGTCGAGCGTCTGCCCCGGCTTCTCGTTCGCCAACTTCACCGCCGCCAGCTTCCGCAACTCGGTATAGACGAGCGGCAGCAACTCCGCCGCCGCGTGTTGCTCGCCGCGGCTCACAGCCTCCAGCAGTCGGGTCACGGGCGTCATTTGGCCTCACTCAGCTTCTTCCACTTCGCCGCCTCGTCCGGCTTGTTGGCCGCCGTGTACCCGTTGATCACGGTGGCGCTCAGCCGCAACCAGGCGTCAGCCGCCGGCTTGTCGGCCGGCTTGTACTTCGCGCCCAGTTCCCGGTACAGGGCGATGGCGTCGTCGTGCCAACCGCCTTCGATCCGCGTCTGCACCTGTTGGCCCACCATCGTAACGGTTGACGCGGTGAACTTGTCGCCGGCCAGCGTCTTCCGCATCAGTTTGTCGAGCAGTTCCTGCCGGACCGCCAACCACTTCTTCGCCTCGGCCGGGCGGTTCGACCCCTCCAGGATGCGGGTCAGGTGGTCGAACGGGACGTGCCGGTGCGGGAAGTCGTAGGCGGGGATCTGGTCGGGGAAGTCGGCCACCTCGCGGCAGCCGGCGACGAGGTGCGGCTCGGCCGCGGCCGGCTCCTTCAACTCGGACAGCAGGAGGCCGAGGGCGGACCGGGCCTGGCCGAGCGGGTAGCTGCGGTGGTCCGGGCCGCGGGCGGTGACGATCACGTCCACGGCGGCCCGGGCGTGCTCGCGGGCGGCGTCGAGCTTCCCGAGTTTCTGCTCCGAAAGGAACAACCCGTGGTACGCCTTACTCTTGGCTTCCGGGCTGGTGGCCGCCTTCGCCGCCGCCTCGAACAGCTCGGCCGCGGCGGCGTGATCGCCGGCGTTGAACACCTCCCACCCGTTGCCGGTTCGCACCTCCGCATCGCCCGTCCCCTGTCCGGCTCGGTCCAGAACGGCGCGGTACTCGCCCGCCACGCGGGCGGCCTCGGCTGCTTGCCCGGTCGTCCGGTACCGTGCGGTCAGCGCCCGCTGGGCTTCGCCCAGCTTCTCGCCGGCGTCCCACGGCGGCCGCTTGTCGTGGAAGTCGGCCAAGTCGCGGAAGGCGGCCGCGAGCACCGGCTCGGCCGCGGTGCGGTCCTTTTTGAGCAGCGCCCTGCTGACGCAGAGCCGGGCCAGGCCGGTCTGCCAGCTGCGAAAGCCGGGCGGCTGGCCGGCGAGGATGGCGTCCAACCCCAGACGGGCGTGGGCGAGGGCGGCGTCGTCCTTCTCCTGCTTCAGCTCCATCCGCACCAGTCCTTCGTAGGAGTACAGCGTGTTCTTGGGCTCCCTTGCCGCCTTCAGGTTCTCCTCGAACAGCTTGGCGGCCACCTCGGTCTCCCCCCGGTGTCCGTGCAGCCAGGCGAGTTCGTGACGGATTCTCCAGCTGGACGGGTGGTACGGCTCGCCCCGCTCGGCCCACACGCCGAGCAAGTCCCGCCACACTTCGGCCGCCTTGTCCGGGCGGTTGGTTGCCGCGTACGCGTCGGCCAATTCGCCAAAGGCCGCGTACAGCCACGGGTGGTCCGGGCGGACCCTCGCCGCCCGCAGGCCGGCCAGCACCTCCTCCATCTCGCGGATGGCCACGGCCGGCTGCCCGGCCAGCCGGTAGGCCATGGCCAGGTGGCCGGCGGCAACGAGCGCGAGGGTGTCGCTCGCCCCGTAGTACTCCGCCCCCTCGGCCTTCAGCTTCTGGAAGAAGGGGATCGCGTCGGCCGGCCGGCTGCCCATGGCGATCGACCGGCCGTGCCAGACGCTCGCCTCGAATCCCATCCGGTCGCGGGGGCCGAGCACCCGCCGGCAGTCGGCGGCGGCGGCCGCCAGCATCCGCTCGCCGTCCTCCGGGCGGCCGACTTCACGGTGAGCCATCGCCTGGGTGACCCGGCCGCCCAGGGTGGCGCGGTCGTCCGGCCCGCGGGTGGCGAGGTAGAGGGGGACGGCCCGGTCGATCAGGGCGACCGCCTTCGCGTACTCGCTGAGGCCGAAGTAGGCGGTGGCGACGGCGTGCAGCACCTCCGCCTGGACGAACGGTAGGGCGGGGAACTTGGCCCCGATCCGCTCCGGGGCGAGCTGGACGGCGGCGCGGTCGAGCAGCTCGTTGATGGTCGGGTTCGGCTTGATCTCCAGGTCGCCGCCGGTCAGCGACCGCGAGTTGGCCTGCTCGAAGACCGACGCCTGTTTGAGCAGGTCGTCCTGCAGGAACGCCCGCACCGCCTCGGCCGCCCGCTTCTCCTCCTCCGCACGTCGCTGCTCCGCTTCCGCTCGCTTCCGCTGGTCGTTCGCCTCGTTCTCCCGCTGCACGGCCCGGTGCCGCTCGGCCGCCTCGCCCCGCCGGGCCTGCTCGGCCGTCACCGCCAAGTACCCGCCCATCACCGCCGCCCCAAGGATCAGCCCGGCGAACGCCGCTGCCACCCACACCGCCGCCTTGTTCCGCCGGTAGGCTTTCCGCAAGCGGTAGCCGAGGCTCGGCGGGACGGCCTGCACCTGTTCGCCGTGCAGGTACCGCTCCACGTCCTTCGCCAGCCCGTTCGCCGTCTCGTACCGGCGGGTGCGGTCCTTCTCCAGCGCCTTCATCACGATCCAGTCCAGTTCTCCCTTCATGAGCGCCGACAGCTTGGCCGGCTCGCTCCCGCGCGTGGCGGCGATGGTCGCCTTCGCCTGGGACGTGCTCAGCCGGTGGCTCGGCCGCGGCGGCTCCTCCTCCCGCACCATCCGCAGCATCTCGTCCAGCGCCGCCTTCCGCAGCCGCTCCTTCTCGATCGGCGGGCTGCCGGCGAGCAGTTCGTACAGCACCACCCCGAGGGCGTACACGTCGGCCCGCGTGTCCACGTCCAGCTGGTTGAAGGTGGCCTGCTCCGGGGCCATGTACGCCGGCGTGCCGACCAGCGCCCCGAACCCGGTGTAGATGGTCTTGTCGGTGAGCTGCTGGCCGACCGCCTTCGCCACCCCGAAGTCGATCACCTTCGGCACCGGCGTCTCGTCGTGCAGGGCGACGAGCACGTTCGACGGCTTGATGTCCCGGTGGATGATGCCCTTCATGTGGGCGTGCTGGATGGCCTGGCACACCGGCACGAACAGTTCCAGCCGCTGCTTCGGCGTCAGCTTGCGGGCGTCGGCGAACTCGGTGATCGGCGTGCCCTTCACCAGTTCCATGACGAAGAACGGCCGGCCGTCGGCGGTGGTGCCGGCGTCCAGCACCTTGGCGATGTTCGGGTGATCCATCACCGCCAGCGCCTGCCGCTCGGCCTCGAACCGGCCGAGCACGCTGCGGCTGTCCATGCCCGGCTTGATCAGCTTGAGCGCCACCCGCCGCTTGATCGGCTCCTGCTGGTCGGCCACCCACACCTCGCCCATGCCGCCCTCGCCGATCTTCTCCAGCAGCTTGTACGGGCCGACGCGGTCGCCGACGGCGGCGGTCGATTCCACGCTCGCGGTGGAGGAGGCGCGGGAGTTGGTGCGGTCCAGGTCGGGCGGCGGCCGGTCGAGCGGGTTGCTGGCGTCGGCCGCGGCCAGCAGGTCTTCCACCTGCTTCCGCACGACCGGGTCGGGGCAGCGGGCGGCGAGGAACGCCGGGCGGGCGGCCGGGGGCAGGGCGAGGGCGGCGGAGAACAGGGATTCGTCGGTCACGGGCGTGTCCCTCCGGCGGCGAGGTCACACCACCATGCGAAATCGGCGGGCGGAACGCACCAACATTTCTGGGCGAACGGCGGGACGTGAGTCCGCCGGTGGGTTTGGCGAACCCGGCCCGCGAGGGCCGTGGGTGCGTGAGGCGACTGGCTCACACCCCCTCCCTGGCGGTCGGGGTTCGCCCGGAACCGGCGGACTCACGTCCCGCCGTTCGCCGTCACGTCAGCATCCCCACCCGGCGGGCGTACTCGAACACCCCGCCGGCCTCGATGATGGGCAGCACGTCGCCGAGCGGTTTGGTGCGGTACACCTCGCCGGTGGTCCGGTTCGCCAGCTCGCCGGACGCCAGGTCCAGCCGCAGCACGTCCCCGGTACACACCCGGTCGATCAGCCGGCCGTCCGACTCCACCGGCGGCAGGTACCCGCCGTTCACCGCGTTGCGGTAGAAGATTCGGGCGAAAAATTCGGCGATCACCGCGTGTATACCCGCTGCGGCCAACGCGATCGGGGCATGTTCTCGGCTGCTCCCGCACCCGAAATTCCGCCCGCCCACGATGATCCGGTACGGGGACACGAACTCGTCCCCGGCCGGGTCGTGGAACGGCACGTGCCCCTTCGGCAGGCCGGCCTGGTCGTTCGGCACCCCGACCAGCGCGTACTTGCCGAACATGCGGTATTCGGCCGGAATCGCCGGGTTGTACGTCAGGTACTGGGCGGGGATGATCTGGTCGGTGTCGACGTTGTCGCCGAGGACGTAGGCCGGCCCTTCGATGATCGTTTGCATGGATTCGCGGACCCGATCGGGCGTGGGGTGGAACGGCACGGGTACTTTAGCCAGCCGCCCATCCGCCGACGACGCCCGCCGCCGGGGAACGTCGGTCGCACGAATTTTCCCCGGACATCGAACAGACTCTTGCCCCCGGATGGGCAGCGTGGAACAATTGGTGCTAAACTAAGGGTACGTCCAGGGTAGGGTTCTCCATGCGAGCACGGCTGACGGTACTTTCCGGCGAATGCAATCCGGCGTCCGTGGATTTAGTCCCGGGCATGACGGTCACCATCGGCCGCAGCCGGGACAACGTGTTCGTCGTCCGCGACGACCTGGTGTCGCGGCTGCACGCCAAGGTGTACTTCGAAGACGGCAAGTGGCTGATCCGCGACTTCGGACTGAACGGCACCAAGCTGGCCGGGCAGAAGCTGGACGGCGCCGTCGAGCTGAAGGATGCGGTGGAGATGAGCGTCGGGCACGTGCGGTTCAAGTACACCGTCGGCCCGGCCGCCGGCACGAACGGCCCGGCCGCCCCGACGATCACCGCGGCCACCGTCGGCACCCCGTCCGGGGTGGTGGAGGCGCGGAACCTGACCCGCCCGCAGCCGAACCTGCCGCGGGAGTTGCCGCCCGGCCCGGCCATCGACGACGACACGCGGATGCGGGAGGACGAGCTCACCACCCTGTGCAAGTTCATGACCGCCGCCGTCGCCTGCCCGGACTCGCAGGAACTCATCCGGTTCACCCTCCGCACCCTGTTGAATCAGACGTCGGCCACGTTCGTCGGCTACCTCGGCCTGGACCCGTCCGAACCCACCCCGAAGATGGTCATGCCCGAGCGGGCGCCGGTGGACGCGCCGCTGAGCAAGCGGCTGACCGAGCAGGTGCGGCACACCCGCAGCCGGGTGTGGCTGTTCGGCGACGACAAGGGGCTGGCCCAGGCGACCGGCAGCCTGTCGTCGTACACCGACGCGGTGTGCCTGCCGGTGGGCGGGCACGACGGCGAGCCGCTGGCCGCGGTGCACGCGTACCGCACCGGCCGGCATTTCAGTGAGCGGGACGTGCAGTACCTGGAGGCCGTCGCCAGCTTCCTGTCCCCGGCCCTGGAGACGCAGCGGAACCGCCGCAAGCTGGAGGCCGAGAACCTCCGCCTGCGGGGGGCGGCGCCGGTGGCCGACGAGCTGATCGGCGACAGCTCGGCCATGATGACCCTGCGGATGCAGATCGGCCGGGCGGCCCCGCTGCCGTTCACCGTCCTCATCCACGGGGAGAGCGGGTCGGGCAAGGAGCTGGTGGCCATCGCCCTGCACCGGCACAGCCCGCGGACGAACGGCCCGCTGGTGGTGGTGAACTGCGCGGCCATCGCCCCGACGCTCTTGGAGGCCGAGCTGTTCGGCTACCGCAAGGGGGCGTTCGCCGGGGCCGACCACGACCACCCCGGGCTGTTCGAGCAGGCGGACGAGGGCACCCTGTTCCTGGACGAAGTCGCCGACCTGTCTTTGGAGTGCCAGGCCAAGCTGCTGCGGGTGATCGAGGGCAAGTCGTTCCGCCCGGTCGGCGGCAGCCGCGAGGTGAACGTGGACGTGCGGGTGGTGGCCGCCACCCACCGCGACCTGGAGGACGAGGTGCGGGCCGGGCGGTTCCGCCAGGACCTGCTGTTCCGGCTGAAGGTGATCACCATCAAGGTGCCGCCGCTGCGGGAGCACGCCGAGGACATCCCCGAACTGGCCCGCTTCTTCCTGGAGCGGCTGTCCGGCCAACTGCGGAAGACGATGCGGCTGGCGCCGGCGAGCGAGCGGGCGCTGTTCTCGTACCACTGGCCGGGGAACGTGCGGCAGTTGCGGGCGGTGCTGGAGAGCGCGGCGGTGATGAGCGAGCGGGACGTGATCGAGGCGGAGAGCCTGCCGCTGACGAGTACTGTCGAGCCGGACCCGATCACCGCCACCGCGTCCGCCGACGCCCCGGTCAGTCTGGACATCGACGACCTGGAGACGTGGGCGATCCTCAAGGCGCTCAAGCAGACGGCCGGGAACGTGAGTCAGGCCGCCCGCGTCCTCGGCATCAGCCGCGACACCCTGCACACCAAGCTGAAGAAGAAGAACATCGACCGCGAGACGGTACTCGGCACCGTGTCCGTCAGCACCAGCACCGTCGCCGGGCCGTGACCCGATCTCGGTGAACCGGCGGCGTGAGCCGCCTGGGTGCATCACACCCAGGCGGCTCACGCCGCCGGTTCACAATTTGTCCCACGCCACCGCATCCCTGTCCACCGCCGGCAACTCCACCGGCATCGCCTCCAGGTACTTCGTCGCCGCCCCGGTGTTGAACACCACCACCCGCTCGTGCGGCCGCACCTCGCCCCGCTCGATCAGCCCTTCCAGCACGTCGAAGCACACCGCCGTCTCTGGGCACACGCTGATGCCCTCCGCGCCGCTCGCCCGCCGCATCCACGATGCGATGCTCGCCTCCTTCCCGGCGATCGCCTTCCCCCCGCTCTCGCGGATGGTGTCGAGCATCATGAAGTCGCCCACCGCCGCCGGCACCCGCAGCCCGCTCGCCACCGTGCGGGCGTTCGGGAACAGTTCGGCGAACCGCTCGCCCTTGTCGAACGCCGTCACGATCGGGGCGCACCCCTCGGCCTGTACCGAGTAGAGCCGCGGGAGCTTGCCGGCCGGAATCCACCCGAGTTCGACCAACTCGCGGAACGCCTTCCACATGCCGATCAGCCCGGTGCCCCCGCCGGTCGGGTACAGGATGACGTCCGGCAGCGTCCACCCGAGTTGCTCGGCCACCTCCAACCCCATCGTCTTCTTCCCCTCCAGCCGGTACGGCTCCTTCAGCGTGGACAGGTCGAACCAGCCCATCCGGTCGGCCCCGGCCTTCACGATCTTCCCGCAGTCGTGAATCAGGCCGTTCACCCGGTACGCCTTCGCCCCGTACAGGTGGGCCTCGAACTGGTTCACCGTCGGCGTGTCGGCCGGCATGAACACGAAGCACTCCATGCCCGCCCGCGCCGCATACGCCGCCGCCGCTCCCCCGGCGTTCCCGGCCGTCGGCAGGGCCACCCGCGTCACCCCCAGCCACTTCGCCAAACTCACGCACATGGTCTGCCCGCGGCTCTTGAAGCTGCCGGTGGGCAACTGCGACTCGTCCTTCACCCACAGGTCGGTCAGCCCGAGTTCCGCCCCCAGCCGCGGGCACGGCAGCAGCGGGGTCATGCCCTCGCCGAGCGTGACCGGCTCGGCGTCGAGCGGCAGCGGCAGCAACTCGCGGTACCGCCACAGGGTCGGCGGGCGGTTGGCGATGGCCGCCGGCGTGACCGCCTGGCGGATGCGGTCGAGGTCGTACCGCACCCACACCGGGCGGTCGGCGTGCATCCCGACGAGCCGGCCGAACGGGATCCGCGTGCCGTCGATGGCCGCTTCCAGGTGCGAGACGAAGGTGGTCATGCGGGGCAGTGTACGGACGGGTGCCTCGTCCTGCCGGTCAGCAAATGCCTGATTTGTGTCGGGTCGGCTTACACCGCGTGATCGAGTTCTTGAGGGACTTGGTGATGGGTAACCCAGGCGATGGAGGCGCATTCTTCGCCTTCGCCACGATCTTTGTCACCTCCGCCTGTTCGGCGTCGCTCAGATCGTGCAACACGAAGCGAACGCCGCCCTCGTACATCCGTTTCGCCAGTTCCGGGGCGAGTTTTCGGAAGTCTTGCCCACTGGCGTCGTAGAGGATGAAATGGTCGAACTGTACTCCGGGGCCGCGGTCATCCCAAACCGGAACATGGTGCGGACCAATGCCAATCCATGTCACCTTGCGTGCGATCCCGTAGCTCTCGGGTTCTGCTCCGATTCCACCGACTCCGATCACCGCGTCGAAATCCCAACCGCGAACGGACCCCATGCAACCGTTGCACCCGAAGGTGCCGGTCTCGTCCGGGTCGCCGGTGTGTGTCCGCTTGTAGACGAGTACGCGCATGGGCTGGCTCCAACGGGTCACCCCGCCTGGTGGGTGGCGAGCAGTTGGCGGATGGCGGGCAGCAACGACTCGGGCACGACGATCACCGTCTGGCCGTCGTGTTCCTCGGCCGCGGCATCGTCTTCGGCGGCCAACTCGTCTTCGGACTGTCGGTCGTACTGCTCGATCAGCCGCTTCGTCCGCTCGGCGTCCCAACCCGGCGGGAACTTCTGTTCGCTCATCGCCCTTTCCTCCGTCGCCGGTAGGTGCGATTGTAGTTGCCGGCGGCGGGGCTCACCAGCCTCACGGCTGGCTCGGCCCGCCCTACGAAGAGCGTCACCGCCCGCCGCCGCGATGGAAGTCGAACGGGTTCGTCGGGCGGAATCAGACCGACCCGTCTTCGATCTGCAAGCCGCTCACCCGCCCGAAATCCCGGCGGTTGCGGGTGACGACGGTGGCCGACAGTTCGAGGGCGATGGCGGCGATGCGGAGGTCCTTCGTGCCGACGTTCAGTTTCGCCTTCCGCAACGAGTCGTACCGGGTGAGTGCGAGCACCGTCATCGGGCACAGGACGAACCGCCCCCACGTCGGGGCAAGCAAGGCGAGAAAGGTGGAGGCGAATTCGTGTTGCGCCGGTGTGCGGGCGGATCGGGCGAGCTTCGACCAGCCGTCGATCTGCTCCTCGATGGTGACGGTGCTGGTGGCGACGGTATCCGCAGGATCGGCGGCGTGAGCGGTCACGGCCGCGACCACCTTCACATGTTTCCGCTGGAACAGGCTGAGGGTGTCGGTGTCGAGGACGTACAGCGGCATGCGTCAGTCACCCCTGGCGGCTTCAGCCGCGTCCGCCTCCGCCCGGTTCTCCTCGATCGCCCTCAACCAGTCGTCGAAGAGCGGGTGGTCGGCAAGAGACGGCATCGGCGGCAGGCCCGGCACCGTGAGCGGCAGCGGGTGCGGTACCACCACCGCCCCGGCCCGTACCCGGTCGTCCAGTTGCCGCCGCACCGCGGCGACGGCGGCGTCGGCGGTGGGGGCGTCGGCGGTGATGTCGAACGGGCTGCCGGTGCGGGCGCGGAACCCGGCGCCGTGTGGTTCGATCAGAATTGAGAGGGTCATTGGCGCACCTGCGAAACGCGGCTTTCCGCGCCATTCTACCACGTCACCGCTCGCTGCCGCGTTTGAAGTCGAACGGGTACGGCCGCAGTTGGTCGTCGCCGCGGAACACCCGCACCCGGCGGAACGGGCGGCCGCACCGCACCATGTCGAACTCGGCCACCAGGGTGAACGACCGGAACACCCCGCCGTACTCCTTCACGATGACCGCGTCGTCCGGCCCGTCGGCGATCACGAACAGCCCGGTCTTGCCGACGTACTCCTCCGGCTTGCTCCAGAAGGCGAACCCGCGGGCGTCGAACGTGTGGAAGCAGGCCACCGGCACCCGCCCCCGCACGGCGAACGCCAACTGCCCGCTGTCGTACCACAGGTTGGTGAACAGGAACGTATTCGGCTCGGCCAGCAGCCCGCGGCGGGCGAGTTCGTCCGCCACCGACTCCCACCCGCTCACGTCGGCCGTCGGGTCCTTCGCCCCGGCCGGGAACGGGATCACCCCGCACCGGGCCTGCACCAGGATGACCGCGGCGAGCAGGAACAGCGTGCCCGCCCACAGGGCGATGAACGTGCGGAACTGCTTCGGCGCTCGTTCCCGCCAGTTCACCCACGCCGCCCCGACCAGCGGGTACAGCGGCAGGAACCCGACCAGCGGCCAGTGCAGCAGCACGTTCCGCGACAGCCCGCTCACCACGAAGAAGAACCCGAGCGGGAACACCGCCAGGCACACGAGCAGGCGGTCCGGGTCGGCCAGCGAGCGGAACCGGCGGAGGCGGCGAACCAACTCGCGGGCCAGCCAGAACCACACCCACGGCAGCAGGTACAGCACCGGCCCGCCGAGCCACTTGAGCGGGCCTTCGTGCAGGAACGGGATGACCCCGCCATCCCGCGCCCGCCCGCCCTGAAAGCGGAACGACGCCCATTCCTGTTCGGCGTTCCACACGATCACCGGCAGGAACCCGACCAGCCCGATCAGCACCGCGAGATACGGGCCAGGGCTGAACAGCAGCTTGCGGCGACCGGGGGTGACGAGCGCGTACAGCACCACCCCGGCGGGCAGTAGCACCCCGTGGTACTTGCTCAGCATGGCGCCGGCGAACCCGACGCCGACCCACGCCCAGCGTTGAACGTGCCGCCGGCGGGCGGTGATCGCCTTCGTCGCCTTCCAGAACGTGAGCAGCGCGAAGAACAGGAACGGCGAGTCCGGCAGGGCGAAGGTGCCGCCGAAGGCGGTGAAGAACCCGGACAGGTTGAGCACCGCCGCCGCCCAGAACCCGGCCGGCTCGCCGTACAGCTCGGCCGTCCAGCGGAACAGCAGCCACGTCGAACCGGCGAACAGCAGCACGAACCCGAGCCGCAGCGACAGCGGATGCACCCACCCGCCGCACGCGGCGATGCCCGCCTTCGCCACCCACATGGTCATCGGCGGGTGGTCGAAGTAGCTGAGCGCCGGGTGCTCGGTGTACAGCCAGTGGTACGCCTCGTCGTTGGTCGGTTCGAGCGCCGCCGCCCACCCGAGGCGGAGGACGGTGCCGACGACGATGAGGGCGAGGACGGGGCGCATGAGGACGGGGTTGTACCACCCGGTGCCGGCCGGCAGTAGCCCGACTGGGTCGAAGTGTGCGCGTCGTGGTTTTGGTGAACCGGCGGCGTGAGCCGCCTGGGTGGGATCACACCCGACGGGCGGACGCCCGCGGTTCACCCAGACAACGGCCCGGCCCGCGCAGTTCGGCTTGCGGATTCCCGGCCGATGCGTTCAACTGCGGCGGAAAATCGCCGTCGTTCGTCGGGCAAGGAGGCTCGGACGTGAACCGCATGACCCGTCCCGTCGCGTTGGTCGTGGCCCTGGCCGTGGTGTCGGCCCTGATCGCCCAGCCGCCGCCCAAACCGCCGGCCCTGCTCCCGCCGTCCGTCAGCGGCAAGCCGTATGAGCCGGTCACGCCGGCCGGCGGGGTGACGGCGAAGGTGAACCCGATCGACCGCTTCCACACCCCCGGTCAGACGCCGGACGCGCTGGCCGCGGTGGCGTCGGCGAAGGAGGCGGGCGGGTGGCTGGTGCGGATGAGCAAGGCGGACGGGCGGTTCGTGGCCGCGTTCGACGCCACCCTCCAGCGGGAGCTGCCGGACGCCGAGCATGCTCAGGCGGTGGCCTGCCTCGCCCTGGCGCGGATGGCCCGGTTCACCGGCGACGAGCGGGTCACGGCGGTCGCCAGCCAGGCGGTGCTCACCCTGCTCACGTTCACCAAGTCGGACCCGGCCGACGCCAGCCGGCGGGTGCCGACCACGGCCAACAAGGTGGGGTTCGCGGCGGCGCTGGCGACGGCCATCTACGACCTGCCGAACCCGGACGCGAAGCTGGTGGCCGAGGCCGACAAGCTGTGCCGGTTCCTGTACTCGCGGCTGCGGGAGAACGGGTCGGTGGTGACGGCGGACGACGGCAAGGGCGAGTCGAACCCGGTGGCGGCCGGCGAGTGCTTCCAGGCGCTGATGGCGGCCGACCGGGTGAAGACGGAGGCGTGGAAGCGGGAGGCGGTGGAGCGCGGGGTGGGGTTCTACCGCACGGCGTTCCAGGCGGCGAAGTCGGCCGACGGGTGCGGGGCGCTGCTGCCTGCGGTGTGCGACCTGGCCGTGCGGACGAAGTCCGACGCGGCCACCCGGTTCGCGTTCGAGATGGCCGACTGGGTGTGCGACCAGCAGTACACGCCGGCGGACGCGCGGAACTTGCGGTGGGTGGGCGGGGTGAGGCCAACCGCCGGCAGCGAGCCGACCGCCCACACCTGCGAGTGCGTGGAGGGGCTGGCCGCCGCCGCCGCCCTCTGCACCCAGGTGCCGGACGCCGATCGGTTCGCCAAATACCGCAAGGCGATCGGGGCCGGGCTGGGGTTCGCCCGCTCCCTCCAGTTCAGCGAGACGACGACGCAGCACTTCGAGCGGTCGTACCGGACGATGCTGGTCGGCGGGGTGCATCGGTCGCCGGCGGACGGGGTGGTGCGGGCGGAGGCGACCGCCCGCCTGCTGGCGGCGGAGGTGCGGTACCTGGAGAGCGGGGCCGAGCGGGCGGAGTGAGCAATGCTGGTCCGGCCGGGCCGGACCAGCGGGCCGCCACAGAGGGCGGCCCCTACAGTCGGTGTCTT
>JALHQU010000114.1 GCA_022841795.1 Fimbriiglobus sp.
CCTCACCCCTAACCCCTCTCCCGCCAGGGGAGAGGGGAACAAGCTATGCCCACCCTCTCCCTCGCCGACGTGCGGCAGTCGTGGGACACCCGCGACCCGCAGTTCGTCAAGCTGCTCGGCCAACTCGTCACCCAGGACGACCCGGAGCCGAAGGAGCCGATCCGCGACGGTGCCCCGACGTTCGACCGCTGGCTGGCGTACCTGCGGTCGTGGGAGTTCCGGCGGAAGTCGAAGGAGGAGCAGAAGGCGGCGCGGGTCGAGAAGCTGAAGGCGGTGGAGGCCCCGACCGCCGAGGTGCAGTTGCCGGACCGCCTGAAGGCCCACGAGATCATCACCGCCCTGTGGGAGTCGCCCGACCCGCTGGCCCGCGACTGCCTGCTGCGGGTGATCGCCGAGTGCCCGCTGGTGTACGGCCCGTGGCGGGCGCTGAAGAAGATCTTCAAGGAGGCGGAGGCGAAGAACGACACCGAGGTGTACGGGGCACTGGCGGCTCGGTTCGATGCGGCGATGAGCGGGGCCGGCGGGCGGAAGACGGTCAGCGGGGCGACGCTGGCGTACCTCAGCCGACGGGCGTGGCGGTATCTGCGGCGGGTCGGGCAGCAACTGCCGGTCGCCTACGCCGATGTGGCGGTCGATTTCCTGATGCGGTACACCGACAACACCAACTTCGACCGCACCTGGGTGTACAACCACGTCCTGTACCACGAGAAGAAGAACTACGGCCGCAGCGGGTTCCGCTTCGGTTATCGGGAGAAGCCGAGTCCGTCCGACACCAAGCATCGGGCCTACGCCGATCTGTGGAAGCGGTCCCCCCGCCCGCTGTTCACCCTGCTCGAACGCGCCCAGAGCGATCCGGTCCGCGAGTTCGCCGCCGCCGGGCTGAAGACCGACTTCAAAACGGTGCTGCGCGACGTGGAAGCCGACTGGGTGATCCGGCTGGTGGCCGTGCCGAGCGGGGCGGTACACGACTTCGTCGTGTGGATTTTGCAGAACGTGCCCAAGTTCGAGCAGGGCGAGTTCCGCAAGCTGAAGCTGCACGAGCCGGTGCTGCGGCTGTTCGAGTCGCCGTCGAACGCCGCCCGCAAGTACGCCGCCGAGTACGCCCGCACCCACGCGCGGGACATGACGGTGGACGAGCTGGTGAAGCTGTTCGCCAACGACCACGACGCGGTGCGGAAACTGGCCCGCGACCTGCTGAGCGAGCGGGACCCGCGGAAGCAGGTGGGGTTGGAGGCGTGGGGCCGGCTGCTGGAAACGCCGCACGGGCACGAGTTCGCCGCCGAGGTGCTGACCAAGCACTTCGGGGCGAAAGACCTGACCCCGGAGTGGTTCGCCGACCGTCTATTGTCGGTGTCGGACGAAGCTCGCGAGTTCGCCAAGAAGCACTTGCCGAAGGTGCATTCGGCGAAAGACCTGGGCACCACGTTCTTCGTGAACCTGGTGAAGCGGACCGACCCGGAGAACTACGACCACTGCATCGCCGCCCGGTGGGCACTCTTCGAGTTGGCGAAACTCGACCTCGGCTCGGTGCCGGTGGACGACCTCCGCTGGCTCGCCCTGTACCCGGCGACGGCGAGTGAGTTCGACAAGAAGAAGCTGAAGCCGCACGCCCTCGGCATGGACTTCCTGAAGATGCTGGCGTTCCAGCCCGACTGGGACGCCTCCGCGTGGCTGACCGAGTTCCGGGCGAAGAACGGCCAGTGGGCGAAGGACCTGATGTTCGACGAGGAGCGGTCCGACAACCTGCTCGAACGGTTCGCCGACGTGCGGGAGTTCACCACCGCCGACCTCGGGTTCGACTGGCTGATGACGCTGGTGGCCCGGCCCGATCCGAAGTACCACGACTTCGCCCGGGAGCGGATGATCCGCACGCTCGCGCCGGCGGACTTCGCACCGTCGAAACGGCCAGCGGTCAGCGGTCAGCAGACGGCGAAATCAGCAGACCTGGGGCGGAAGTCGTTCCTGTTCACCGGCAAGCTGGCGTCGATGCAGCGGGACGAGGCCGAGGCGAAGGTGAAGGCGGCGAACGGGGTGGCGTCCGGGAGTGTGACGAAGAACCTGCACTACCTGGTGGTCGGCGACGACGGCTCCCCGCTGTACGGGCAGGGGAAGAAGGGGTCGAAGCAGGTGAAGGCGGAGGAGTTGAACGCGACCGGGGCGAACATCAGCATCATCTCCGAAACCGCGTTCCTGCAAATGGTGTCCGGCGTGCAACTGGCCGCGGCGGACGCGGACAGCACGACAGCCGGGTGTCAGCGGTTGTGGGAAATGGTCATCGCCCCCGGCCCGGCCGACGCCCCGGTGGCCGGCTTCGCCCGCGAGTACATCCGGTTGCACCACAAGCCGATCGCCCAGGAGGAAACCGGGAAAGGTCCGGACCCCGGCACCGAAATCCCGGCCGCGTTCCTGGCATGGGATCGCTTCCGCCCGCTGTTCGGCGAGACCCGCAAGCCGCTCCGCGACTTCGCCCTGGAGTTCGCCGACCACGATTTCGCCCGCTGGAACCCGCCCACCGACGACCTGCTCGCGCTGAGCGAGAACCCGTTCGTGGACGTGCGGCGGTTCGTCGCCAAGAGCCTGCTCGCCGAGCCGGGCAAGGAGACGCAGGGGTACCGCATCGACCCGAAGACGCTGTCCGCGGCGGCCGTGTACCGCTTCTGCGAGTCCGGCGACGAGGAGACGCGCGGGCTGGGCATGGAACTGATCCGCCGCCTGCCCAAGCTGCAAGTGCCCGAGGAGCTGTTCCGCCTGACCGAAAGCCCCGATCGCAAGGTGCGGGCGTTCGTCATCCGCAGCCTGTGGCACGTCTACCGCGACCGCGGGCTGACCGAGAACTGGAAGCCGCCGCTACCCCCGGCTCCGACGGTCGGGGCGAAGGCGAAGAAGGACGCCGCCAAGCGGGAGGCGGAGCAGGGCAAGGGCGTGCCGGCGATCCCCGACCACCCGCCGGCGGATCAGCCGACGCTGGCCGAGTTCCTCCGCCGCGTGCTGTTCGAACTGCCCCCCGGCCCGCCGGAGAAGACCCGCGGCACCGGCGAGCAGCCGGCCGACATCACCGGCGACGACGAGGCGGACGAGGACGAGACGGTGCGGCCGAGCGAGCGGCAGGTGTCGTTGAAACCCATCCCGGCGCGGCGGGCGAAGCTGGAGGCGGTCGAGGTGATGCGGGACATCGCCCTGGACGAGAAGACGTTCGCCGCCGGCATCCTCCCACTGCTCGACGAGTTCATGATCTCCCGCGGGGTGAGCGAGCGGGCGGCGTGCCTGGTGGCGGTTACGCGGATTCGGCACAAGTACCCGGACCTGAAAAGGTAAGAAGTTTCACCGCCGAGGGCACATGAGGGCACAAGAGAGAAATCAGGGGTTACTGTCTTCCCACTCTCTTGTTTTTCTCATGTGCCCTCATGTGCCCTCGGCGGTGAATTCTCTGGTTGATTCACATGGATAACTACTTCACCTACCGGGGCGACATCCGGGCGGCGGTCGGCGTGGACACCGCCGTATGCTTCGTCACCGTCCACCCGGAAGGGCTGCCCACCGCCGTCTACCGCTACACCCCCGAAGACACGTCGCTGACCGAGCAACCGCTGCCGTGCGGCGGGGTGGCGATCGCGGCGGACGCGGCCGGGCTGTACGTCGCGGGCACGGACCGCCGGGTGTACACGGTGGTCGGGAAAAAGGCGCCGGTCGCGCTCACCGAGCCGTTCGCCGACCCGCTGGCGGCGCTCGTGCCGGTGTCGCAGGACCGGCTGGCGGTGCTGGCCGGCAAGTTCCTGCACCTCGTGTCGCGGGCCGACGGCAAGACGGTGCAGTCGCTCGACCTGCCCGAGGCCGGCACCTGCGTCGGCACCGACAAGACCGGCAACTGGCTGGCCGTCGGGTGCGAAAAAGGCTCCATCGCCGTGTTCGACGGGCAGGACAAGCCCGAGTTCGAACCGGCTGAAGCGGACAAGGTCCACGACAGCGCGGTGACGGCGATCCTGTTCGAGCCGGAGGAACTGCGGTTCTTCAGCACCGGCGCGGACCACAAGCTGCTCACCACCCACGCCCGCGGGCGGCTGGAGCCGGAGGACAAGGGCCGCGGCAACACCCACGAGGGGGCCGTCACGGCGCTCGTGTACCTGCCCACCGGCGACCGGCTGATCTCCGGCGGCAAGGACAAGGCGGTGAAGAACTGGCCACGGGCCGGGGCGGTGAAGCCGGTCACGCTGGCGGACAAGGTGGCCGGGGTGGTGGCGCTGGCGGTGGTGACGCAGTACGACGACCCGCTGGTGGCGGTGCTGTGCGACGACAACACCATCCGCATCCTGCCGATCAACACCGACGACGGGCGGTTCGACGAGGACCAGCTCGACGACATCGAGACGATCCACGGGGCGATGGCGTGGGCGAACGAGGAGTTCACCGCCACCTGGGACGGCAAGCGGCGGGAGAAGGCCGTCAAGCAACTCGCCGACTGGAACGACGCCGCCAGCCTGGACCTGATCGCCAAGCGGGTGAGCGAGGACACCGACCAAACGGTGCGGGTGTTTGCGGCGAAGCAGCTCGGGCTGAGTACCAACCCGCGGGCGGTCACGCTGCTCGAACCGTTCATCGCCCACGCCGACGGGCAGGTGCGGGCGGAGACGTTCAAGCGGCTCCAGAGCCGCCTCGGACTGAGCGACCTGCGGCCGATCGACGCGGCTCTGAAGACTGGTCACCCGGACGTCGGGATGCTGGCAGCGCTGGCGCTCGGGCCGCTGGCGAAGGCGGACGACCAGGCGCTCGCCCGGCTGACCGACGCGCTGAACGCCGGCGCCTGGGACGTGCGGAAGCAGGCCCTCGCCTCGCTCGAAACGGTGTTCGACGCGACTTCCCCGCAGGCCAGCCTGACGGCCCTCGGCAGCACGCACGGCGATCTGCGGGCGCTCGCCCTGCGGCGGTTCCACGAGCGGAAGATGCTCGACCGGCCGGAGGTGCTGTCGGCCGTCCGCCGCCGGCTGGAGGACAACGACGGGGCGGTGCGGCTGGCCGCGTTCCTGTTGTCGGTGTCGGCCCGGCCGACCCTGGCGACCCTGCTGCGGGGGAACGACGCCGACCTACACCGCCAACTGAACGAACTGGAGAAGAGCGACAAGAAGCAGCCCGAGCCGACGGCCAAAGCGAAGGACAAGCTGGACGACGCGGACTACGACACGCTGCTGCAGGCGACCGCCAGCCGCGCCCTCGACACCTGCCTGCGGGGGGCGAAGGGGCTGGCCGTGCTGGGCGACCCGCGGGCGTTCCCGCTGCTGCTGCAACTTAGCCGGGAGGACCAGGAGTACGCCCGGGTCGAGGTGTGCCGGGCGCTGGCGGCGCTCGGGGATGATCGGGCCGTGAACCGCCTGCGGTCACTCCTGCTCGACCCGCAGCCGAGCGTGCGGGACGCCGCGTACACCGCCGTCGCCAAGCTGTATGAGGGCACGCCGCTCTCCGCCGCCGAAGCCGGCCTGACCGCGGCGAACGACGACGTGCGGCAGCGCGGCCTGCAAACCTTGCTCGACGCGACGAAGAAGGCGAAGCCGAAGTCCGACGCCGACCCCGCCTGGGGGCTGTTCGTGCGGGCGCTGAACGACTCGGCCGCCCCGGTCCGCCGCGAGGCGTTCAAGTCGGCCGTCAACCAGAACATCGGCGGCGGGGGCGAGGGCACGCTGCGGTTCGCCCTGCAATCCATCCACGCGGACGTCCGGCGGGAAGCGCTCACCGAGGTGCAGGCCCAGATCGGCGAGGCGTGGGCCACTCCGCTGCTGTACGAGTTCCTCAACGACGCCGACCCCGGCCTGCGGAAGGAGGCGTTCGAGTTCGCCGTCAAGAAGAACAAGGAGCTACCGCCGCTCGAAGCGGCGTTGCGGTCGCGGTACCCGGACGCCCGCCTGCTCGCCATCGACGGGCTGCTGAAGAAGCACACGAAGGCGGCGCAGGCGGGCATCCTGTCGGCGATTGCCGACCCGGACGCGGCGGTGCGGAGAGCCGCCGTCGAGGCGCTCGTCGAGGACGACGCGAAGGACGCGCTGACGAAAGCGCTGGCCGCCGAGCAGCCGGACGTGCGGGTGCGGGCGGCGGCGGCGCTCGCCCGGTTCGGCGACCCGGCGGCGCTGCCGGTGCTACGGGAGCTGGCGTTCGCCCCGGAGCCGACGGACCCGCTGAAGGTGCCGGCGTGGAAGGCGCTCATCGAAGACGCACTGATCGGCTTGACCGACCTCGGCGACCCGTCCGTGTTCCCCGACCTGCTGATGCTGCTCGACAGCCCGCACGCGGACGTTCGCCGCCCGGCCGCCATCGCCCTCATCTACTGCACCCCGCCGTCCGGCATCTCCGCGATGCGGACCGCGCTCGGTCACGCCGACCCGAGCGTGCGGGTGTATGCCGCCCAGGCGCTGGCCTTGAAATGGGACGTGACGGTTCACCCGCTGCTGTTCACCCCGGAGGCGGAGAAACTCCTCGGGGCGGGCGGGCAGTTAAACGCCGTGGCCGTCCTCGGGCACGCCGGCGCGACCCGGCTGGCCCCGTTCCTCGACTCGGCCGATGAGTCGATCCGCCAGCGGACGTTGCTCCTTCACCTGCTGCTCGAACTGGCCGACACCGACGGCACGCCGGATTTGCTCCTGCAAGCGCTGTCGGCGAAGGCTCCGCGGGTGCGGCTGACCGCGGCGCAGGGGCTGGAGGCGTTCCACGACCCGGCCGCGTTCCGCGAGTTCGTCGTCAAGGCCGTGAACGACCGCGGCGACGAGACGGCCTGGAAGATCACGCCGGAGACGGTGGACGAAATGGCCGCGGTGTTGGCGTTCGCCGACCCGCTGCTGCGGGCGCGGGCGTGCAATGCGATGGCCGGTTTCGCGGTGAAAGAGCAGGCGAAGTGGAACCAGGCGTGGGGCGTGTTCGCCCGGCGGTTTGCCCCGCAGGTGGAGGCGGCCAAGAAACAACTGAAGCCGACGATGTCGAAGCTGTCGCAGGCCGAACTGCGGGAGCTGGCGTTCGGTGCCTACGTCGGGTTAGTGCGGGAGCAGGGCGGCGGGACGGCGAACCCCGCCGTCATCCGCGTGCGGCAGACCGCCCTCAGCCGCGTCCACGCCATCGCCAACGCCGACAAGGGGTACGTCCGGTCGGCCACGCCCGTCCTCACGCAGTCGCTCTCGGACCCCAATCAGGCGGTGCGGGTGCAGGCGTTCGACCACCTGCACGCGCTCGGGCTGCCGAAGGCCACGCTCGGCGCGGAAGCGCTCGAAGCCGGGTACACCGACCTCGGGGTGAAAGGGCTGGAACTGTTGACTGGTGGAACGAGCAGCAAGGACGGCGAGGCGGTGCTGGAGCGGGTGCTGCTCACCCGCACCGACGACCTGGCGACCGAAGCGGCGAAGCTGCTCGTCAAGACACGGAAGACGGTGCCGGTGGCGGCGGTCGCGCTGGATGCGGTGTACGAACCGCTCCGCATCCAGGCGGTGAACTGGCTGGCCGCCGAGTACGACGACAGCGCCGACGCCAAGAAAGCCCTCCGCGGGGCGGTCAGTTCGCGATATCGCAAGGTGCGAGAGGAAGCGGCGTTCGCCCTGGCCACGAAGAAAGATCCGGCCGCGTTCGATACCCTGGCCGTGCTGCTGAAGGAGGCGACGGAGGGGATGCGGCAAGCGAAGATCGGCGGGGCGTTCGTAGAACTCGGTGACAAACGGGCCACGGACGTTCTGCTCGACCGAATCGAGCATGACCCGACTGGAACGGCGAACGTGCAGGTGCTGTTCACTGCGTCGAGTACGTTCCGTGTACCCGAATCGGCCGACCGCCTTCTCGCGCTCGCGGAGAGAAAGGACGACTGGTCGAGCCTGGGTCTTGACGCCGCAATCCGGGTCAGCGGATTCGACCAGATGATTCCCGATCCGGATGACGATGCGGCATTCGCCAAGGCAGAGAAGGAACAGTTCCCCCGCTACCCTGCGGTTCTCGCCAAAGTTCTGGACCTCCTGCTCCGCACTGGCGAAACGTCGGCCCGGATTGACGTGATCGAATACGCCCGGCACTCCCGCGGGCATGACATCGATCCCGCGCTGGTGACCCTCGTGTCGAACCCGGACGAAGATGTGCGGAATGCGGTGGTGCAGGCGATCGGCTGGCGGGCGAAGAAGCGGGGCGGGTCGGTCGAGCCGCTGCTGAAGGCGATCAAGCACAAGGACCCGACCACGCAGTTCATCGCCGCCGAGGGGCTAGCGAAGGCCGGGCGGATCGAGGGGCTGCAAGTCCTGCTGTCCGGCATCGAGTACCTGGACGACGTGAACTTGCGGCAACGGGCGGTGCTGGCGCTCGGGGAGTTGTCCGACCCGCGGGCGGTGGACGTGGTGCTGAAGTTGGCGAACGAGAATGGCCACGCGCTTCAGGAAGCGGCGGCCGAAGCCATCGGCCACCTGCGGCGGTCGCCGCGGGCCGGCGAGATCGAGAAGACGCTCGAACGCCTCGCCAAGTCGCCGCTGAGCGGGGTGATGCAGCGGGCGCTGGTCGGCCTGCGGTGGTTCGACAGCCCGGCCGGGTGGCAGATCATCCGGGCGAAGACGAAAGATTCGTCGTGGAAGACGCGGCAGATCGCGTGCGAGCAACTCGGGTTCGACACCGATCCGCACACCAAAGACCTGCTGCTCGACGTACTCCGCAAGGACACCGACAACGACGCCACCGGCGCCGCCCTCGATTCCGCGATCAAGTTGTTCGGATTGGACTCGCTGGAGCCGTTCTACGCGGCGGTGCTGAACCCGCGGTTCGCCGACTACGAACTCGGCAAGTCGAAACTCAACCCCATCGAGAAAGTGGCCGAGACGGGCGACCCGCTGCGGCTGCTCGACCTGTTCCCGAGGTGCAGTTCCGAGATTCAGGACAACCTCGAAGCCAGCCTCGTCGGGCGGAAAGAGGTGCCGGTGAAGGAGGCGACGGCGGCGCTGGCCCACGAGGACGATGCGACGGTTCGACTCGCCGCCCGGCTGCTGGTGAAGGTTCCGAAGCCGACCGCCGAGGTGCGGAAGGCCGCGGCCGACGCGGTGCAGAAGTGGTGGGCGGTGTGGCAGGAGCGGCGGGCGAAATACGACCGCGGGCGGGGCACGCTCGAAACCGTCGAACTGGCCGGGCAGTGCCTGCAAAGCCTGTTCTGGACGGCCAAGCAACTCGGGGCGGTCGGCGACGAACTGGCCGACATCGCCTCTGCCCGGCCGGACGACCCGCTGGCGAAATCGGTTCGACTGGATGCATTGCGGACACTGGCGGCGGTGGACAAGCCGGCGGCGAAGTCGGTGCAGACGCTGGAAAAGCTGGCGACCGACGCGGATGCGGACGTCCGCACCCTGGCCGCCGCGCTGCTCGCCAAGTTCGACCAGAAGCGGGCCGCCGGGCTGGTACACGGCTACCTGACCGACAAGCCGACGTTCGCCCGCGTGGTGGCCGCCGGGGTGAAGGCCGGGGACGTGCTGAAGGCCGCCGCGGCCCAGCCGCACCAGCAGTCGGTGGCCCTGCAACCGCTCATCGCGGCGAAGGACGTGGACACGCTGGCGGTGGTGGCGAAAGACCGGAAGGCAAGCGAGCCGGCCCGCCTCGGGGCGGTGGAGGGGCTGGGGTTCATGGCGGACGAGGCGGCGGAGAAGGTGCTGGCGGAGATCGGTGCGGCGGACGGCGATGACGAGGACGTGCGGAAGGCGGCGTGGAAGGCCCTGCGGCGGTCGAAGCGACGGCGGCAGAAGCAGAACTAACCACAGAGGCACAGGGACACAGAGAAGAACTGATTTTTTCTGCTCTGTGTCCCTGTGCCTCTGTGGTTCATTTTCTGAGGGCAGTTGGATGAGTAGCGAACCGGAAATCCCGGAAGCACCGGCGACGGCGGCGCACCTGAGCTACGCCGGCAGCTCCCGCGTCGCCACCGCCGGCGACTCGGCCACCCTCGAACTGTACGGCAACCTGGACCGCCCGGCGGTGCGGTTCGCCGCACACATCAAACGCCCGCTGCGGTTCCGCGAGGGGCTGTCCGCCCTGTATGCCGTGGTGGGGAGCGACTACCGCTACCAGCCGAAAGACCGCACCCAGTACCTGGCGTACCTGCGGCTGAAGAAGGAGACGGCGTCGGCGAGCATCTGGCAGGCGCAACAGGCGTACTTCGGCTGGCTGTTGCGGAACGACCCGCTCCAGTTCTGCATCCTCGACCCGGTGGTGACGGTCCACCCGGACCAGGTGATGTTCGAGGTGTTCGCCAAAGACGAATCGAACTACGCCTGCCTGGCGTTCACCCGGGCGGCGTTCGACGAGGTGGGCGAGACGGCGTGCGGCACCACCAACATCGACTTCAGCGACCACCTGTACGCCAGCGTGCAGCAGATGCGGGGGTACCGCAAGACGCACCTGAAGATCGGCACCGAGGGCGTCGGGGTCGCCACCGAGACGCGGCCGGAAGTGCTGGAAAAGTCCATCCGCATCCCGGACTCGTGGCTGCGGGGGTTCCTGCAGGTGCAGTCGGCGGCGGCCCTGCCGCTGGACCATGTGCGGCTGGCCCCGATGGACCTTTACAACGCGCTGCGGCACCTGCGGATGCACGGCGACCGCAAGGGCAAGCGGCGCGGGCTGCGGTTCGAACTGGTGCCGGCGCAGAAGCCGAAGATCGTGCTCGAACCGTGGGAGACGGTGATCGAGTCCACGTCCGAGCCGTTCCAAGGGCGGCAGGCCCGCGTGGTGCGGGTGTGGGGCCGGCGGCGGCTGATGACCATCAAGCGGCTGCTGCCGTTCGTCGAGAGCGTGGACGTGTACCTGCTGGGCAGCGGGCTGCCGTCGTTCTGGGTCCTCCGCGCCGGTGACATGACGCTGACACTGGGATTGACGGGGTTCAACGCGGCCAACTGGTCCGGGGCGGTCGGGTTCGACCTGATGCTGCCGCGGAAGACGCAGGACGCCGAGCCGACGGCGAAGGTGGTGCGGTTCCTGGCCGGCGGGGTGTTCGCCGCCACGCGGGAGGAGATCGCCCAGCAGACGGGCATCAAGGGGGCGGCGCTGATCGAGGCGTTGCAACTCGGGTGTCAGCACGGGCAACTGATGTACGACATCGCCACCGGGAAGTACCGCCTGCGGCCGGTGACGGAATCGAAGATCGACCTCGTCCGCATTCAGTACCGCAACCAGCGGGAGAAGGTGGCCCACGACCTGATCAGTCGCCGTGGGGCGGTGAAGATCGCGTCCGAGAACCGCATCGCCAGGGAAGGATTGGAACTGACCGGGCAGGTGACGGTGGAGGAGGACAAGCGCGACTACCGTCCGCAGATGCTGCTCGCCGACGAGGGGCAAGTCCGCCGCGTCAGTTGCACCTGCGCCCAGTTCCGCAATGCCGGCATCAAGGGCGGGCCGTGTGTTCATCTCATCGCCCTGCGGCTGGCCTACGCCGAGCGGGAGGCGAAGAAGGCGAAGACGGACGACGCGGTGACGTTCGAGACGCGGGCGTACACCCGGCGGGACGACGCCGGCGAGAACGTGGTGCAGCTCAGCCTGGAGCGGTCGAAGCTGAAGGTGCGGTGGGGCCGGGCCGGGCAGACCATGCGGCTGCAAACGCTGAAGTTCAACACCGAAGCCGACGCCCGGCGGACGTACTTCGCCCGCCTCGCCGACCTGGATGCGAAGGGCTACCTGGACGCGATACCGGAGTAAATCATTTCACCGCCGAGGGCACGAGAGGGCACATGAGGAAGACGAAAGAGAGTGAATAGAACCGCTCTCCGGGGTTTCCTCAGTTTTCATCTCATGTGCCCTCTCGTGCCCTCGGCGGTGAATTCTTCCTGGATTTTGCCCATGTCCATCCTTTCCAGCCCGGTCGAGTTGTGGCAGCGGATCACCCAGGCGGGTGGCGTGCGGGCGTACATCGACGGCCAGTTGAAGGAGCGGGGCTACCTGGTCGAGCGGCGGGACGTGGACGACATGTCCGACCGCGAGAAGGACCGCTACAAGAAGGAGCTGAAGCAGGAGGCGGCCGAGCGGAAGAAGCTGAACAAGGAGGCGTGGGCGGCGTACAAGACGGCGCACGTCGTCTGCCTGGGCGAGGGCGTGTGGTGGTCGGACGAGGCGAAGCACGACAAGTGGGACACGCCGAACAGCGAGGAGCGGGCGGCGGAGAACGAGTTGCCGTCGCTCGACTCGCCGAAGCAACTGGCCGAGGCACTCGGGCTGACCATCGGGCAGCTTCGCGGGTTGTGCTACCACCGCGACGCGGCGATTTCGCTCCACTACGCTCGGTTCACCATCCCCAAACGCGACGGCACGCAGCGGGCGATCTGGGCGCCGAAGAAGAAGCTGAAAGCGGCCCAACGGTGGGTGTTGCACAACATCGTCGAGCGGCTGCCGACGCACGGGGCGGCGCAGGGGTTCCTGGTCGGCCGCAGCACGGTCACGAACGCGGCGGCCCACGCCAACAGTCGCGTCGTACTCAAGATGGACGTGAAGGACTTCTTCCCGACGGTCACGTGGCGACGGGTGAAAGGGGTGTTCCGCCGGGCCGGGTACCGCGAGCAGATCAGCACGCTGCTGGCGATGCTGTGTACCGAGGCCCCGCGTGAAGTTGTGGAGTTGGAGGGGAAGACGTACTACGTCTCGCTCGGCCCGCGGTGCCTGCCGCAGGGGGCGCCGACCAGCCCGGCCCTGACGAACGCGCTGTGCCTGCGGCTCGACCGCCGGCTGACCGGGCTGGCGAACAAGCTCGGCTGGCGGTACACCCGGTACGCCGACGACCTGACGTTCAGCCTGCCGGCCGACGCGAAGGACACCCCGCCCGACCCGCTCATCAAGCTGGTGACGCAGATCGCCGCGGCGGAGGGGTTCACCATCAAGGCGGAGAAGACGCGACTGGCCCGCAGTGGGCGGCGGCAGACGGTGACGGGGCTGGTGGTGAACCGCGACCTGCCGCCACGAGCGCCGCGGAAACTGCGACGGCAGATTCGTGCCGCCCTGCACAACCTGAAGGCCGGCAAGCCACTGCCCGAGGGCGAATCGCTCGCCCGCCTCCAGGGGTACGCCGCGTACATCTACATGACCGACCCGAAACTCGGGAAGAAGTTCCTCGACCAGATCGCCGGGATGCCGACGGGCGGGTGATACTTACTCCGGCAACTCCTTCCCTTTCGTTTCGGGGGCGAACGCGATCAGCACCAGCCCGAGCAGGTACACCGCGGCCGTCACCACGATGGCGCGGTCGTAGCGGTCGTCGAACGCTTTCAGCAGCGCCGGGGTTTGCAGCGCCCCGATGGCGGCGATGATGCGGCCGAAGTTGAACCCGAACCCCTGGCCGGTCGCCCGCATCGGCGTGGGGAACAGCTCCGGTAGGTACAGCGGCAGCCAGCCGTAGAACGCCGCCGTGATGCACCCGACCAGCCCGGCCGACAACACGAACGGCACCCCGTACTCCGTGTTCAGCGTGTAGAAGCCGACGAGCGTGCCGAGCGACAGCACGCACAGCCCGGCGTACACCGGCTGGCGGCCGAGCCGCCCGCACAGCAACGCCCCGACCAGGCAGCCGACCGCCGCGCCGACCGACGACACGAGTTGCACGATCGGCTTGGCGTCCGGGTTCGTGGTCAGGCTCGCCACCCACTTGTACTGCCACATCACCCCGGCCCACGTCGCCAACAGCGGCACACCGCTCAGCCCCGCCGCGAGGAGCATCCGTTTCACCGTTTGTCGCCGCTTCGTCACGTCCGGTTCGGTTCGCGCCAGGAACTGCGTGGCCGGGAACAGGTAGCACGCCGCCGTCCCCGCCCCGAACACCAGCGTGACCGAGATCTGCAACACCAGCGGGAGTGTGTTGCTCGCCCACGTCCACACGATCCCGCTCGCGATCGCCGCCCCCCCGATCACCACCAGCAAGTCTTTGCCCGACCACCCGGACGTCTTTCCGCTCGCCTTCTCCTTCGTCCACTTCTCCGACTCGGGCACGAACAGGCGGATGAACAGGGTGAGCAGAGCCGGGATCGCCCCGCTAAGCATGAGCAGCCGCCAGTTGCCGAACGCGGTCAGCCGCTCGGCCCAGTCGGCCGGCACGCCGACCGATTCGAGCCAGCCGGGCAGGTGCCCGCCGGCCCGGTTCAGCCCGAGGGAGATGAGCGCGCAGATGGTGTACCCGAGGTTGCCGAACGCGCCGATCCACCCGGCGAGGAGTGTCCGCGAGGTGTTCGGCCACAGTTCCATCACCAGCGCCACGCCGAGCGCCCACTCCCCGCCCATGCCGAGCGCGCCGACGAACCGCAGCACCGCCAACTGCAACGGCGAGCCGGCGGCGGCGCACAGTCCGCTGCTGCCGGCGTACACCAGCACGCTCACCGTCATCGCCTTCACCCGGCCGACCTTGTCGCCCAGCCAGCCGAACAGCACCCCGCCGGTGGCCGCCCCGACCAGGAACATGGCGGTGATGACCCCGAACCACAGGTTGGCGTCGGTCGGGGCCAGCTCCTTCAGCGCGTCGCTGCCGACGAGCGGGAACAGACCCATCTCCATGCCGTCGAACATCCACCCGAGCAGGGCGGCGGTGAGGGCGAGCCAGCGGCCGCGGGCGGACATGCGGGGAATCCGGTGGGCACTTGCGTTCGGGCGGGGAATGCACGATCTTACACGACGGGACGCGGCGGTCCATGTGGAGAACTGACGATGTGCCGGACCTCTTTCAAGCCGACCTGTAGCTACGGGTCGGCTTTCCTGATGCTCCTCCTCACCACACCGCTCTTCGCCCAGGGCTTCACCCCGGACGAAGCGGTGAAGCGGATGAAACTGCCGGACGGGTTCTCCGTGCGGTGCGTGGCCTCGGAACCGATGATCCGCCAGCCGCTGAGCATCAGCTTCGACAGCCGCGGGCGGTTGTGGGTGTTGCAGTACCTGCAATACCCGAACCCGGCGGGCCTGAAGCCGGTGAAGCAGGACCAGTACCTGCGGACGCAGTGGGACAAGATCCCCGAACCGCCGCCGAAAGGCCCGAAGGGGCTGGACAAGATCACCATCTGCTACGACCCGGACGAGAACGGCGTGTTCCGCAAGTCGAAGGACTTCGCCACCGGGCTGAACCTGGCGCACGGGTTCTGCCTGGGCAACGGCGGGGTGTACGTCGTCCAGCCGCCGTACCTGCTCTTCTACCCGGATAAGAACGAGGACGACGTGCCGGACGGCGACCCGGAAGTGTTGCTCTCCGGGTTCGGGCTGGACGACACGCACAGCCTCGCCAACAGCCTGCAGTGGGGACCGGACGGCTGGCTGTACGGCGCCGCCGGCAGCACCAGCACCTGCAGGGTGCAAGTCCCCCTCTCCCGCCAGGGGAGAGGGGGACCAAACAGTCGAGTTCCAGCAGGGCATCTGGCGGTACCACCCGAAGACGAAGCAGTTCGAGCTGTTCAGCGAGGGCGGGGGGAACACCTACGGGCTGGACTTCGACCGGCACGGGAACGTCATCAGCGGCACCAACTGGGGCGGGTTCGCCATGCTGCACCAGATGCAGGGGGCGTACTACGTCAAGGGGTTCAGCAAGCACGGCCCGCTGCACAACCCGCACGCCTACGGGTACTTCGACCACGTGCCGTACAAGAACTTCAAGGGCGGGCACGTGACGTGCGGCGGCATCCTGTACGACGCCGACGTGTACCCGAAGGAGTTCCGCCACCAGTACATCGCCGGCAACCTGCTGTCGAACGCCGTCCACTGGCACAAGATGACGCCGAAGGGGGCGAGCTTCACCGCCGAACACGGTGGGGAATTAATCGAGGCGAACGACACCTGGTTCCGCCCGGTGGACCTGCAACTCGGCCCGGACGGGTGCGTGTACGTCGCCGACTGGTACGACAAGCGGGCCGCCCACCTCGACCCGATCGACAACTGGGACAAGACCAACGGCCGCGTCTACAAGATCGAGTACACGGGGGCGAAGCGGCTCGAACCGTTCGATCTGCGGAAGAAGACGACCACGGAGTTGATCGATCTGCTGAAGCACCCGAACGTGTGGTGGCGACGGGAGGCAAGGCGACTGCTGGCAGAACGCCCGGCGGACAGGGAGCTGCAAAAAAAGTTGTCCTGGATCGTCTACGAGGAGAAAGGGCAGACGGCGCTTGAAGCACTTTGGGCTTGGTACGTGTCTGGCGGTTGGGCGGAAACCCATACTCCGTTCCTGTTCCGTCACGATAATCCGGATGTGCGTGCCTGGACTGTCCGCTTTCTGGGTGATGCCGGTGTCATCCAGTTGGAGCATGTCCGCCGATTCATGAGCGATCTCGCGCACGAAAAAAATCCGGTCGTACTGGCTCAACTTCTCTGTTCGGCGCGGCGTCTACCTGCGGCAGAAACCACATCGATCTGCTTACCACTTCGCGATAGCCCGATCGTTGCCGCGGACCCACATCTGCCACACCTGCTTTGGTGGGCGGTAGAACCGAAAGTACAGGTGAATAATGGCAGCGGGTTCGGTGCAGGGGATGGACTGGTCGGGCTTCACACCTCCCCAAACGGTGTGTTCTTGGCTGAACGATTCGCGCGGTTAGCCGCGACTGCCGTCGAAAACGAGGGATTGGATGCGGAAATATACAACCTGTTCCAGCATCTGCCGCTGTCCAATTACCGCAACGAGGAGAAGCGAATCGTGCAGGCCGTCATGAGAGGATTCGATGCCTCGCCCCACTTGAACTCGAAACACCACTTGGCGAAAGAGTTTGAGGACACACTCGACACGTTGGTCTACCTGGACCCGAACGACGAACTCTTGGTCCGCGTCGCGGCGAAGCTGGGTGTGCAGAGAGCTTCAGACCGGGTGCGCACTTTGGCGACGGATGACAAATTGCGGGCGGACGAGAGCGGGAAGTGGCGGGCGCTGGCCATCCGCCTGGGGCAACGCGGCAGTTGGGCGAAAGGGGTGGCGATCCTACCAGCCGTCTCGGCGGACGCGGTGCGGGCCGATCTGCTCGCGGCGATCGGCGCCGCCAACGAACCCGACACGCCGGCGAAACTGCTCGCCGCGTACCCGCAATGTAAGGGCAACGGCAAGCAAGCTGTTCTTTCGCTTCTGCTCTCCCGGCCGAAGTGGGCGCTCGCGCTGTTCCAAGCTCACGCCGACGGCAAGTTCCCGAAAGCGGACCTGACTGTCGATCACGCGCGGGCGGCGGTGGCGCTGAACGACCCGGAGTTGACGAAGTTGGTGGAGAAGCAGTTCGGCAAGCTGGCGTCCACGGCTGGGGAGAAGCGGGCGCGGATCGACGCGCTGAACGCCATGTTTGGCCGCGAAAAGCCCGGCGACCCGGCGAAGGGTAAGGCGGTGTTCGCCAAGAGCTGCGCCGCATGCCACCAGTTGTTCGGCGAGGGCGGGAAGGTCGGCCCGGACCTGACCAGCGCCGACCGCAAGAACCGGTACGCGCTGCTCACGAACATCGTCGATCCGTCCGGGTACATCCGTCCGGAGTTCGTCACGCACGTGGTGAACACCCTCGACGGCCGCACCTACAGCGGGGTGGTGACGGAGCAGACCGCCGAGAAAATCACCCTGGCGAACTACGTGAACAACAAGGTCGAGACGACGCCGGTGGCCCGCAAGGACATCGACAAGCTCGACGCTTCGGCCGTGTCGCTCATGCCGGAGAAGCTGCTGGACGTGCTAAGCGAGACGGAGATCCGCGACTTAGTGGCGTATGTGATGCAAGACCCGCCGGTGAACCCCGACCGCAAGGGAGGGGGTGGGAAGAAGCTGAAGGTCGCGCTCATCTCCGGCTCCGTCGAATACAAGTCGGACGATACGCTGCCGGTGTTCCAGAAGCTGCTGGAGGACAAGTACCCGGTCGAGTGCGTCCGCATGTTCCGCAAGACGGACACTGACATCCCCGGACTGGACAAGCTGAGCGAGTGCGACATGGCCATCTTCTTCACCCGCCGGCTGAAGATCGATGGCGAGCAGTTGAAGGCGGTGAAGGCGTACTGCGAGTCGGGCAAGCCGGTGATCGGCCTCCGCACGGCCAGCCACGGGTTCCAGAACTGGCTGGAGATGGACAAAGAGGTGTTCGGCGGGAACTACAAGAACCACTACGGCGCCGGGCCGAAGTGCGAGACGAAAGTCACCGACGCCGGCAAGAACCACCCGATTCTGAAGGAGGTGAAACCGTTCGCCTCCGAGGGCAGCTTGTACAAGAACCCGGACCTGCCGAAGGACGTGACGGTGCTGCTGACGGGCACGGCGAAGGAGAACACCGAGCCGATCGCGTGGGCGCGGGAGCGGAAGGTGGGGGAGAAGAGGCAGCGGGTGTTCTACACCTCGCTCGGCCACCCGAAGGATTTCGAGGAGGAGAGCTTCACCAGCATGTTGCGGAACGCCATCGGGTGGGCGACCGGCGACGAGCGGCTGATGAAGTGACGGCTACTTCACCCACAGGGCCTTGTCCCGCCGCGGCACCACCTCGCCGATGGCGGCGGCACACAGGGCGCCGTTCGCCAGCAGTTTGCGGGTCAGCTCGTCCGCCCGGTCCGCGGGGACGCTGACGAGCAGCCCGCCGGACGTCTGGGCGTCGTAGAAGAAGTCCAGCCGGTACGGGTCCGGTGTGCCGTCGAGGTGGGTGTCGGCGGCCGTGTACTCGCGGTTCGACTTGCTCGCCCGGGTGTGGAAGCGGCCGATGTCGATCGCCTCGATACCGGGCATGAGCGGCAGCGTCTTCAGATCGATCACGAGCGTCGTCTGGCTGCCGGCGGCCATCTCGAAGGCGTGCCCGGCGAGGCCGAACCCGGTCACGTCCGTCGCCGCGTGCGCCCCGCACTCGACCATCGGGTCGCGGCCGACGGCGTTCAGTTGCACCATGCTGTCGCACGCCGTCTTCAGCAGCTCCGGCGGGCACGCCCGCTTCTTGTTCGCGGTGGTGACGAACCCGGTGCCGAGCGGCTTGGTGAGGATCAGCACGTTGCCCGGCTTACAGTTCGCGTTCGTCAGCACCTTGTCCGGGTGGACGGTGCCCGTGACGGACAGGCCGAACTTGATCTCGGCGTCCCGGATGGTGTGCCCGCCGACGATGGTGCATTTCGCCGCCACGCACCGCTCGGCCCCGCCTTGCAAGATTTTCCCCAGCCAGTCCATGCTCAGCTTGTCGTCCGGGTAGCCGACCAGGTTCATGGCCGTGAGCGGGGTGCCGCCCATCGCGTACACGTCGGACAGGGCGTTGGCGGCAGCGATCTGCCCGTACACGAACGGGTCGTCCACCACCGGCGGGAAGAAGTCGAGCGTCTGGACGAGGGCGATGTCGGGCGTGAGGCGGTACACCCCCGCGTCGTCGTGCGTCTCGGTGCCGACGAGCAGGTTCGGGTCGCGGGTTTTGGGCAGGTGGCTCAGAACCTGAGCGATGCCGCCGGGCGGCAGCTTACCCGCTCACCCGGCGCACGAGGCGTAGTCCGACAGCCGCTTCTTCCGGCCGAACAAGGGCATGAGTGTGTCCTGAAAAGGGTTAGCCGCGAGCCGGAGGCGAGCGCGACGAACGCGCTCGCCTCCGGCTCGCGGCTAACCAGGAAAATCGGTTATCACGCCGGTTGCAATTTCCCCAACTCCTCGACCATGTCTTCGTTGTTCGGAAACTCGCCGGTCTTCAGCTTCGAGTACACCAGCTTGCCGTCCACCGTCAGCTCGAAGCACCCGCCGCGGGACGGGATCAGCTTAAAGTCGTCGATCTTCTTCCCGTGAGCTTCCACGAGCGTATCCCTCAGACCGAGGGCCCGGTCGTAGTACCCTCACATGGTGCAGTATTCGAGTTCCACCTTCATCGCGTACGCCTCCGAAATGCCCGGCGGTCGCCCCGAACCGGAGCGCACGACACCGTGCAACTGAATTGTAGTACCCGGCCGGCGGGCGGATCTAACGGATCGTGTTTGCGTTAGCCGGCCCTCGCTCGCGCGTCGGGCTAACAAATCAGGTTACGCCTTCTGGCCCGGCGGCTTGAGGAACACGTCCAGCGTGTCGGAGGTGTACAGCACGACGTACACGAACCCGCCCTGGCGGGCGATCGTCGCCTTGCACCGGCTGGTCTGGGCGTCGATCAGCTTGTCCGGCTGGATGTGGAACGCGGACTCGCGGGCGATGAACACCCGCGCCACGTGCGGGCCGTTCACCAACATGATGACCGGCACGTCGCGGCCGTGCAACTGGCCGGTGCCGGTGAACGTCGGCATGCGGAAGTCGAAGTCGAAGGGCAGTTGCTCGGGCAGCCCGCGGTCCTTCAGCCACGCCGGCACGTCCGCGTTCGCGTACTCGATCTGGCGGTCGAACTCGTTGCCGGCGGCGTAGCTGTCGAGCGTCGGCTTGGTCCACCACGCGTACCCGGCGAACCCGACCAGTACCGCCGCGGCCAGGGCCGCCCAGCCGGCGCGGGCGGCCACCCGCCGCCGCCACGCCACCCGCTGCACCCCTTCGGCCGACCGCACCAGCCGCTCCCGGAACCCGGTCGGCACCGGCACGGCGGTCATGGCGGACGCGATCCTGGAATCGACGGCAATCTCGCGTCGGGCGGCGGCGGAACACGCCGCACACCCGCCCAGGTGCGCGTCCAACGACGCGGCGTCCTCGGCGGTCAGGTCCGACCGCCGGAAGGCGAGCATCAATCTGGAGAGGTGGCAGTCCACACTAAAACCCATCCGGGGGGTGTCGGCCGTTCGCGCTGGCGTCGGCGGGGGGCGACAGTTTCGCCCGCAGGTGCGCCTTCGCCCGGGCCAGCCGGGACATCACCGTACCGATCGGCAGGTCCATCTGCTCGGCGATGTCCCGATAGCTGAAGTCCTCGAAGTAATACAAGATCAACGGGGTGCGGAACGTCTCATCCAGTTCGTTCAGCACCGCTTGCAGGGTCGCCGGGTCGATGTCGGCCGGCGGGTCGGCCGCCGGCTGCGGTATTTCACCCAATTGTTCGAGCGGGGTCAACCGATGTCGGCGGTCGTCCCGCACCCGACGCAGGTACTCGTTCCGCAGGATGCGGAACAGCCACGGCTTCACCCGCTCGGCCTGGCGGAGCTGGGCCAGCCGCTGGATCGCCTTGCCGAACGTCTCCTGCGTCAGGTCTTCGGCGTCGGCCGACGAACCGGACAGCCGGTAGGCGTACCGGAACAACGGCTGATAGTGCGAGTCGATCAGTTCGCGAACCGACAGCGAACTCATGCCGCTCTGCCCCCGTGGAGTATGGAACCCGAACCGGGCGAATTATTCCCGCACTCGCCGTAAATTCTCACGCCGCATACCAGTTCGTTCGGAATCGTATGGCCTTGAAGGCGAACCGGCGGCGTCAGCCGCCTGGGTGTTTGATTTACCCGTCGGGCTGACGCCCGCGGTTCACCACCCAGGCGGCTGACGCCGCCGGTTCGCCCGAATCCCGTGGGATCGTATAGGAATTCCACGATTCCGGAAAAAGTGTGCTTTCTCGGGAATATCCCGGCGGTCGGTGGATCCCACCTGAGAAGACGCCGCGCGGGCGTCCGGAATCCATTCCGAGTGCAGGCGACCCGCGCGATCCGTCCTTCAACCACCCGCCCCGCGTCGGGTACTTCGCGGGACACTGTCGAACCACACTGAATTTCACGGGAGAGAGCAGATGAAGAAGCTGGCCATGATCGCCGTCCTGTTCGCCGTCGCCTTCGCCGCCGTCGGCTGTGGCGAGACCAAGCCGACCGGCGGCGGCACCAAGCCGACCACCGCCCCGAGCAAGTAACTCGGTGTGGGAACTCGTGCGAGCCGACCGGACCCCCGGTCGGCTCGTATGCTTTTATGGGGTGCCTTCCTGGTGGGGTCGAGCATGACACGGACCGTGCGGGTGATCGCGATCGCCTTGCTACTGGCGGTGTCCGCCGCGGGCTGCGGCGGCGGCGTCGAGAAGGGCAAGAACCGGGATGCCGACCGGCCGCGGTCGGCGCCGACGAAACCCACTGGCCAAGGCTGACGCCCGGGGGCTAAGTTCCAAGAGCCGAACGCCGGGGGCGTTCGGCGGGCCGCCACAGAGGGCGGCCCCTACAGGTGGTTGTCTTGTAGGGGCCGCCCTCTGTGGCGGCCCGCGGTCCGGCATTGCCGGAC
>JALHQU010000115.1 GCA_022841795.1 Fimbriiglobus sp.
CTGCGGGATGTGGCTTTCGACGCCGGCCATCTTCAGCTTGTGCGACAGCCGCCGGACCATGTTCTTGCTCACCGACTCGGGCAGGTCGGCCACCGCCCCGAACCCGCCGGCCGTGGTCAACTCCGGACAGGTGGTGAGATGAAGTGGCCGGACTTCCGCACACGGCCGGATCGTCGCCCGGATTTCGCCCCCGCCCCGCGGGTAGAACCCCGGCCGGGCCATCTCCAGGTCGATGTCGATACCCATCCGCCGCAGGAACCCGGCCCACGTCGTTTCGAGGTAGTGGTAGCACGGCGCCGCCTTCACGTGCGTGCCGCCGGTGATCGTGATCCGGCTCTCGCCGGTCCCTCGCAGGGCCAACGGCAGGTAAACGGTGTGCAGGATGAGCGCCGTCGCCCCGGCCGTGTTCACGCCCAGAGAGTATTGCCCGCTTTTGCAGTCGCCCGGCTCGAACACCACCACGCTGCTGCCGATCGTCCCACCCTTGTATTTCCCGGAGCAGATGTTCGCCGCCGCCCGCACGCACGCCAGGTGCTGCGGGGCCAGCCCCGGCTTCGGCCGGCGGGCGCGGATGTTGATCAGCTTGAACGGCTTGCCGGTGAGCACCGACAGGGCCAACGCGGAGCGGAGGATCTGCCCGCCGCCTTCGCCCTCGCTGCCGTCGATCTCGATCATGGCCCGGTCCTCGTTCGGTTGAACCCACGGACACGCGGAGGTGCGGTGATTGATGTTGATGGGCGGTTGGAAGACCTCACCCCCCGCCCCCCTCCCCCTGCTCCCGGAGCGACGCTCCGGCGGGAGAGGGGGAGGAAGAGGGTTGGCTGGTCTTCCGACCCTCTCCCGCCTCGCCGTCGGCGAGGGAACAGGGAGAGGGTGGCGAGCGGAGCGAGCCGGGTGAGGTCTTGTCCCCGAACGCACCACCAACCACTACCGCACCAGACACCCGGATTTCATCCGAAGTTCGCAAACGTTACTTGACCGCCCGCGTAAAATCTCACAACGCCGCGTGCGAAGCACTCGGTGACCACGACGATCGATCGGCCCCCGCTGCGGTTTGTCCGGCTCTCTCCGGCCAGGACCGCGGACCGGGGGCCGGCTCTTTTTCCCGCCTGCCGACATTCGGTCGGTCGGCGGCTAGAAGTACCATACCGCCCGAACCCACACCCCCGACCGCGTGTCGTTTTAAGCCCGTTCACGCTACCCGGAGTCAGCCCGCCCATGATGTTCGCAGACACCAACTCCTCGGCCCAGATGTTCGGCCTCGGCGGCCTCGGCCTGGCCGCCGTCGGCGCCGTCCTCGCCACCATCGCCACCATGTGGTCGAAGGTGAAGGACGTGGCCTGGCGGCTGGTCAGCCTGGTCATCCAGCGGATCGAGATCCCGACCGCCGCCGCCCACGACGCCGTCACCGCGTACCTGATCGCCCGGTACAAGCGGAGCCGCAACTACGACCGCATGTACGGCGCGCAGTGGGAGTTCCAGCGGGACGGGCGGTACGGGCTGATCCCGTACGAGATCTTCGGCAACCGCACGCTCATCCTGTGGAACAAGATCTTCCCGTTCATCTTCACCAACCAGCAGGAGAAGAAGACGAGCGGGAAGAGCGAGAACAGCAACAGCAACGCCACCAAGGTGTACAGCACCCTCACGTTCGTCCGCGGCACGCTGGACGTGGAGAAGATCCTGAAGGAGGCGTGTACCGCCCGGAACGAGATGAGCTGGGCGAACGAGCAGGCCGAGCAGGAGGCGAAGAGCCGGTTCGTCATCCACCACGTGCCGAAGCGGCACAACAAGGACGACGACGGCGACAACGACAGCAACGGGCTGGCCTGGTACCAGCAGGGGCACTACCGGCTGCTGGCGCACGCCGCCGACGACCTGGGCAAGCGGCCGACGAACAACGGCAAGGCGCTGGACAACCTGATCTTCCCGCCGCGGATCAAGGACCTGATCAAGGAGATCGAACTGTGGCGGAAGAGCCGCGACTGGTACCGCGAGAAGGGCATCCCGTGGAAGCGGGGGTGGATGCTGTACGGGCCGCCGGGCACCGGCAAGACGGCCCTGGCCCGCGCGTTCGCCGAGGACCTGAACATGCCCATCTACGTGTACAACCTGGCCGAGATGGGCAACCACGAGCTGATGAAGGCGTGGGGCGAGATGCAGATGAACGTGCCGTGCATCGCGCTCATCGAGGACATCGACAACGTGTTCCACGGGCGGGAGAACGTGAGCCGCAAGAACAGCGGCATGTTCGGCATGATGGCCGGGCCGAGCCGCCGCGGGGATGACGACGACGACAAGGGCCGCGACCGCGGCATGTTCGCCCCGCCGCTGACGTTCGACTGCCTGCTCAACTGCCTGGACGGGGTGGAGCGGAGCGACGGCATCTTCACCATCGTGACGACGAACGACACGACCAAGGTGGACCCGGCGCTCGGCCTGCCGCGGAAGCTGCCGGACGGCACCACCGAGTTCATCAGCACCCGGCCGGGGCGGATCGACAAGGCGGTCGAACTCGGGCACATGGAAACCGCCGACAAGAAGCGGATGGCCCGCCGCATCCTCGGCGCGTACGAGAAGGAGTGTTTCGAGATGCTGGAGTTCGTGGACAAGTTTCCGGACCTCCAGGAGACGCCGGCCCAGTTCCAGGAGCGGTGCGCCCAGATCGCGCTCAAGAGCTTCTGGAAGGAAAAGCACGGGTACGAGCCGGCCAAGCCGAGCGTGCAGGAGGTGGCGGCGGAACTGCTGAAGCCGTCGCTCAACGGGGCGCGGTAATTCTTGGCGAACCCGAGCTGCAAGGCTCGTGGGTGCGAGTCAGCACACTCGCACCCACGAGCCTTGCGGCTCGGGTTCGCCATATTCTGTTGGTATGCCTCCCGATGCCCCAAACGACCCCTTCCTCGAACTGGCGGAGCTGGCCGGGGGGTTCATCCACGAGCTGAAGAACCACATCAACACCCTGTCGCTCAACCTGCAACTGCTGGCCGAAGACCTGGACCCGCCCGAGACCCCCCGCGAGCGCCGCGGGTTCGACCGGGTGAAGAACCTGACCGACGAGTGCCGGCGGCTGGTGGAACTGTCCAACGACTTCCTGCGGTTCGCCCGCGCCGATCACCCGCAACTCGCACCGGCTGACCTGGACCGGGTGGTGTCGCGGATGGTCGATTTCCTCACACCGACGGCCCGCGCCCAGAACGTGGACATCGTTTGGCACTGCGATCCAGACCTGCCGCCGGTGCCGCTCGACGTGGACCTGTTCGAGAAGGCGTTGCTCAACCTGATGCTGAACGCCGAGGACGCCATGCCGGACGGCGGCACGCTCACCCTTCAGGCCCGGCGGGACGCCGATCGGGTGGTGCTGGACGTGATCGACACCGGGTGCGGGATGCCGCCGGAACTGGCGGCGAAGGTGTTCCAGCCGTTCGTCACCACCAAGGCGAACGGCACCGGGCTGGGGCTGGCGACGGCCCGGAAGATCATGATCGCCCACGGCGGGGAGATCGCCGTGAGCAGCCAGCCGGGGTGCGGGTCGAAGTTCAGCGTGTGGTTGCCAGTGGTGTGAGCCACGGGTGGCCGACCGTCTCCGACGGTCGGTGTCGCTCTCGGAGAGAGCGACCCACCCTATAGCACCGTCTCTTTCCCCTCCTTCGCGCTCCGGATGAGGGCGTCCATCACCTTCAGGCTCTTCACCGCCTCGTCCGGGTTCGGGTACGGCTCCCGCTTCTCCCGCACCGCCGCCGCGAAGTCGTCCAGCATGTGAACCATCTGGTTCTCGCCCGGCGTGTCGATCACCTCCACCGCCTGGTCGAACAGCCCGCCCTGGCGGTGGACCTCGAACGCCGCCCGGTCGTCCGGGATCCACATGTTCGGCACCCGCACGCACGCCTCCGTGCCGATGATCTCCAGCCAGGTGCGGAGCGGGTGGGTGAACCCGCAGTCGAAGTTGGCGGTGCGGCCGTCGGCGAACGTCCACACCCCGCTCATCGCCACGTCCACCCCGTTCACGAACGTCGCCTTGGCGAACACGCTCACCGGCTCGGCCCGCATCCACCAGCGGATGCCGTAGGTGGTGTAGCACCCCACATCCAGCAGCCCCCCGCCGCCGGCCTGCGGCTGCATCCGTATATTGCTGGTCGGCAGCCCTTCGAGGTTGAACGTGAACGCCGTGTTCACCTTCTTCACCTCGCCGATCGCCCCGCTGTCGAGGAACTTCCCGAGTTTGTGCGTCCGCGGGTGGTGCGGCCACATGAACCCGTCCATCAGCCGCACGCCTTTGCTCCGGGTGTACGCGATCAGCTTCTCGGCGCTGGCCGCGTCGCACGTCAGCGGCTTCTCGCACAGGATGTGTTTGCCGGCGTCGGCGGCTTTCCGTGTCCACTCGTCGTGCAGGTGGTTGGGTAGCGGGTTGTACACCGCGTCGATGTCCGGGTCGCGGAGCAGCTCGTCGTAGCTGCCGTACGCCTTCGGGATGCCGTCGGCCTTCGCCGCCCCCGCCGCCTTGTCCATACTCCGGCTGGCGATGGCGGTGAGGTTCGCGGTGGTACTGGCGCGGAACGCCGGCAGCAGCCGCTGGTTGATGCCGGCGACGCCGAGGATGCCCCAACGGAGCGGGGAAGCGGACATGAGGGTGGTCTCGGTGGTGATGTCTGCGGACACATTACGACCACGAACCCGACCCCGCAACCGGCCCGCGCAACCCTCACATCCGGTACAGTCGGCGCGACGGTCGGGTCGCTTGCGCGATTCGACTTCAACTCATCACCCGGAGGGGCCGTGTTCGCCCGCTACAACCGGACCACCCGCCACCGCCGGCAACTGCGGCGTGACAGGTCGTCGTCACGCACGGATTCCAGCCGGATCGCCCGGCACGGGTGGTTCAGTTGAACGGCCGGTTCCGATACCTCCTGCGGACGCGACACCGGGTCGGATCGCCGGGTCAACCGGCAGCTCGGGCCGCTGCTAACGAACGAAGGAACCGGGCACGGACGCCGACCGCCGGGGGCTACCCGGCGGCAGTCGCGCCCGAACAGGAGGTCATCATGAGGATGCGATTGGGCGTTCCGCTGGCGGCGGCGGTGGCTGCGGTCGCCGGGTGGACGGGGACGGAAGCCCGGGCCGCCCACTGCGGGTGTACGTCGTACTCCGGCGGCACGGTGTCCGCCGCCCCGATCTCCGGCACGGTGTGCGAGGACGGGAACGGCGGCCGCGGCGGGCTGTTCGGCGGCGGCGGCCTCGGCGGGCTGTTCGGCGGCCGGCTGCTCGGCGGCGGGCTGGGTGGCGGCTTGGGCGGGGCCGGCCTCGGCTCCGGGGCGGCCAGCGGCCTGCAGTACGACACCGTCACCGAGACGGTGATGGAGTCGCGATACCAGAACGTGACCGAGACGGTGATGCGGCCGGTCACCCGCACCGTGTACCGGGACGAGACCCGCACCACCATGCGGAACGTGACCGAGACGGTCATGCAGCAGGTGCAGGTGACGGAGAACCGCCCCGTCACGCAGACGGTGATGAAGGACGTGACGTACACCACCCGCCGGAACGTGTGCGAGACGGTGTACAAGGACGTGACCGTGACCGTCTGCCGGCCGGTGACGGAAACGGTGATGAAGACGGTGTGCCGGACGGTGTGCGAGCCGGTGACGGAAACGGTGAACAAGACGGTGTGCAAGCCGGTCACCCGGTGCGTCACCGAGACGGTGATGAAGTGCGTCACCCGCGAGGTGTGCGAGCCGGTGACCACGTACAAGTGCGTCACCAAGCGGGTGCCGGTGTGCAACGACCCGGGCAACGGGTGCGGCGACCCGTGCGCCTCGCCGTGCGGCCCGGCCCCGAAGCTGAACGGCTGCGACCCGTGCGCCGACCCGTGCAAGGATCCGTGCGCCGACCCGTGTGCCCGCGGCGGGCTGTTCGACCGGCTCCGCGGCCGACTGGCCATGCTCCGCAACCGCCTCGGCGGCGGGCTGGGGGGCGGTAGTGGGCTGGGTGGTGGTCTTGGCGGTGGCGGTGGGGCCGGCATCGGCTCCGGCGCCTCGTACCAGACGATCACCGAACAGGTGCCGGTGACCACCATGGTCCGCCGCACCGTGACCGAGCAGGTGCCCACCCAGGTCACCCGCCGGATCACCGAGAACGTGCAGACGGTGGTGCCGGTGACTGTCACCCGCAACGTCCGCCGCACCGTCACCGAGCAGGTGCCCACCTGCGTCAAGCGGATGGTGTCCGAGCAGCAGACCAAGCGGGTGGCGTGCAACGTCAACCGGGTGGTGTGCGAGACGCACACCAAGCAGGTGCCCACCTGCGTGACCACCTGCGTGCCGACGGTGGTGACCAAGTGCGTGCCGACGAAGGTGTGCAAGCAGGTGCCCTGCACCACGACGGTGAAGGTGCCGGTGTGCGTGACCGAGAACGTGCCCACTTGCGTCACCAAGAAAGTGTGCGTGCAGGTGCCGGTGACGGTCACCAAGCGGGTGCCGCGGGCGTGCCAGCCGGCGTGCGACCCGTGCGGCCCGGCCGCCAACCCGTGCCCGCCGGCTCCGTGTGACCCGTGCGCGGCGAGCGGGCTGGCCGCGGCGGTGAAGAACAAGTGCGGCGGCGGGCTGCTCGGCCGGCTGTTCAAAGGCCGCCTGTGCGCCGACCCGTGTGCCCCGGTGTGCGACCCGTGCCCGCCGACCAAGGCGTGCGGGGCCTGCTACTGAGCCGTCTGAGTGTGGTTCGCACACGCCGTGTGCGGGTCGCCGGAAGCCGCCCTCCCGATCGGGAGGGCGGTTTTTTTTCGCTTCCGCGAACCTTCGCCCCCGATCCGGCGTCAGTAACTGCGAACACCCAACACCGACCCCCGGCGACGTGCCATGAAACCGCAGTTACCGAATCCGCCGTTTAACCAGCCGCAACCGAACAGCGGGTGACGCCTCGCATCTCGCCGGTCCAACACACCGGCGGTCGGGCGTCCTCGGCGTGAGGGTGCCCGGCCGCCGGTGTGCTTTTTCCATTACAGTGGTGTGGCCGAACGGTAAGGCAGCGCTCTGTTAAAGCGCCTCATGCTGGTTCGACTCCAGCCGCCACTGCTGCGAACGGGGATCGGCTAACGGTAGGCCCGCGGTCTTTGAAGCCGCCCGTGAAGGTTCGAATCCTTCTCCCCGTACTGGCGTACATGGCCCGGTGGCGCAACAGGTAGACGCACCGCACTTAAACCGCGGGGGTGTCGGTTCGAGTCCGACCCGGGCTACTGACGAGGGGAACACTCCGGGGTCGTCCAACGGCAGGACACCACGCTCTGAACGTGGCGATGCTGGTTCGAATCCAGCCCCCGGAACTGCCGCCGCCGGCCTAGCTCGAAGGCAGAGCATCCGCCTTTTAAGCGGAGGGGTGTGGGTTCGACTCCCACGGCCGGTACAGACGGAACAACCCGGTGAAGCTCTGCTGGTGGAGCAGCCCGCTGAAGACGGGAAGGACGTCGGTTCGACTCCGACCGCCGGGACTGGTTAACAATCGGGGTGTGGGCCAGGTGGAGTGGCCGCGAGTTTCGGGAACTCGAGAACGCAGGTTCGACTCCTGTCGCCCCGACTCTGAATCTTCGCCGCGACCAGCGGGAGCGTGTTCGCGCTCCCGCTGGTCGCGGCGAAGACGTTCACAACTTCGGATCAGCCCGCCGGCGCGATTCCAACTCCTGTAGTAACTCCTCCACCCCCGGCCGGGCGGTCGGGTCAGCAGACGTGAACTTCCACACCACCGTCCCGCCGCGGTCGAGCAGGAAGTCCCCGCCGAGTTGGAGTACGTCCTCCTGCATGGTGGGCAGTTTGATCCCTACCCCGCGGAATTTCAGCCGCAGGTAGCCCCAGATCACGCTCGGCTTCAGGAACGTGTGCCACGAGGTGCGTTCCAGCCCGAACGCCCGGTACGCCACCCGGTCCGGGTCGCCGACCACCGGGAACGGCTGCGGGTTGCGGCCCAGGAACTTGCGGAGCAGGGCCGGGCTGGCCTGAGTGATAGTCAGTATTTCGCACCCGGCGTCACGGAACCGGCCGGCGTTCTCGGCCAACTGGCCGAGGTGATGCCGGCACGGGCTTCAGGCCAGGTGGCGGAGGAACACCAGCAGCAGGTGCGGGGCGGTGAGGAACGCGGCCAGCGGGGCGGTAGTGCCGTCGGGGCGAAGGAGCGTGAGTTCGGAGGTCATGGGGGTGTTGTATGTGGGAGGAAGAGTTCACCACAGAGCCACAGAGACCACAGAGAAGCACCGAGCAGAAAAAGACAGGGCTGAAGATGGAAAGGCACGAGGAATGGCAGAGACGCATACTCTGTTCTTTCTCGTGCCTTTCTGTCTTTGTCCGATTTCCGGTTTTCACTCTGCGCGACTCGGTGGCCTCTGTGGCTCTGTGGTGAACTCTTCCTGGCCCACAACTCAAGAGGGTCGTTGCATCCGGCTTCCCCCCCGGCTACACTCGCCACTGGTTCCGGCCCTTTCCCGCCTCCCTCCCCGAGGTCCGCATGAACTGGTTCAACCGCCGCGAGTTCCTGGAGCGCACCGCCATCCTGTCTGCCGCGTCCGCCGCCCTCGGCCTGCCGGCGGCGCGGGCGAACGACGAGCCGTCCGCCAAGAAGGGGTCGGCGAACGACCGGCTGAAGGTGGCCGTGGTGGGCGTCCACGGTCGCGGCATGAGTCACGTCGGGTCGGCCGAGAAGGGCAAGGAGAGCGGGTTCCTGGACCCGGCCCTGAACACCGAGATCGTGGCCGTGTGCGACGCCGACACGGCGGTCATCGGCAGCGCCATGAAGCGGATCGCGGCGGCGCAGGGCGGGACCGAGCCGAAGTTCGTCCAGGACTTCCGCAAGCTGATCGAGGACAAGTCGATCGACGTGATCGCCATCGCCACCCCGAACCACTGGCACGCGACCATGGCGGTGTGGGCGATGCGGGCCGGGAAGGACGTGTACTGCGAGAAGCCGGCCACGCACAACGTGCACGAGGGGCGGCTGATGGTGGAGGCGGCCCGCAAGCACAAGCGGGTGTGCCAGGTGGGCACCCAGAGCCGCAGCAACCCGGGCATGCAGCAATCCATCAAGTACATCCACGACGGCAAGATCGGCAAGGTGAGCGTGGCCTACGGCACCTGCTACAAGAGCCGCAAGAGCATCGGCAAGGTGAGCGGCCCGCAGGAGCCGCCGAAGACGATGGACTACGACCTGTGGTGCGGGCCGGCCCGCGTGCTGCCGCCGCACCGCAAGACGGGCAACGGCACCGTCCACTACGACTGGCACTGGACGTGGGAGTACGGCAACGGCGACTTCGGCAACCAGGGCGTGCACGAGGCGGACAAGGCCCGCTGGGGGCTGAACCTGCCCGGCCTGCCGACCAGCGTGGTCGCCGCCGGCGGGCGGTTCGGGTACGTCGATGACGGGGAGACGCCGAACACCCAACTGTGCCTGTACGAGTACCCCGGCGCGCACCTGATGTTCGAGGTCCGCGGGCTGGACACCAAGGACATCAAGGGGGCGAAGGTCGGGAACATCTGGTTCGGGGACAAGGGGTACGTGGTGTGCCCGAACTACGGCAGCGGCATCGCCTACGACATGGATGGCAAGGAGGTGGCGAAGTTCAGCGGCGGGAGCGACCGCTTCCACTACACCAACTTCATCAAGGCCGTCCGCGCGCGGGATCACAAGCTGCTGAACTGCGACGTGGAGGAGGGGCACCTGTCCGCCGCCCTGTGCCACCTGGGCAACATCAGCTACCGGCTGGGTCGCAAGGGCAGCATGGCGGACGAGATCAAGTGCTTCAACGAGTGCAAGGAGGCGCAGGCCGCGCTCACCCGCATGCGGGACCACCTGACGGACAACAAGGTGGACCTGAAGGAGGCGGTCGGGCTGGTGGGCACCAAGCTGACCATCGACCCGAAGGCCGAGAAGTTCACCGCCGCGTCGGACGGGGCGGACGTGAAGACGGCGAACGACATGCTGTTCCGCGAGTACCGCAAGGGGTTCGAGATCGCCGAGAAGGCGTGACCCATTTCTGGCGAACCCCGGCCGCAAGGCCGGTGGGTGCAAGAATGCTGACTCGCACCCACCGGCCTTACGGCCGGGGTTCGCCCATCAAGGCACACCCATGTACCGCTCCCTCCTTGCGCTGCTGTTCGCCCCGCTGTTCGCCCTCGCCGCCGACAAGCCGGAGTTCCCCGAGCCGGATCGCACCTCCGCCACTGAGCCGGTCCGCAAGGCGTGGTCGTCGAAGAAGGCGGCCGAGTACCTCGACGGGGTGGGGGTGAACTGGACCCGCGACCGCAAGTGCGTGACGTGCCACACGAACATGCCGTACCTGATGGCCCGCCCGCTGCTCGCCGACCACGGCGACGCCGGTTGGAAGGAGGTGCGGAAGTTCCTGGACGACGACGTAACCAGTTGGGCCAACGGCGGCAAGCCGCGGGGCGATGCGTATGTGGTGGCGACCGCCGCGGCGCTGGCGGTGGATGACGCCCGCGGCGGCAAGCTGCGGGCGGAGACCCGCGCCGCCCTCGACCGCATGTGGACGGTGCAGCAAAAAGACGGCGCCTGGAACTGGATCAAGTGCGACTGGCCGCCGCTCGAACACGACGACTACTACGGGGCGACGCTGGCGGCGGTAGCGGTCGGCATCGCCCCGGAGAAGTACGCCGACACGGAAGCGGCGAAGGCGGGCATCGCCAAGCTGAAACAATACTTCGCCAAGACCTCCGCCCCGGACCTGCACCACAAGCTGATGCTGCTGTGGGCGGCGACGAAGATCGACGGGCTGATGTCGGCCGACGACCGGAAGGCGACGGTGGCCGAGGTGCGGAAGCTCCAGCACGCCGACGGCGGGTGGTGCCTGCCGGCGCTCGGGGCGTACAAGCGGCGGGACAAGGACAAGACACCGAACGACCAGAAAGCGGATAGCGACGGGTACGCCACCGGCTTCGCGGTGTTCGTGCTGCGGCAGGCCGGGGTGCCGGCGGACGACCCGGCGGTGAAGAGCGGGGTGGGGTGGCTGAAAGTGAACCAGCGGGAGTCCGGCCGGTGGTACACCCGCTCGCTGAACAACGACAGGGACCACTACATCGCCAACGCCGGCACCGCGTTCGCGGTGATGGCGCTGGACGCGTGCGGGGTCCGGTAGGTCGCAATTGGCGAGCCGGGAGCGTGAGCGACCGGAGGCTTCAAACCCTCCGGTCGCTCACGCTCCCGGCTCGCCAACCAACTCCCGCCCCCGCTCCGTCCTCGCCACGAACACCGCCGTCGTCATGTCGGCGGCCACGTTCACCGTCGTGCGGCACATGTCCAGGATGCGGTCCACGCCCAGAATCAGTGCGATCGCGCTGCCAGGCACCTTGTTGTCCGTCGCCGTCTCCAGCACCAGCCCGATGAGCGGCAGGCTGCCGCCCGGCACCCCGGCCATGCCGGTGGCCGTCAGCACGCACAGGATGAGTACCACGATCTGCTGCTCGATGCTCAGCGTCACCCCGAATACCTGCACCAGGAACAGCACCACCACCGACTCGAACAGGGCGGTGCCGTTGTGGTTCATGCTCGCGCTCAGCGGAAGCACGAACTGGGCGATCGGCCGCGGCACTTTCAGGTCGTCCTCCGCGTTCTGGATGGCCGTCGGCAGGGTGGCGCTGCTGCTGCTGGTGCTGAACGCCGTCGCCAGGGTGGGGATGATCTTCGAGTAGAACACGATCGGGTTCATGCCGCCGAACACGGCCACCAGCAGCGGCAGCACCACGAACATGTGAATCGCCAGTCCGCCCAACACGGTTAGCACGAACGCCAGCAGCGCCAGCAGCAGCTTGTACCCGAACAGGGCGGTGGTGCTGAAGATGAGCATGAACACGCCGAGCGGGGCGATCCGCATGGCCAGCCGGATCACCCATTCGGTCACCTGGTTCACGCCCTCCAACAGCTCGACGATGCGGGCCGCCTTCCCCGGCTCGATCTGCGTCAGGGCGATGCCGAACAGGATGCTGGTGAAGATGACCGCCAGCATGTCCTTCTTCAGGAACGCTTCGAGCGGGTTCTTCGGCACGATGTTCACGAACGTCTCCACGCCGAACGGCGTCCGCTTCTCCAGTTTTTCCCCGGCCTCCTTACCGTACCGCGCCATCAGCCGCTCCTTCTCCTCGGCCGGCAGGCTGTCGCCGGGGCGGATGACGTTCACCAGGGTCAGCCCGATGACGGCGGCGAACAGGGTGGTGACCAGGAAGTAGCCGACCGTCTTCACCCCCACCCGGCCGACGTTCCCCATGCCGCCCAGCCGCGTCACCCCCACCACCAGCGAGGCGAACACCAGCGGGATGATGGCCAGGAACAGCAGGTTCATGAACACGTCGCCGAGCGGCTTGGTGACGTTCTTCACCACCCACTCGACCCATGTTGGCGGTGCCGGTTTGGACAGGACAACCGACGGCCCGAATGCCGCAGCCGCGGTCATTCGTCCGGCATCGCCGAGCGGATCGACCGGGGTGGTGACGTAGTTCACCAGCGACCCGAGGGTCGCCCCGAGTACCAGCCCGAGCAGAATCCAGGTGTGCGGCAGCTTGTGGGCGGACCCGGCCATGAGCGAACCCCGTGGGGAAGAAGCGGTGTTGTAACCGAAGCGGCGGCCGGCCGCCAGTTGGCCGCGGCCGGAAGCGGTTTGTAGTGTGGTCCGCACACGCCGTGTGCGGTCTGAATTCCCGCACACGGCGTGTGCGGACCACACTGTGAGTTGCCCATGCACCTGCTCGGCCTGGAACACCTGTCGCGGGACGAGATCGTCGGGCTGCTGGATGCGGCGGTGGAGTTCGTCGGCGTCGGCCGGCAGGTGGCGAAGCGGAACGACCTGGCGGGCAAGGTGATCGCCAACATCTTCTACGAGCCGTCCACCCGCACCCGCCTCAGCTTCGCCCTGGCCGCCCGGCGGGTGGGAGCGGAGACGCTCGACTTCTCCCCGAGCGGGAGCAGCACGGCCAAGGGCGAGTCGTTCATCGACACCGCCCAGAACATCGTGGCGATGGGGGTGGACGTGGTGGTCGTCCGCCACTCGTCGAGCGGGGCGCCGTTGCTACTCACCAAGCATTTGAAAGATGTGAGCGTGGTGAACGCCGGCGACGGCGCGCACGAACACCCGACGCAGGGCCTGCTCGACATCTTCACCCTCCGCCAGCGGCTCGGGCGGATCGCCGGGCTGACCGTCGCCCTCGTGGGGGACATCCTGCACAGCCGGGTGGCCCGCAGCAACATCCACGGGCTGACCAAGCTCGGGGCGAAGGTGATCGCGTGCGGCCCGCCGACCCTGGTGCCGTCCGAGGTGGCCCAGTTCGGCGTCGAGATCGCGCACGACCTGGACGCCATCCTCGAACGGTGCGACGTGCTCAACCTGCTTCGAGTGCAGTTCGAGCGGCAGCGGGGGGCGTTCTTCCCGTCCGTCGGTGAGTACGCCCACCTGTTCGGCATGAACGGCGAGCGGCTGCGGCGGGCGAAGGCCGATGTACTCATCCTGGCACCCGGGCCGATCAACCGCGGGGTGGAGATCACCCCGGACGTGGCCGACTGCCGTAACTCGGCCATCCTGGACCAGGTGAACAACGGGCTGGCCGTGCGGATGGCGGTGCTGAAGCGGGCGTGCGAACTGTAAACTGAACGGGACCATGAACCCGAGCGGGAGGGGACAGGATGTCGTTGCTCGATCGCATCGTGAACGACCCGGCCGTGTGCCACGGGAAGCCGACCATCCGGGGCACGCGGGTGCTGGTGTCGGTCCTCATCGATAACCTGGCGGCGGGCGTGAGCGAGGAGTCCATCCTGAAGAACTACCCGTCGCTCCACCCGGACGACGTGCGGGCGGTGGTGCAGTATTCGGCGATGCTCGCCCGCGCCGACGTGATCCCGACGCCGCATCGGCCGGCCGCCCATGCGCCTTAAACTCGACGAGAACATCCCCGCGTCCGCCCGCGACGAGCTGGCCGCTCAGGGGCACGACGTACACACCGTTCACGACGAGAGTTTGAGCGGGGCGGCCGACCCGATGATCAGCCGGGCGGCGACGGCAGAAAGTCGCGTCCTGGTCACGTTCGATTTGGACTTTGCCGACATCCGCCAGTATCCTCCCGGAACCCACGCCGGCGTCATCGTCCTCCGCACCAGCCGGACGGACATCGACAGTTGCCTGGCCGCGTTGGCGCGGCTGATGTTCAACGTGCCGGAGACCGACATCCCGGGCAACCTGGTGGTCGTGGACGACGACAAGGTCCGCATCCGCCGTCCGACGCCACCACCGCCATGATCCCGCCTGATACGACCCCGCCCCCCACCCCCTCGCTCCCCCGCGTCCTCGGCCCGTGGCTGGCCGGGGCGATCGTGGTTGGCACGGTCATCGGCACCGGGGTGTTCAAGAAGGGGCGGAACGTCGCCGAGGAGGTGCCCGAGTTCGGGCTGGCGATGAGCGTGTGGGTACTGGGCGGGGTGCTGGCCCTGCTCGGGTCGTTCGCCCTGGCAGAGGTGGCGATCCGGCTGCCGCGGGCGGGCGGGAACTACGTGTTCCTGCGGGAGGCCTACGGGCGGCCGTTCGCCTTCCTGTGGGGGTGGGTAGATCTGGGCATCAACCGCATGGCGTCGATCGCCGCGCTCGCGGCCATGTTCACCGAGTCGCTGCACGTCGCGATTCAGCAGGCCACGAACACTCCTAACGAGGTGATCGGGTTCTGGCCGCGGCAGCTCATCACCGTCGCCGTCATCCTCGTGTGTGCGGTGGTGAACTGCCGCGGCACGCTGGTCGGCGCCGGCATGCAACTGTTCCTGACGGTGCTGAAGGTGGGGTCGATCGTCGGGCTGGCGGTGCTGCCGTTCCTAGTTATGGCGTTCTCGCCGACCACCGAGCCGAAACCGACCACCGCCCACATGACCCCGGCGTGGCCGAGCGACTGGGGGGCGGTGAACTGGGCCGGGTACGGGGCGGCGGTCGTGGCCGTGCTGTGGGCATACCACGGGTGGCAGAACATCGGGCCGATGGCGGAGGAGGTGAAGAACCCGCACCGCAACCTGCCGCTCGCCCTCATCGGCGGGGTGTTCGTCCTCATTGCGCTTTACGTGTCGGCGAACGCGGCGTACTACTCGACCATCCCGCGGGACGCGATGAAGGACCTGTCGGACACCACCGTGGCCACCGAGTTCTGCCTGCGGCTGCTCGGGCCGGTGGGCGGGATGATCGCCTCGCTCATCGTCATGACCTCGGCGTTCGGGGCGCTGAACGGGAACGTGCTGGTCGGCCCGCGGCTGCTGTACGCCATGGGCGACGACGGCATGGCCCCGCGGTGGTTGACGGCGTTACACCCGCGGTACCGCACGCCGGTAGTCGCCACGATGCTGCTGGCCGGCTGGTCGTGCCTGATGGTCATCCTGGTCAGCCTGCTGAACCTGGGGAAATCGACGTTCGACACCCTCACCGACTACGTCATCTTCGGGGCGGTGATCTTCGAAACGCTGGCGGTGGCGGCGGTGTTCGTGCTGCGGGTGAAGATGCGGGAGCAGACGCCGACCCTGCCGTACCTGTGCATCGGCTACCCGGTGGTGCCGGCGGTGTACGTCCTCATCATGGGTCTGGTGCTGGCGAATATGATCTTCGGGAAGCAGTGGTTCGAGTCGATCATCGGGCTGACGTACATCACCGTCGGGATACTCGTCTACTTCCTACTGTTCCGCCGTCGTCCGTCGTCTTCTCCCGCACCAACTGAGGTACTGCCGTGACCATGCGGTTCTCGCTTCTGGCCCTTGTGTTCGTGTCCGCGGCGTCCGCCGCCGAGCCGCCGAAGTCGTCGGCCAAGCCGGTGGTGCTGACCGACGAGGCCTTGTCCATCCACAAGCTGATGCCGGTGATCGACGGGCACAACGACCTGCCGTGGGAGCTGAGGGAAAAGGGCGGGTCGTCGTTCGTGAACATCGACGTGGCGAAGAACCAGCCGAAGCTGCACACCGACCTGCCGCGGCTGAAAAAGGGCGGGGTGGGGGCGCAGTTCTGGTCGGCGTATGTGCCGGTGGACACGGCCAAGAAGGGGACCGCGGTGAAGACCACGCTCGAACAGATCGACGTGATCCACCGCCTGTGCGAGCGGTACCCGAACGACCTGGAGATGGCGTACACCGTCGCCGACATCGACCGCATCCGCAAGGCCGGGAAGATCGCATCGCTCATCGGCGTGGAGGGCGGGCACTCGATCGACGAGAGCCTCGGCACCCTCCGCACGTTCTACAAACTGGGCGTGCGGTACATGACGCTGACGCACTCCGAGTCACTGTCGTGGGCGGACAGCGCGACCGACGCCCCGAAGGCGAACGGGCTGTCCCCGTTCGGCGAGGAGGTGGTCCGCGAGATGAACCGGCTGGGCATGCTGGTGGACCTGTCGCACGTCTCGCCGGGCACCATGAAGGCGGCGCTGAAGGTGACGAAAGCCCCGGTCATCTTCTCGCACTCGTCCGCCCGCGGCATCGCCGACCACCCGCGGAACGTGCCGGACGACGTGCTGCGGCTGGTGAAGGCGAACAACGGGGTGGTGATGATCAACTTCTACAGCGGGTTCGTGGTGCCCGAGGGGGCGCGGGCGATGAGCAGGATGTTCGACGTGGTGCGCGACCTGCGGAAGAAGTACCCGGAGGGCGACCCGCAGTTCCGCGAGGCCGTCCGCGCGTGGCTGAAGGAGAACGACTACCCGGCCGGGTCGGTCCACACGGTGGTGGATCACATCGAACACGTCATCAAGGTGGCCGGGATCGATCACGTCGGCCTGGGGTCGGACTACGACGGCATCACCAAGGTGCCGGACCAGCTCGGGGACGTGTCGTGCTACCCGTACATCACCCAGGAGCTGCTGAACCGCGGGTACAAGAAGGACGACATCCTGAAAATCCTGGGCGGGAACGTGCTGCGGGTGTTCCGCGACGCGGAGAAAGTGGCGGCCTCTGGTAAGTAGTAGGCACACTCCGTGTGCCGTCATCCGGAACGGCACACGGAGTGTGCCTACTACTTACTTGGTCTGATCACTCCATCTGGATCTCGCTCAGGGCGACGCAACTGTACTTGTTCTGGTCCTTCGTCGCTTTGAACCGCACCCCGCGGACGGTGGTGAACTGGTCCAGCTTCAGGTCGAAGTCGTGCTGGTCGCCGGCGCTCTTCACCTCGTGGGCGGCGATCAGCTTGCCGTCCTTGTCGAGCAGCTCGACCGTGCCTTCGAGGATGAAGTACCCGTCCTTATAGTTCGGGTCGCGGGTGCCCAGCACCGTCACCCGCTTCACCCGCACGTCTTCGGGGAACGTCACCCCGACGTGCGGCGTCTTCCCGGCCATCGGGCTGTCCCCGCCGGCCGAGTACCACACCGTAGTCGGCTCGCCGTCGATCAGCCGGGTCGCCGGGTACCCGCTGTACTCGGTGCTGGCATCCACCTTCAGCTTGTCCTTGTGCTGCTTCACCAGCTCGTTCGTGTTCGACTCTCCGAACGTCGGCCGAAGCTTTGGCACCGGGGCGGCGATGATTGAGGTGGACAGCATGACGACGACAGCAGTGATGACGGTGCGAGACATGACCCCTCCGCCTTTCCTGTCCTGTTAGCCCGACGCGCCAGCGAGGGTCAGGTGGCCCGTCCCTCGCTGGCGCGTCGGGCTAACGAAGACGAGACGAGACCGTGGGGGTGACTGTACCCTGTCTGGGCGGGCGGGTACAGTCGTCCCGCCCGCCCGTTACATTCCCGTGAACATTCGCCATGCGTCGGATCACCCTGGAAGTGTGCGTCGAAACGGTGGCCGACGCTGTGGCCGCCGAGCGGGGCGGGGCGGACCGGCTCGAACTGTGTTCGGCCCTGGACCTGGGTGGGCTGACGCCGACCCTGGGGATGTACCTGGCCGTCCGCGAGGCCGTCCGCCGTCCGGTGGTGGTCATGCTCCGCCAGCGGGCCGGCGGGTTCGCGTACACGGCGGACGAACTGAACGTGATGCTCCGCGATCAGGAGTTGTTCCGCCCGTACCGCCCGGACGGGTTCGTGCTCGGCCCGCTTCTACCGGATGGCACCGTGGACCGCGAAGCGACTGCACGGTTGCGGGCCGGATGCGGGGATGCCGAATCGGTGTTCCACCGGGCGTTCGACGAGACCGCGGATGACGCACTGGAAACGTTGATCGAACTGAACGTCACCCGCGTCCTCACCAGCGGCGGGGCGGAAACGGCGGTGCTCGGGGCCGAGCGAATCGCCCGAACGGTGCGGGCCACGGCCGGGCGGGTTCAGGTGCTGGCGTGCGGAAAGGTGAACGCGGCGACGGCCGCCACGGTGCTAAACGCGACCGGGTGCGACCAGTTGCACGGGGCATTCCGGGTGAACGGCCGAACGTCGCAAGAGGCGGTGGCGGCGGCCCGGCGGGCGATCGATCAGTGGGCGGCCGGCTGAATCGCCTGCGGCTTGTGCCGCACGATCTCCCCCTCCACCAGGTAGATCACGTCCTCGGCGATGTTGGTGGCGTGGTCGGCGATCCGCTCCAGGTGCCGCACCGCCGAGAACAGGGAGATGCCGGCGTCCACCAGGTCCGGCGACTTCTTCATCTCGGCCGTCAGCCAGGCGATGATGTGGTCGTTGTCGTCGTCCACCACGTCGTCCAGGCGGACGACGGTGCGGGCGGCGGCCACGTCCTGGTGGACGAACGCGTCCAGCGCCTTCCGCACCATGTCGGTGGTGGCGGCGGTCATGTGCGCCAGCCGTTCCGGTACACTGATGGTGGGGGGCACGGCCAGCATCTCCGCCCGCTCGGCGATGCCGACCGCCAGGTCCCCCATCCGCTCGAGGTCCGTGCTGATGAGCATCACCGCCGCGATCCGCCGCAGGTCCACCGCCACCGGCTGGTGCAGGGCCAGGATTTTCAGGCACTCCTCCTGCACCTCGTTCTCCATCTGGTCGATCTCGTTGTCCCCGTCCGTCACCCGCTTGGCGGCGTCCGGGTCGCGGTCGCGGAGGGCGCGGATGGACGAGTAGATTGCTCCCTCCACGTGCCCGGCCATTTTCAGCACCAGCCCCTGGAGCTTCTCCAAGTCTCGCTGCATGTGTTTGGCCACGGCTGACGTACCTCGCGAACGGACGGTCGGTCCCAGTATGCCACACCCCAGATACCCAATCATACACCAACTCTCGGGCGGCGCAAGATGACCCGCGGACCGACCACCCAACCCGAGCCGTTCTGGGCGCTGGCCGTCCGCTCCGGGTTGGTGGCCGCCGCGGACGCCCGCCCCGCCGCGACCACCGCGACGGAACTGGCCGAGCGGTTGGTCGAGGCCGGCCGGCTGACCCGGTTTCAGGCCGAGAAGCTGCTCGCCGGGCGGTGGCAGGGGCTGGTGAACGGTCCGTACCGGCTCATGACCCCGATCGGCCGCGGCGGCACCGGCATCGTGTACCTGGCCCGCGACGACCGCCGGCCGAGCGGCGGGCGGACCTCCCGGCTGGTGGCGCTCAAGGTGCTGTCCCCGCTGCGGGCGGCGAGCGAACCGCGAACACTCGTCCGGTTCCGCCGCGAGATGGACATCGGCCGGGCCATCCCCGAACACCCCGGCCTGACCGCCACGCTGGACGCCGGCGAGGCGGGCGGCCTGCACTTCCTGGCGATGGAGTACGTGCCGGGGCGGACGGCCAAGCAGGCGGTGGCGGCCGGCGGACCGATGGCGGTGCCGGCGGCGGCGCGGGCGTTCGCCGACGTGGCCGCCGGCTTACACGCCGCTCACCAGGCCGGGTTCGTCCACCGCGACACCAAGCCGGCGAACGTGGTGGTCATGCCGTCCGGCCGGGCGAAGGTACTCGACTTCGGGTTCGCCCTCCGACGCGGGGAGAAGCCGCTGGCCGACCCGTCCGTGCTGGGCGGGAAGGGGTACACCCTGGGCACGCTCGACTACCTGCCGCCGGAGCAGGCGTCGAACGCGGTGGCGGTCGGGGCGGAGACGGACGTGTACTCGGTCGGGTGCAGCCTGTACTTCGTGCTGTCCGGCCGCCCGCCGCACGTGGCCGCCTCCGCCGCCGCGAAGATCCTGTTGCACCGCACCGCCGACCCGCCCCCGCTCCGCACCCTCAACCCGCAGGTGCCGGCCGAGTTCGCCGCCCTGGTGGGGTGGATGATGTCGAAGCGGCCGGAGGACCGCCCGCAGACCGCCGGCGAGGTGGCGGTGATGCTGGAGAAGTGGGCGGCGCCGGCGTTCCCGGTGGCGACGCTGCTCAGCCACGACGAGGCGTGGGAGGCGAACCTCGTCCACCAGGTCGAGGCCGCGTGGCTCGCCCGCCGCGACGCCCACCAACCGCTGCCCGTCGCCCGCCCGGTCTCACCTACCGTGGTTGACACCCCACCCACTTCCTGACACCATTCCCATCCCGTGGCCGGCCGTTTGGTCCAAGCCCGATGACCGCCGAAAGGCGGGCGTCTCTCCGGGGTTACCCCGGGGGTGTTTAACGGTTCGGTCTGGTGTCCGCCCGGCGGATAGTGCGCTTCACGCACCCCCCGCCGGGCACGACGAGACGGTTGGGCCGGCCGGCCACGGGTTCTCATGAGCCAACTCGCTGAACATATCGTGGCCGCCCTGTACGCCGGCGGGTGGCAACTCGCGCCGGCCCTCCGGCGGGTTCGCGGCACACTACGAGGGAAAGCCCGGTGGCTGAAGCCGCTCGTCGAACGGGTGTTCGCCCGCTTCCCTGAGCCGCCGCGGGACGACCGACTGATCGCGTTCGTCGAACACGACGAGTCGCTCGTGACCGTGCGGACGGGTTCCAACGTCGAGATCAAAAAGCGGCTTCGGATTCCGGAGCGGATGTGGCCGCCGACGGTGCCACTACTAGGCGAGCCGCCGCCGCTCCGAACCGCGGCGGAACTGGCCGACTGGCTCGGTCTGCTCCCCGAACGGCTCGATTGGTACGCCGACCCGTGCGGCATCAACGCCGTACAGCGGGTCGAGCGGCTGCGGCACTACACCTACAAGTGGCTGCCGAAACCGGGGCCGAACCCGGCGAAGAAGTACCGCCTGCTCGAAGCGCCGAAGCCGGGGTTGAAGCGGGTGCAGCGGCAAATCCTGCGGCGGATCCTGAATCTGCTCCCGCCGCACGCCGCCGCCCACGGGTTCCGCACCGGGCGGAACATCGTGTCGAACGCCGCCCCGCACTGCGGCCGGGCGGTGGTGCTGCGGTTCGACCTCGCCGACTTCTTCCCGTCCGTGCCGGCGGCGAAGGTGCGGCCGGTGTTCCGGGCGGTGGGCTATCCGCAGCCGGTGGCGAACCTGCTCGCCGGACTCTGCACCACCCGGCTGCCCGCGGACGTGTGGGACGCCCGCCCGCACCCGGTCGCGGACGGGTCGGACCACTTCACCGGGCTGCGGCTGAGAATGCGGCACCTGCCGCAGGGGGCGCCGACTTCGCCGGCGCTCGCCAACCTGTGCGCGTTCGGGCTGGACATGCGGCTGGCGGCGCTGGCGGCCGAACTGGACGCGACATACACCCGGTACGCCGACGACCTGACGATCTCCGGCGGAGAGGAACTGGCCGCAGCCGCACACCGGGTGCGAACGCTGGTGGCGAAGATCGCGGCGGACGAGGGGTTTGCGCTCAACTTCCGCAAATCGAAAGTGCTCCGTCGCGGGGTACGGCAGGCCGTCGCCGGGGTGGTGGTGAACGTGCGACCGAACCTGCGGCGGGCCGAGTTCGACCGACTAAAGGCGATCCTGACGAATTGCGTCCGCACCGGCCCGACGGGCCAGAACCGGGAGAGTGTCGCCGACTTCCGGGCGCACTTGGCCGGGCGGATTTCGCACGCGGCGATGGTACACCCGGCCCGCGGTCGTAAACTGTGGGCGATCTTCGACCGCATCGTGTGGAGCCAGGCGGCGAACGGCGCGACGTGAGTCCGCCGGTTCTGGGTGAACCGCGGGCGTCAGCCCGTCGGGTTCTGAACACACCCAGGCGGCTGACGCCGCCGGTTCACCGAAAACCACCGGCGGACTC
>JALHQU010000116.1 GCA_022841795.1 Fimbriiglobus sp.
GGTGGCCGAACTGCAGGTGTGGGCGGACGACCCGGCCGGCATCGGCATCTGCCACGCCCTCGGGTTCGAGCAGGTGGACGTGGGCTACCGGTACCGGCGGGCCGGGGCCGCGGGCGGGTAGAATGTGGCCGGGTGTGGTCCGGTCACGGCGGGGCCGGACCACACCCGGCCAGACATTCTTGGGAACCGTATCAGGCGTGGGTAATGCCGTATTTCGAATCCGCGGCGTTCGCGCCGATGATGGCCGCGACGATCGTGTACGTGTGTCCGGACTGGACGTCGGCCGGCCGCGGGGTCATCCACGTCCCCCGGAGCGGGTTGATGACGTCGGCCAAGACGGCGGCCACCTGGATCCAGTTCTTCGAGTCGTCACTCTCGTCGTGGAGCGTCACCCGGATTTTCGGGACGGCGGCCGGCCCGGCGGGGTCACAGGGCGGCGGGGGGTCGATGACGATGGCCGACAGGTTGTACTCCCCGCGGATCGTGCCGGGCAGCGCGACGTTGTTGTCGGCGGGGTCTTTGATCGTGATCGTGGCCATCAGGGCGATTCCTCGGGAGGGGTGAGGCGGACGGTGACATTCCGGAAGCACAGTCCGGAGTTCGCGCACCAGACGCCGAACCCGCCGTTCGGGTTCCAGGCCGCGGGGACCGGGGCGGGGTGCATGCGCAACTCCCGCGGCATCAGCCCGATGACCCGCCGGTGCTGGGCGGCGTGGGTGTTCAACTCCCGCGTGGTGTACGCCGCCACCAACTTGGTTTCAGCCGCCGGGTCCGCCGCGTCGTCACACCAGTACAGACGACACCCGGTCGGGGTGATCTCGGCCTTCACCCGCCGCCACTTGCCGGGTAACAACTCGGCGGTGAACGTGGTGATCGAGGTGGCCAGGGCGTTAGTGCTCGGGGCGGCCGCACGACCCGCCTCCGAGAAGAACGTGTGCCAGCCGGTGACGGCCACCTTCTGCGAGTTCGGCGGCCGGCCCCACCCCCAGTCGTGGTAGCTGACCGTCGTGTACGACTCCACGCTCGTGCCGTCGGGGCCGTGGTTCCGCCCCTGGAACAGCATGACCCCGACCTGCGAGCCGCTGTCGTCCGTCACGTCTTGTGCGCTCACGTGCCGCAGCTCGGCGGTCACCTCGTAGGAACCGGCCGGCGGGGTGAACAGCTTGACCGCGGCGGTGCCGATGGGCTGGATGTAGGCCGACCCGTCGCGGGTCGGCGACTCGGCGATGTCCGTCTTCCCGACCACCCACTCGCTCCACTTCGGCAGCCCCTTCTCCGGCACGAGTATTACCGTCCGGCCGGTCTTGTACTCGGCTTCGAGGGCCGCGAGGGCGTCTGCCTTCGACTCGCCGCTGACGAGCGGTTGGAACGTACTCTGCGGCCCGGACGGGCGGGGGGTGGCCAGCAGGGCGATCACGCCCGTGATCGCCGCCACCGCCCACGCCGCCACCAGCCCGCGGTGAACGGTCCGCGCCCGCCGCCACGCCCGCGCCGCCCACGACAGGGGTTTCGCCACCGTCGATTCGCCGCGGCGGTAGCGGTCCAGGTCGTCGGCCACCGCCGCCGCCGTCGGGTACCGCTTCGCCGGATCCTTCTCCAGGCACTTGCTCACGATCGCGTCCAGCACCGGCGGCACTGTCCGGTTCACCGCCCGCGGCGGGACGAACGGGTCGGACAGCACCCGCGTGGCGTTCCTGGTGCCGGTCGGGAACGGCGGCTTGCCCACCAAACAGGCGTACAGGCACGCGCCCAGCCCCCACACGTCGGTGCGGGCGTCGCACCCGGCGGCCGTGTCGTCCACCTGCTCCGGGGCCATGTACCCGGGCGTGCCGCCGACCAACTGGCCGGCCCCGGTGAGCGTCTCCCCGTCGCCGGGGTCGGTGAACTTGCCCAGCCCGAAGTCCGTCACCTTCACCCGCTCGTCGCGGGTGAGCAGCAGGTTGCCCGGCTTGAGATCCCGGTGGATGACCCCGGCGGCGTGCGCCGCCTGCACCCCGCGGGCGGCGTCGGCCACCAACCGGGCGGCGGCGTCCGGCGGCAGAGTTTTGCCGTCGCCCAGCCGGTCGGCCAGCGTACACCCGTCGATGAACTCCATCACGATGTACGGGTCGCCGCGGTCGGGCACGAAGTCGTCCAGCCGCACCACGTTCGGGTGGTTCAGCCGGCCCAGGAGCTGCGCCTCGCGGGCGAACCGGCGGAGCAGGCCGGGGAAGCAGCGTTCCGGCCGCAGCATCTTCACCGCCACCGTCTGGCCGGTGGACCGCCGCACCGCCTTGTACACCACCCCCATCCCGCCCTGGCCGAGCACCTCGCCGTACTGGTACCCGCCCGGCGGCAGCACCCCGAACGGGGCGGCGCCAACTTCCCCGCCGGGGGTGAGGGTGGTGTCCGCCGGGCTGGCGAAGGTGAAGGTGCCGGCCGCGTCCGGGTCGAACGGCGGGGTGGGGGCGTCGGCCACCACCACCGCGGACGGCCGCGTGTCGTCGGCCCGCCCGTGGCAGGTGACGCACAACCCGCTCGGTAACACCGAGTCGGTGACGACGCCGCAGCGGGGGCAGGTGTGCGAACTCATCCGGGCGCGTGGGGTCGCGGGATGGGGTGTCCGATCATACCCGAGTACCCGAGCGCGATGACACGAAATGTTCGATTTCTCATCGCGCCCGGGGCGGTCCGGCCTACGGCTTGTGAACGCCTGTTACCTCGTCCGTGTCCGAGTTGCCGTCGTACTCCAGCTTGGCGGACACGGTGTAGTCGGTGCCGTTCGGCAGGTCGTTCGGCACCGGCGCCGACCAGGTGCCGTTCACCGGGGTGACGGTGAGCGGGCCGTAGGTGGTGCTGCCGTGGATGATGAGGACGGTGAACTTGGGCGGGTCGATCGACCCGCCGCCGCCCGTGCCCGGTCCGGGCGGGCCGGCCCCCAGGCTGTACGAGCCGGTGATGGTGGCGGGCATGGCCCCGTTGTCCACGGGGCTGCTGATGGTGATGTTGAGCACGGGCGAGATCGGGGGTTAGGGGTCGGGAACAATCGGGGTGACGGTCACGTTGCGGACGGTGACGGCCGCCCCGGTGCAGACCAGGCCGAACCCGCCTTCCGCGGACCACGCCGGCGGCACCAGTTGCGGGTCCGGATGAGTCAGGTGGCCGAGCTTGCGGTAGGCGGCGGCCGAGTCGCGCCTGCTCACCCAGCCCTGGGTCAGGTCGGCGGCGGTCTTGTTCACCACCGGCAGCGGGGCGGCCGGCTCGTCACAGTCGCCGTGCCAGAGTACGAGCAGGTGGGTCGGGGCGACCACCGCCTCCAGCCGCCGCCACCGCCCCGGCCACGTCGGGTGGGCGAGGAAGGTGACGGCCGGGTCGTGAATCTTCCGGTGGGTGGGCGCCCGTGGCACCCCGCGGCGGTGCTGGTACAGGCCGAGTTGGGTGGCGTAGAACGGCTGCGGGGTCTGGTGGCCGAGGGCGGACGCCGCCGGGTCCAGGTCGTTCAACTGCACCACCACCGCCGAGTCGAACACGTCGCCGGCCGGCCCGGGGGTGGTCTGGTGGGCGACGAAGAAACCGACGCCGGCGCCGTCCCAGTTCTGGGCGGACAACTGCCGCACCTCCAGCTTCACCCGGTAACTCGGGCCGGGCGGGTCGATCAGCTTGAGCAACCCGCGGGCGGTCGTCTCGATCTCGGTGGTGTCGTCCCCCGTCCGGGACGTGCGAATCACCCCGCCGCCCTCCACCCACTGGCTCCACCGCGGCAGCCCCTTCTCCGGGACGAGCGTGACCGCCCGCCCCGCGCGGAACTGCTCCTCTAGTTTGGCCTTTACGTCCACCGGCTTGTCGGCAGCCGGGGCACTGCCGGCCGCCAGCAGCACGGCGATGACCGCCACCGCCGCCGCCGTCATCGCCCACGCCGCCGCCGTCGCCCGCGGCACCTGCCGCAGCCGCCGCCACGCCCGCACCCGCAGCGGCAGCGGCTGGGCTTCGGTCGAATCGCCGCGGCGGTAGCGGTCCAGGTCGTCCGCCAGGGCCGCCGCCGTTTGGTAGCGGTTCGCCGGGTCCCGCTCCAGGCACTTGCACACGATCGCGTCCAGCACCGGCGGGACGGCCGGGTTCACCGTCCGCGGCGGCGCCAGCGGGTCGGACAGCACGCGGGTCAGGTTCGCCCGCCCGGTCAGGAACGGCGGGCGGGCGGTCAGGGCGGTGTACAGGCACGCGCCCAGCCCCCACACGTCGGTGCGGGCGTCGCTCGCCCCGGACTCGGCCACCTGCTCCGGGGCGGAGTACCCCGGCGTGCCGCCGACCGGCCCGCCGACCACCGTCAGCCCGTCGTCCGCCTCGGCCAGCTTGCCCAGCCCGAAGTCCGTCACCTTCACCCGGTCGTCGCGGGTGAGCAGCAGGTTGCCCGGCTTCAGGTCGCGGTGGATGATGCCGGCGGCGTGGACGGCCTGCACCCCGCGGGCGGCGTCGGCGATCAGCCGGGCGGACAGGTCGGCGGACAGCGGGCGGCCGTCGATCAGCCGGTCGGCCAGCGACGGCCCGTCCACGAACTCCATCACCAGCAGCGGGTCGCCGGCGGTGGGCACGAAGTCGTGCAGCCGGACCACGTTCGGGTGGTCCACCTTGCCCAGGATCTGCGCCTCCTGCACGAACCGCTGGATCAGCCCCGGGAAGTACCGCTCGGCCCGCAGCTTCTTCACCGCCACCGTCTGGCCGGTGGCCACCCGCACCGCCTGGTACACGCACCCCATCCCGCCCTGGCCGAGCAGCCGCCCGTACCGATACCCGCCGGCCGGCAGCACCCCGAACGGGTCGGCCGGGTTGGACAGGGTGTCGGCGTCGGTCGGCGGCGGGGCGAACCCGGCGGTCGGCGCATTGGTGCGTGCGGCTTGGGGCCGCTGCGTCTCGTCCTCCCGCCCGTGGCAGGTGACGCACAACGGGGCGGGCAGCACCGAATCGGTGAGCGCGCCGCAGCGGAAGCACTTGGAATGGCTCATCCGCAGTCGGGGGAACGTGGTTGGGTTGTGAGATCGTACCCGCATGGGTGATGGGAGGGAAGCAGATTCCGCCGCCGGTGCGCGGAATTTTCGTGGGTCAGGAACCGACCGCCGGCCGGCGGTCGGCGGGCCGCCACAGAGGGCGGCCCCTACAGACAACCACCTCGTAGGGGCCGCCCTCTGTGGCGGCCCGCTGGTCCGGTGGAACCGGACCAGCATTCCGACCGGGCATGATCGCCATAGACCACATCCGTGACTCAATTCTATCGGCGATAACGGCGGCACGGTGCATTCGTTTGACCGCGCCGACCGTCCGGGTGGGGCAGGCTGGGCGGTCGGACGCGGTTCGCCCGACCGACCGGCAGAACGGAATCCGGCGGCGGAATCCGAACCGCAGGCAAATCGTGGGAAACCGTGCTACGGTGGAGGTGTCGGGCGTAGAATGCCGCGTCCGGGGCCGACGACGAATCGGTTCGCCGGGTATGTTTTTCGAGACGCCGGGCCTGCCGCCGAAATCCGCCCCTCTGACGCACTCTCAGCCGGCTTTCCGCCCAGAACACTAGGTGGGTTCGCCCACCGCCGGAGACCTGACGCTGTGAACGCGGACTCGCTGGAACACCATCTGGCCGTGAACAGGTACGGGGCGTTCACCCTGACCGACGCCGTCCGCCCCGGCCCGCAGCTTCCGGTGCTGCCGCGGCAGGGGTACCGGGTGCGGGTGTACCGCGACCGGCAGGCCCGGCTGCGGCTGCCCATGCTGTCCGCGGCGGTGTCCGCCGAGTGCCTGTTCGACGTGTTCCTCAGCCTGATCGAGCCGCTCGGCAAGGTGGTGAACGTGGTCCTGGAGTCCAGCCACGGGCGGGACGCGGACGACCACGTGGACTTCCGCCGCACGCACATCGACGCCCCGGTGCTCGCCAGTTACCTGTGCGACTTCCAGGATCTGCTGATGAACGACGGGTGTACCGGGGTGGCAGTGCTGCACCCGACCAAGCCGGTGGAGGTGCAGTTCGATGAGCACAAGCTGATCCACATCTACTCGCCGACGCTCAAGCCGTTCCGCCGGGTGCTGCGAGAGTACGGGGTGCGGCGGCGGGTGGACCTGCCGCTGCTGTGCGAGGGCGAACACCTGCACCACACGAGTGACGAGTTCGAGGACCAGTTCCAGCAGATGTGTACCCGCGTCGGGGTGGCCGAGTTCGACAGCGTGCTGAGCGACGAGTGAGAGTCGAACAGTTCACCACAGAGTCACAGAGACCACCGAGCGGCACCGAGCAGAAAAGAATCGGGCGAAGAAAAGGCACGAGGAAGACAGGAGATACCCTCTCTGTCTTCCTCGTGCCTTCTGTCTTTCAGAACTGAGAGTCTGTTCCAGAAGTGGTCCGGCTCAGCCGGACCACGGGCCGCCACAGAGGGCGGCCCCTACAACCCCCCCGGTTCTTTGGGGGCCGCCATGGGGGCGGCCCCGCCGATCGCCACCGGCGATCGGCTTTCGGAACCGTCTCTGATTTCCGCCTTCCTCGGTGCTGCTCTGTGACTCTGTGGTGAACTCTTCCCGCCTCTCAGTTCGCCGGCGTCAGCCCCTTCTCGAACAGCACCAGGTTGGCCCCGCGGTCGGCGTCCCAGCGGATGCCGACGATGTCGTACCCCAGGGCGATGGCCAGGTGCAGCATCGGGCGGTGCTGGTTGTGGCACTCCAGCCGGATCACCTCGTACCCGTGCTGGGCCGCCCAGCTCTGCGCCGCCTCCATCAGTTGCGACCCGACGCCCGACCGCCGACCTTCGGGCAGCACCCCATAGAACCAGGCGTAGTAGGTGTCCGGCTTGAGCTCGAACCCGAGGAAGAAGCCGATCGGTTTGTCGCCGATGCGGGCGACCAACTGGAGGACGTTGTACCGCCCCAGGTAGCGGCGGTTGAACGACTCCAGGGTGCGGGTCGGGCGGAAGATCTGGTTGTACAGCTCGACGATGGTGGGCAGTTCCTCCACCCCCACCACGTCGATGACGGCGTCGGCCATGGGTGCCATCCAAGGTAGTAGGCACACTCCGTGTGCCGTCACGCGGGCGAAACGGCACACGGAGTGTGCCTACTACTTACCATCACCGCCCGCCGGGGCGGTACAGCATGGTGGTGATGATCGTCTCCCACGACGGCACGTCCCAGTTCGCCATCAGCTCGCGGGACGCCTCCGGGGACGGCAGTTCCTCCTCGACGCGGGCTTCGGGCGAGTCCGGCTCGTCCTCGCCGTCGTCGTCGAACCCGGTGGCGGACTCGGCGACCGCGACCGGCTCGGCCCCCTCGGCCACCGCCTCGCCCGGCCCCTTCTTCCGCCGACGGCGGCGGCGGCGACGCTTCTTCTTGGGTTCGCCCGGCTCGCCGGTCTCCGCTCCCTCGCCCACCTCGGCCGGCTGTTCGGTCAGGTCGGCGTCGAACCCGTCGCCATCGCCCTCACCGTCGGCGTCGTCGGCAAACTCCTCGCCGTCGTCACCGTCGTCCGGGGCGTCCGCTTCCAGCGGGGCGAACTCGTCGTCGGCCGTTTCCTCTTCCGCATCCAGTGGTTGGTGCGGCGGCGGCAAATCGGCCGGCAGCGGCGGGGGGGTCGGGGTCGGGCGGGTGTGTTCCAGGCCGAGTTCGCGGGCCAGCTCGGCCCAGCCGTCGTCGGTGTCGTTCGGACCGCTCATGGGGTCTCGCTCGGGTGCGTCGGGTCTGTGACGACCAGTTTAGCGAACCGAGCGGTGTTCGGACATGCGGTTGAGGACGGTACACCGGCGGACCGGGGCCGGGCGGGTGGAGGTGGCGGAGCCGATCTCCACCACCCGGTCGCCGGCCTCGGCCCCGAACGCCGTCGTCAGGTCGGTCACGGAGTCCCCGCTGCCGGGCAGGTCCTCGCGGTGGATCAGGTACACATCGTCGGTGCGGTTCGCCTCGAACTCGACGGCGGCGAGCAGCGCCTCGGTGACGGCCGGGTCGGCCGGCAGGCCGGGCAGCACGCGGGCGAGGAATTCGGCGGTCGCCTGCTCCAGGCACTCCCGCGGGGGGATCAGGTAGAAGGTGGCCATGTCCGCGTCCGTGGGGCGGGTAACGCGGTTGAGTATCGGCGCGGGGGCGGGGGCGGCTGGCGCCGGACGGGCGGGAAACCGGCGGGCGGGGCGGGCGGCGGGTGGAACAACCCGACTTCCAGGTGAACCCCGACCGCCAGGTCGGTGGGTGGGGTTTCCTCCTCGACACCCGCGGCCCTTGCGGGCCGGGTTCACCACTAATTCAGCCGCTTCACCAGCACCTGCGAGCGGCGGTTGCTGCGGTCGTACAACTCCCGCCGGGCGGGGGGCAGATCGTCCGGGGTGCCGAGCGCAAACCCGCCCTTTTGGATGAAGTAGTTGATCGCCTGGGTACTCAGGCAGATGAGGGTGGCGAACCCGCGGGCCTTCGCCTGCCCCTCGATGTACGCGATCAGCTTGCCGCCGATCCCCTGGTTCTCGTACCGCGGGTCCACGAACACCGCCGCCAGTTCGGCCGTGTTCTGCTCCGGGTAGTGGTGCAGCGCCCCGCACCCGACCGGGTTCTTGTCCACCTCGAACACGAAGAAGTCGTTGATCTGCTTCTCCAGGTCGGCCTTCGTCCGCTTCACCAGCTCGTCCGCCTCCACCCCCTGGCGGATGAGACCGAACACCGCCCGCACGTCCTTCTTCAGCGCCGGCCGAATCGCCTGGTACTCGTTGGTGTAGATGAGGGTGCCGATGCCCTCGTTGCTGAACACCTCGCCGAGCAGCCCTTCGTCCTCCCGCCCGTCGATGATGTGCACCCGCTCGACGCCCGCCCGCCCGGCCCGCACCGCGTGCGTCAGCTTGGTCACCGCCCCGGCCGACAGGTCCGCCCGCCGCTGCTTCAGGAACGTCTCCGCCTCCTGCACCGTCATCTGCCGGATGACCCCCTTCGGCCCCTTCACCCCGCCGTCGGTGCCCAGGTACACCAGCTTCACCGCGTTCAGCGTCTTCGCCACCTCCACCGCCACCGCGTCCGAGTTCAGCCGGTACGACCGCCCCACCCCGTCGCACCCGATGGGCGGGACGACCGGGATGATGTCGTGTTCCATCAGCGTTTGCAGCAGCCCGGCGTCCACCCGCTCCACCTTGCCGGTGAACTGGTGATCGACCCCGCCGAGGATGCCGGCCGGGTGCGCCACCAGGGCGTTCGGGCACGCCCCCCGCAGGTCGGTGGCGCTCAACCCCTCCAGGATTTCGTGCGTCACACGGTTGGCGGCGGTGACGGCCACTTGCAGCGTCGGCTCGTCGGTGATGCCGGTGCCGTCCAGGTCGCTCGGGGTGACGTTGGCGATCTTGGCGTACCGGCCGATCTGGAACGCCGCCCCGTGCACCAGCGCCACCCGCACGCTCAGGCTCCGCAGCAGGGCGATGTCGAGCAGCAGGTTGGGGAAGTTGTCGTCCTCCACGATCGCCCCGTCGATGGCGATGACGAACACCCGGTCGCGGAACCGCGGGACGTAACGCAGGATCTCGCGGAGGTCGGTGAGTTGGAGCATGGGTGGGAAAGTGGCAAGGAACAAGTAAAAAGGAACAAAGAGGAACACCGCCCCGGACTCTGCTTCCTTTTCTACTTCTTCCTTGTTCCTTGTCCCTTTTCGCGGAGCGAACATGCCCGAGAAGGTCGTCATCATCGGCTCCGGCCCGGCCGCCTGGACCGCCGCCATCTACGCCAGCCGCGCCCAACTGGATCCGCTCGTCATCCAGGGCGACCGGCTGAACAACCTGAACAAGATCAACGGCACTATGCCACTTGGCCAACTGGCGCTGACGACGGAGGTAGAGAACTTCCCGAGTTGGCCGGCCGGCAACACCCGCGAGTACCTGAAGACCGCTCTGAAACCGGACGACATCGACTACCCGTATTGGGTGGACGACCCGAAGACCGAACAGCCGAGCCACGGCATCAACGGCCCGGAGTTGATGGCCCTGATGCGGCAGCAGGCGAAGAACTTCGGCACGCGGGTGGAAGACAAGGACGTGGTGAAGGTGGATCTGAAGAAGAAGCCGTTCACCATCACCACCCACGACGGCGAGACGGTGGACACGCACACGCTCATCATCGCCACCGGCGCGCGGGCCAACTACCTCGGCCTGCCGAGCGAGGACAAGTACAAAAACAAGGGCGTGTCGGCGTGCGCCGTGTGCGACGGCTTCCTGCCCATGTTCCGCAACAAGCCGCTGGCGGTGGTCGGGGCCGGGGACAGTGCGTGCGAGGAGGCGACGTACCTGACCAAGTTCGCCAGCAAGGTGTACATGGTCGTCCGCCGGGACGTGATGCGGGCAAGCAAGATCATGGCCGAGCGGGCGCAGCAACACCCGAAGATCGAGGTGAAGTGGAACACGGTGGTGGACGAGGTGCTGGGGAACGAGAAGAGCGTGACCGGGGTGCGGCTGAAGAGTACCGCCGGCAAGCCGGACGAGACGCTGGACGTGGGCGGCATGTTCGCCGCCATCGGGCACACGCCGAACGTCGGGTTCCTGGACGGGCAGGTGAAGCTGAAGGAGAACGGGTACATCGAGTGGACGACGGTGGCCCGCACCTTCACCAGCGTGGACGGGGTGTTCGCCGCCGGCGACGTGGCCGACGATTACTACCGGCAGGCGGTGAGCGCGGCCGGCACCGGGTGCATGGCCGCCCTGGACGCCGAGCGGTGGCTGGGGCACCACGGGCTGGTGTAACCGGCTGGTGAACCCCGACCGCCAGGTCGGTGGGTGCGAGCCAGTCGTGGTACGCACCCACCGACCTGGCGGTCGGGGTTCGCCCGATCGGGGTCACTTCTCCTGCAGCAGCTTCGACAGCCGCGCCTGGTCTTCGCCCAAATACGGCCGGAATAGGCCGACCACGTTCCCCTTCCTGTCGATCAGGATCGGCTCCGGCACCGAGCCGTAGGCCGTCGTGACCGGGCCGTCCTTCTTCGCCAGCAGGCCGATCGGGAACTTGACCTCCTTCGCCGACCACTTGTGGCCGCCGAGTTCGTTCAACTTCTCGTCCAGCCGCTTCACCGTCACCACCTGCTCGTCGTACGCGCCCGACACATGCACCCCGACCACCACCAGCCCCTGGGCGGCGTGGTTCCTGTGCAGGTCGATCAGTGCGGGCATCTCGTATTCGATTCCGGAGAGCCGTTGGGTGCCGAAGAACTTGATGAGTACCACCTTCCCCTTCAGGTCGGCCAGTTTCACCGCCTCGTTCTTCCAGGCGGCTATCTCGCCCAGGTCCGGGGCCGGCTGGCCCCGCAGCGCCCCGAGCTTCGACGGCTTCACCTCCAGCTTCATCTCCTTCCCGTCTTTGCCCACGCTCACCTCGACCGTGTTGCCCAGGCTGGGGAAGCTGTTCGCACCGGGAGCGAACTCCTCACTCAGGTAGTCGCCGCGGGCGAGCAGCCGATACTCGCCCGGCGGCACGACGAACTCGAACTCCCCCTTCGGGCTGGAGTACCCGGCGGCGTAGAGAGTGGTCGGGGTGCAGAGGTAGACGCTGGTCGGCCCGGGGCCGCCGCCGCCGGGCAACACCACCTTGCCGCTCAGCTTCGCCTCCGGCCGCAGGGTGAGCGTTACCCCGTTCATGATGCGGGCCGGCGAGAGCGGTTCGAGCGCCACCAGCTTCCGCCCCTCGTGCCGGGAGTACAACAACCCGCCCAGCAGCCCCCGCCGGTCGTTGACCCCCAAGTTCAGCGTGCCGGTCTTGTCCGTTCGCAACGCCTTCGGGTACCCGGGGTAGTACGTCCACCCCAGCCGCTCGCCGTCCTGGTTCGTCTGCCCGTACATCATCGTGTGGCACACCACCGCCCCGTCCACCGGCTTGCCGTCCGCGTCCACCACCCGGATCGTGAGGTCCGTCTCCTCGTCCGGGTGGAACCCCTTCTTCCGCCGCTTCAGGGTGAACCGGAACTGGTTCAGGCCGGGGCCGGTGGCGAACTCGGTCGGTCGCGGGGCGTCCGGCGACCCGGCCAGGCACATCTCCAGCGTGTCCCCGTCGATCTTGTAGATGCCCTTGATGCTGCCGTCCTTGAAGTTGAGCACCTTCTTGGCCAGCTCGGGCACCGTCATGTCGAACTGCTTCGGCGACTTGCTTTCGTCGATGGTGTACCGGGTGCTGTAGTCCAGCCCGAGGTACTTCGACACCGTCACATACTCGCCGGCGAACGTGACCACCGACTTCCACCCCTGGTGGATGCCGTTCGACCCGCCGATCGCCTCGGCCGACTCGAACACCCAGTCGTCCCGCATCCGATCGAGGTCGGTCTCTTTTTTGCCACCCTCTCGCTCCCGCTCGGCGTTCACGGGCTTGATGGGGTCGGAAGCGAACGCCCCGGACGCGGCCAGCCCGCCGAGCAGCAGCACCGCCGCGGCCAGCCCGAACAGCGATTTCGCGGCGAACGATTTCAACGTCATCATGCGACACACTCCGGAAGCGGCGGCGGCGACGCGGGCCGGCGCGGACGCGCCGAACGCGGTGGCCGTGATGGATCGGACGAGGTCGGGGGAACACGCGGACGAGTCGGACAGGACGGCGAGGAAGGCGACGAAGCCGGCGGCGGTGGGGGTGATGCCGCGGGCGGTCAGCCGCTCGCGGAGCAGCGCCTTCGCCCGGCTGAGGCGGCCGGACAGGGTGCCGGGCTTCCAGTTTAGCTGCGCCGCGGCTTCGACGTAGCTCAGCCCGTGCAGGCAGCACAGCACCACCGGCAGGCGGTAACGGTCGGGCAGGCGGTTCAGTTCGGCGTCGAGCGCGGCGGACAACTCTTGGTGAACCCCGACCGCAAGGTCGGTGGGTGCTGGTGTGGCTGGCACGCACCCACCGACCTTGCGGTCGGGGTTCACCGAGCGGTTCACCATGCGGAGCGCACACCTGTACGCCACGCGGGCCAGCCAGCCGGCCGGCACGCCCCGCACCGTGTCCGCCTTCCGCGCCAGCACCAGGAACGTGGCCTGGGCGGCGTCCTCGGCGTCGTGCCGGTTCCGCAGCACCCGCCGGCACACCTCGAACACCAGCCGCGAGTGCCGCCACACCAGCAGCTCGAACGCCGTCTCGTCCCCGCCGGCGACGAACCGGCGGAGCAGTTCGGCGTCGCGGACGGGGGCGTTCGGCGGTGGCGGGACGGGCGGCATCAGGATCAGCCCGGCGGCGGGTGTCTTTGTTAGCCCGACGCGCCAGCGAGGGGAAGCACGCACCCCTCGCTGGCGCGTCGGGCTAACAAGATCCCGCAACCCGAGACGTTACGACCCGGCGGCGGGTGTTCCTGAGAATAGAGGCGGCGGCGGGGGAAAATGCTACGGGAAAATCGAACGGCTCACACCGACCCGCGGACGGTGGTGCTGCCCTCCGCCTCGGCGATCGGGTGGACGCTCTTGGTGCCGGGCATCAGCTCGTACATGGTCTGCACGATCTCGTCCTGGATCTCCACGAACCCGCGGGCGCAGTCCGGGTCGAACTGGCGGCCGGCTTGTTTCTCCACCTCGGCCATCGCCTCCGGGGCCGGGCGGCCCTTCTTGTCGACGTGGTACGGGCGGTCGGAGGTCATGGCGTCGAACGCGTCGGCCACCGCCACGATGCGGGCGAGCAGCGGGATGTCCTCCCGCGCCAGCCGGTCCGGGTAGCCGGTGCCGTCCCACCGCTCGTGGTGGTTCCGCACGATCGGGATGATCGGCCGCAGCTCGGGGATGTTGGACAGGTACTCGGCCCCGAGGGTGGTGTGCGTCTGCATGACGGCGAACTCGCCCGGGGTGAGCTTGCCCGGCTTCCGCAGGATCTCGTCGCCGATGCCGATCTTGCCGATGTCGTGCAGCGGGGTGCCGGTGCGGATGAGTTCGATCTGGTCGTGCGGCAGGCCCATGTGCTTGCCCAGGGCGAGGGCGTACCGGGTCACCCGCTGGGTGTGCCCGCCGGTGTACTCGTCCCGCAGCTCGACCATCTGGGCGAGCACCATGATGGTGTTCAGGAACAGCTCCCGCTGCTTCCGCAGCAGCAGGGCGGCCTCGATGCCGGCGGACGCGTGCGCGGCCAGCGCGTCGGCCAGCTGCAGGTCGTCCTCGTCGAACCCGTCCTGGAACACGTTCCGGTCCAGGTGCAGCACCCCCAGCCGCCGCCGCGGGGTCCGCAGCAGCACGCACAGCACGCTGCTCATCGCCCCGTCGGCGATGCTCTGGCTCATCAGCTCGGCCTGGTCCATCACGTTCCGGTACAGGGCCGACTCGCCCTTCTCGAAGCACCGCTGCATCAGCCGCTTGCTGTAGTGGAACCGCCCCTGCGCCTCCCCGGTGCCGACCGCCAGCGCCCGCGGTTTGGCGCTCAGCACCTGCCCGTCCGCGTCGGCCAGCACGATCGCCCCCCGCTGGGCGTCGAGTACGCTCACCGCGTCGTTCAGGATGGAGTCGAGCAACTGGTCCTCGCTCTCCAGGTGCACCAGGTGGTGCCCGGCCCGCAGCAGGGCGAGCAGTTCGTCCCCGGCCCGCGGCGCCTGGTTCCGCTTCACCACCAGGTTGGCGATGCCGTCGTCGAACGACGCGGCGCGGGCGGCCTGCATCACCAGCTGGTCGGACGGCGGGCCTTCCACCGGCGTCTCGGTGAACTCGGCCAGGAACGCCACCTTGCCGAACTGGACGATGTCGCGGGCGGACAGCGGGTGGTCGCCGGCGGCCACGCGGGTGCCGTTGATGTACGTGCCGTTGGTGCTTTCCAGGTCGCGGACCGCCCACGCCTCGCCGGTGCGGCGGATCTCGGCGTGCCGGCGGCTGACCGACGGGTCGTCCAGGATGAGTTCGAAGTGCGCCAGCCGGCCGACGCGGATGAGCGACGGGTGTTCCCACACCTTCCCTTTGGTGGGGCCGCTCACCCCACGCAGTCGCATCGCCTGCTTCATCGCGCCCCCGCGGCCCGGCATACGAGTCAGGGAGTAGCTTAGCACAACCTATGGGCCGACCGGCCCCGCCGCCGACGGGAATTCCGACGATTCCGCGGTCGGAGCCTCTCCCGAAACGGGCACGCCCAATTGGTCCGTCGCTGGATTTTCGCGCGGCACAGGAAAACGCGGGATGAAAACGGGGTGAACTGCGGCCATCGCCGATTCAGGGCCGGTCGAACGGGCTGCCCAGGCACACGTCGTCGCGGTGCAGGCCGGCCCGCCGCAGCCCGGCGGTGTTGCGGAAGATGTCGTCCCGGTCCGGGCCGACGGCCGAGGTGGTGGTGAACCGCACGCTCCCGCCGACGGTGAGCACGTTCCACCCGCCGTGCAGCGACCGCGCGCCGCCGTCCGCCGGCAGGTCGGCCACGATGGGCGTGTGGTCGTCGGCCGAGTCCGGCTTCCGCAGCCCGGTGACCCGGCCGAACGGGTCGGTGAACCCGAGCGAGTAGGCGTACCCGACCCCCTGGGTCGGGTACGCCATCGGGCAGATGCGGGCGGTCGCCGGGGTCGGCTGGCCGGTGCGGTCGAGTTCGTCCACGAACGCGCCGGCGACGGGCACGGTGGCCGAGCCGGTCTGCGGGAACCAGCCGTTGTGGACATCGCTGTACCCGGCCAGCGCGGCGTGCAGCTCCCGCATGTTGTTCTGGCAGGTGAGCGTCTGGTACCCGTGCCGGGCCTTCTGGATGCCGACGATGCCGAGGGCGGACACCACCAGCAGGATGCCGGCCGCCACCGCCGCGTTCGCGTGCGCCCGGCTGATCGGCAGCCACCGGGCCTCGCGGGCCGGCGGGTTCACACGGGCCGTCGGCTCGCCCGGCGTCACGAACCCGGCGGCGGCGGTGAACAGTCCGTTCTCGACCAGGAAGTTGGCGGTGCGGGCGATGGCGTTCGCGGCCAACTCGGCCGGCGGGTCGTCCGGGTCGCGGTCGGCGGCCAGCGGGGCGAGGGCGGACTGGAGGCGAGCGAGCTTGGTAGCCAGAACGAGGTCGGTGGCGACACGAGCTTCCACCGCCGCCCGCTCATCCGGCGGCAACTGGTCGAGGGCGTAGTCGAGGAGTTCGTTGCTCATACGTCACCTGCCAATCTCGTTCCCACGCTCCGCGTCGGAGGGTTGTTCTGCGGGACGATTCCAAAAGCCGATCGCCGGGGCCAGACCAGCATTTCGACCGAGCGTGCTTACTTCATCCAAGCTCGCTGCTCCGCCTCCACCGGCTCGCCGTCCGCCCGCGGGCCGGTCCAGTTCTCGGTCAGCTTGGCCAGCGCCGCGTGCAGCCGCGACTTCACCGTGCCCAGCGGCACCCCAAGGATATCCGCCGCGTCCTGGTACTTCAGCCCCTGGAAGTACGTCAGGATCACCACCTGCCGCAGCAGGTCCGGGAGGGCGTCCACCGCCGCCCGCACCAGTTGCCGCAGTTCCGCCCCCTCCACCACGTCGCCGGGGTCCGGGCCGGCGTGTTCGAGCAGGTCAAACAGCGACCCGCCGGACTCGTCCGAGCGGTCGTCGTCGGCCAGCAGGGGGACGTTCTTGCCTTCCTTCCGCCGCGCCCGCCGCCGCATGGCGTCGATCGCCTGGTTGGTGGCGATGGTGTACAGCCACGGGCGGGCCGGGCGGCCGGGTTCGTACTGCTTGATCTTGGTGAACACGGCCACGCAGGTGTTCTGGAACACGTCCGCGGCCAGGTCCGGGTCGCCGATGTACCGCCGCAGGTAGCCGTACAGTTCCCGCTCGTACCGCCGCACCAGCGGGCCGAACAGGGCGTGGTCGCCGCGGCGGATGCGGGCGAGCAACTCCTCGTCGGAGTGGCGGTCGGTCGGGTCGCGGGGTGCGCTCACCCTGTCATGGTACGACGGCCGACCGCGGACGGTTCGGGCACCCGCGGCCGGGCGTGTACTATGGAACTGCGAAACGCCGAATTCGGGACCGCCCGATTTCCGTGTTGCGAGCGGGCGGCCACTCGCTTACGTTATCCGGATCGTTTTCCGGAGTGACCGGCCGGTCCTCCGGGGGTCGGCGCGGGAGTTGCGAGATGCTCAGCGTGCGGCGGCGGAAAGGGGTTCGGGTTGACGCCGGGCCGGGGTCGGGTCATGGTGCCCCCGCCGGTCCCCCCGAACCCCGGACGGCCGAGGGACGAGTCATGCCCCGGTATGTGGACGATCTCGAAACCCCGCGGGTGGTGGCGCTCATCCTCCAGCGGCTCGCCCCGCCGCCCGACCAGCGGCCGCGGCTGGAGCGGGCGCTGAACCTGAGCTTCCACTTCGGCGGGCTGATGCTGGTCACCCAGCCGGACGGACGGCGGGAGCGGATCGTGGCGTCCGGCTTCCCGGACGAGGTGGGACCGTTGTTGGACCGCCTTCCGCGGACCAGCGGCACGCGAGAGATGGCCGTGGACCTGCCGGACCCGTTCGAGGAGGTGGTGTACTCCTACGCCCGCCGGTTCCGCCGGGAGGAGGCGGAGAAGCGGGCGTGAGGGCCGGGTGACGACGCCCGCACCGCGCGCAGCCCCCCGCCCACTTCGCGACGCCATGCCCACCGAGCGGTTTCCGATCAACGACAACTTGGTCGCCTTGGGGTATCCCTGCCCCCGCGGCTTCATCCCGCTCAGCCTGGGGGTGGGGCACACGAACGAGCGGTTCACCCTGGAGTTCCTGTACGACTCGGGGGCCGCCGTCTCGCTGTTCCCGACCCAACTGGCGGACGACTTGCAGATCCCGTTCGACCGCACCGAGCCGGCCGACGAGGCGGACTGCCCGCGGACGCCGCTGGGCCGGTTGCCCGGCTTCCGCGGGCACCTGGACGTGCGGCTGCTGGGCGTCACGTTCCCGCTCCCGTGCCACTTCTACGAGCCCACGCCGGTAGCCCTCCGGCCCACCCGGACACGCGGGGCGCGGGCGTGGGTCGGGTCCGGGGGCACACCCCCCAGTCCCTGGACGAGTTCGAGCGGATGATCGAGAGCCGCGGCCCGCTTCGGCCCCCGCCCCCGCCCGCCCTCCCGCGGTCGGCCGTCGTCCTCGGCCGGCTGGGGTTCACCAGCCGGTTCAGCGTGCTGCTCGACGCCCGCGACCAAAGCCGGTTCGTGGAGGTGTCGAGCGACCCGCCGGCCCCGGCGAAGAAGCGGCGGCGGTGACTCAGAACGGGATGTCGTCGATCGACGGCGGCGGGACCGCCTGGGCCACGTCCGCGGCCGACACCACCACCTCGGCCGGGAACACGCCCGACCGGGCGAGCCGTAGCCGGACGGCGCCGCAGGCGGCGTCGAGCAGGTTGCAGGCGTCGGCGGGCGAGGCGTGCGGCGGGTATGGCGTGCGGGAGTGTTCCACCGCCGCCCGCAGCGCCTCGTCCGGGATCATCACCTGGTGGTGCTTCTCGTACCGCCCCTTCGCCCGTTTCAGGCAGGCGAACAGGTCGTCATCCGACAGCGGGGCCACCCGCACGGGCACGGTGGCGGCGGCGAACGCCCGGTCGTGGGTGGCGGCGAAATACTCGTTCTCGCTCAGGCACCAGATCACCCGCACCCCGCCGGTCAGGAACCGCCGGAGCAGGAACGTGTCCGCCCGGCGGGTGTACCGGCCGGGGCCGAACGGCTGCTTGCCCCACACCACCAGCCACACGTTCGGGCCGCGGGCCGCCTCGTTCACCACCGCCCGGCCGCGGTCGTACAGGTGCCGGTCATCGGCCCAGCCGAGCAGCTCGTCCGGCGGCAGCGCGACCAGGCGGGCGTCCGCCAGCGGTTCCGGCACCGTCCGGTTGACGACCGACACGGCCACCGCTTCGAGTACCGCCGACACCGCCTCCCGCTCGCCGATCACCACCGGGCTGTTGTTCGCCGCCCGGCACAGCAGGTGTAGGACCCGGTCCACGTCGTCCGGTCGTGCGGGCAGCAGCGGCGGGGTGCCGCCGCGGGCCACCGCCACCAGGTCGCGGCCGAAGCTGTCCAGCGCCGGGGTCTTGGATTTGGCCGCCGCGGGGCGGCCCAGGAAATCCAGCACCCGATCCCGCAGCCCCCGCGCCACCTGACCGGCGGCCTCGGCCGGCGACGGGTTGTGCCCGAGCAGGTTGAGCACCTCCTCCCGCACGTCCTCCCGCTTCAGTCCCAGGTTCATCAGCACCTGGGCGGCGACGCCCTCTTCCTCGCGGAGCAGCCCGAGTAGCAGGTGTTCCGTGCCGACGTAGCTGTGGTTCAGACCTTTGGCTTCCTCGATGGCGTACTCGATCACCTTCTTCGTCCGCGGGGTGTGCGGCATCCGCCCCAGCACCACCTGCTCCCCGCCCACGCCGTGCTGGAGGATCCGCTCGATCTCGCTTCGCACCTTCCGCGGGTCCACGTCCAGGTTCTTGAGTACGTTGGCGGCGACGCCCGACCCCTCCTGGATGAGGCCGAGCAGCAGGTGTTCGGTGCCGATGTACTCGTGGCGGAACCGCTGCGCCTCCTGGTTCGCCAGCTGCATCACCTTGCGGGCGCGGTCTGTGAATCGCTCGTACACGGCGGGGCCTCCTGGGGTGGACCCGCAGTGTACCAAGAGAAGTGCCGCGACCGCCAGGAAGTGGGGGCAATTTCACCCCTCGCTCCCTGGCGGTCGCGGCTCGTTTCCCGCCCACGGCGTGGGCGGGTTACTTTGCGGCCTCGGCCAGCACCGGCTCGGCCGGTACCGGCGGCTGAGCAAGGGTCACGAGCACCACCCGCGGAACAGCGAGACGTGGATCGACATCGCCATGACCCACCGCACGTCCCGCTGGGTACGGCCGTCGAAGAACCGGGACGACGCCCTGCTCCGCCGCCCCCGCCGACGGCTCAAAACGTGATGCCTAGACGGCCTCTCAGTTCGCGTGTGAACTGCAGCGCCGCCTGCACCTGCTCGCGGGTGAGGAACGGGTAGTCGGCGAGCAACTCCTCGACGGAATCACCCGCGCCCAACTTGTCCAGCACCAGCTCCACGCTGATGCGGGTGCCGGCGATGCACGGCTTGCCGCACAGCACGTTCGGGTCCGACACGATGTGCGGGGTCATCGCACTCCCTCGGGGTCTGGCGATCTTCGACGTGCGGTCATTTTGCCTCACCGCGGGCCACACCTCCACCAAACCGGATACGCGGGCGGTCCAGAAAGTTCGGTGTAAGGGTTGACCAGCGGGGCGAATATCGTCCTACTAACTAGTGGTGGGCGATGTCGCATCCCGCCCTGCTCGCCCGCCGACCGACCCCGCCGAACATTTTCATCTGGTGGAGACACCCATGCCCCGTTCCCTGCCGCCGCGGCCGCTGGCCCTGGCCGCCCTCGCCCTCATCGCCCTGTTCCTGCCCGCACAGGCCGCCGCCCAGACGCCCGCCCCGGAACTGGCCGGCGGCACCGCCTGGATCAACACCGGCAAGCCGCTCGCCCTGAAGGACCTGAAGGGGAAGGTGGTGGTCCTCGACTTCTGGACGCTGTGCTGCATCAACTGCATGCACATCATGGAGGAGCTGACCGCGCTGGAGGAGAAGTACCCGAACGAGCTGGTGGTGATCGGCGTCCACACCCCCAAGTTCGAGAACGAGAAGGGCACCGAGGTGGTCCGCAAGGCGGTGCTGCGGTACGAGCTCAAGCACCCGGTGGTGAACGACGCGGAGAAGAAGATCTGGACGGCGTACAACGCCAACTGGTGGCCGACCATCGCCGTCATCGACCCGGACGGGAACATCGTCGGCGGGGCGGCCGGCGAGCCGCGGGTGGACTTCAAGGCGCTGGACAAGACCATCGCCGGGCTGATCGCCAAGCACAAGAAGGCCGGCACCCTGAACGCCACCCCGCTGCGGTTCGACACCGCCGCGTTCCGCGACGCCCCGGACACCCCGCTGTACTTCCCCGGCAAGGTGGTGGCCGACGAGAAGGGCAAGCGGCTGCTCATCGCCGACAGCACCCACCACCGCATCGTCGTCACCGACCTGGACGGGAAGAAGATCGCCGTCGCCGGCACCGGCACCCCAGGCAAGACCGACGGCGCGTTCGACAAGGCGCAGTTCGACGACCCGCAGGGGATGGCGGTGGACGGGGACACGGTGTACGTGGCCGACCGCAAGAACAACTGCCTCCGCCAGCTGGACCTGAAGGCGAAGACGGTGAAGACCATCCCCGGCACGGCCAAGACGTTCACCCTGCCGGGTACCCCGCGGGCCATGCAGTGTACCCCGTGGGACGTGTGGCTGGACGGGTCGCGGCTGTTCGTCGCCATGTCCGGGTCGCACCAGATCTGGGTGTTCGACACGAAGACGAAGAAGTTCGCCGCGTTCGCCGGCGACCAGGACGAGAACATCCAGGACGGCGCCCGGCTGACCGCCAAGTTCGCCCAGCCGAGCGGGCTGGCGTCCGACGGGAAGACGCTGTTCGTGGCCGACGCCGAGGTGAGCGCCATCCGCACCGTGCCGCTGGACGGGCAGGGGGCGGTGGGCACCCTGGTCGGCCGCGGGCTGTTCGTGTTCGGCGACCGGGACGGGCCGGGGCGGGTGGCGGACGTCAACCAGCGGGCGGCCACCGAGGCGCTGCTCCAGCACCCGCTGGCCGTCGCCGTCCACGCCGGCGAGCTGTACGTGGCGGACACCTACAACAGCAAGATCCGGGTGATCGACCTGGCGTCCGGCGCGGTGTCGTCGTTCCTCGGCGGGCCGGTGAAGAAGGGGGAGGACCCGGTGTTCAACGAGCCGGCCGGGCTGAGCATCATCGGCAACACGATGTACGTGGCGGACACCAACGCGCACCGCATCCGGGTGGTGGACCTGAAGACGAAGGCGGTGAAGACGCTGGACCTGACGGACGTGCCGCCGGTCGTGCCGCCGAAGGGGAAGTAGCCCGTCTGAGCTGGCTCTTCGCCGCGGAGCGGCCGTCGGATGTAGCCCAGGGCGGAAGCCCTGGGTAACGAAGCGAAAAAATCGATTCCGCCCCGGAGGGGCCGGCGAGGGACACCCGCCGGCCCCTCCGGGGCGGTGGTGTTGATGGATCGGCATCCCAGGGCTTCCGCCCTGGGCTACACCCGGCGGC
>JALHQU010000117.1:0-19665 GCA_022841795.1 Fimbriiglobus sp.
GCCGGCGCGGATAGCGTGTGCCACCTCCGCGCCTTGTTCCGCAGCGAGAAAGGCCAGTGGGACGCCTACTGGGCCTCCCTCGCCACATGAAACCTACCGACACTAAAGACGCTCACCCTTCGCCGCGACCAGCGGGAGCGGAACCCGCTCCCGCTGGTCGCGGCGAAGATCAACCGTCACCGCCACACCCACCAACACCGCCGCCAGCAGTAGCCGGTACACCACGAACACCGCCAGGCTCCGCCGCTTCAGGAACCCGAGCAGCCAGGCGATGGACAGGTAGCCGACCACCCCGCTCACCGCCGTCGCCACCGCCAGCGCGAGCATCTGATCGCCGGAGGCGAACAGCCCGGTGCTGTCGGTGCGGTACGTCTTGTACTCGTCGTACAGATCCTTCAGCCCGGCCGCGAGGATGGTGGGCAGTGACAGCAGGAAGCTGAACCGGGCCGCCGCGGCCCGGTTCAGCCCGGCGAACAGCCCGCCGCTGATGGTGGACCCGCTGCGGCTGGCCCCCGGCATGAGCGCCAGCATCTGCCACACGCCGGTCCACAATGCTTCCTTCCAGCCGATCGCCTCTTCGGCGATTTCCGGTCGCATCCGCCGCCGGTGCCACCACTCGGCCGCCAGCATGAGCAGGGCGAACACCACCGCCACCGCCGCCATCGCCGGCACGTTGTAGAACGCCGCCTTGATCTTCTTCTGGAACAGGAACCCGACCAGCCCGGCCGGGAGGGTGCCGAGCACGATCAGCCACGCCAGCCGGCTGGCCGGGGAGCTGGCGAACCGGCGGGTGCGGACGTCCTGCCACACGGCCGCGAGGATGGCGGCGATGTCGCGGCGGAAGTACACGAACACGGCCGCCAGGGTGCCGAGCTGCACGACGGTAGTGAACGAGTCCTTCGGGTCGGCGTGGCCGAGCCACTCGCGGGCCACCAACAGGTGGGCGGTGCTGCTGATCGGCAGGAATTCGGTCAGCCCCTGGATCAGCCCGAGCAGCGTCGCTTCCCACAGTGGCATCCACCGACCCCCCGTATGATGACGTGGTTCGTTCGTCACACGGGCACGCCATGCGACCCGCGACCCGACTCGTTCTAGTGCTGCTCGCCGCCGGCGGCGTGCCCGCTGCGGCGTTCGCCCACGCCATGAAGGTGGTGGTAGCCGTAACGGCCGACGCCGTGCGGGTGACGGTCTCTTACGACTCGGACGACGACCACGGCGGGCCGGTGACGGTGAAGTTGCTCGACGGCCAGAAGCGGGTGATCGGCGAGGCGAAGCCGGACAAGGACGGCTTTTGCGTGTTCCCGCGGCCGGCGCCCGGCCACTATCGGGTGGTGGCGGCGGACGAGTTCGGCCACCGGGCCGAGCGACCGTTCGAGGTGAAGGGCGGGGACGAGACGACCATGTCCGCCCCGCCGGAGCAATCTCGCTCGCTGATGGTCGCCGTCGGGCTGGGGGTGATCGCGGTGCTCACGCTGGCCGGGTACTGGTGGGCGGGCCGGAAGAAAGGGTGAAAAGGCGCAGAGTTCACCACAGAGCCACAGAGAGCACCGAGCGGCACAGAGAAGCAGATTTCACCGCCGAGGGCACATGAGGGCACGAGAGGAAGACAGGAAGAGGATGTTCTGAGACCCTGATTTTCTCTTCTCTCATGTGTCCTCTCGTGCCCTCGGCGGTGAATCCTCTTCTGCGTTTCTGTGGTGAACTCTTTCGGAATCCGAACATGCCGCGTAAGTACCACCGCAAGCGCCGCCCGCCGAAGCGGGACCGCACCACCCCGGCGGGGCAGCACGTCCCCGTCCTGCTGGCCGAGGTGGTGCAGGTGCTGAACCCACAGCCGGGGCAGACGGTGGTGGACTGCACCCTCGGGTTCGCCGGCCATTCGTGCGAACTGCTGCGGCGGGTCGGGCCGACCGGGCGGCTCGTCGCCACCGACCTGGACCCGGCGAACCTGCCGACGGCGACGGAGAAGCTGGCCGACATCGGGCACCCGTTCCACGCCGCCCACAGCAACTTCGCCGGCCTGCCGGGGGTGCTGGCGGGCGTGGGGGTGACGCAAGTGGACGGGGTGCTCGCCGACCTGGGCATGTCGTCGATGCAGGTGGACGACGCCGACCGCGGGTTCTCGTTCATGCGGGACGGCCCGCTCGACATGCGGATGGACCCGACCCGCGGTCGCACCGCCGCCGAGTTGCTGAACACCCTGACCGCGGACGAATTGGCCGCCGCGTTCCGCGACCTGGGCGACGAGCCGGAGGCGGAGGCGATCGCCGCCGCGATCGTACAGCAGCGGGCGACGAAGCCGTTGGAGCGGACGCACGAGCTGCGGACCCTGATCGGTCAGGCGGCGCCCGTCACGCCGCTGCTCGGCCCCGGCCACGGGGCCGTCCGCAAGCAGGAGATGCTGCCGACCACGCGGGTGTTCCAGACCCTCCGCATTCTCGTCAACCGCGAGCTGGCGAACCTGACGCAACTGCTGCGGGTGCTGCCGGACCTGCTCAAGCCGGGCGGGGTGGCGGCGATCATCAGCTTCCACAGCGGGGAGGACCGGCTGGTGAAGGCGGCGTTCCGCGACGGGCTGCGGGCCGGGGTGTACTCCGCGGCGAGCGACGACCCGATCCGCCCGAGCGAGCAGGAGAAGCTGGACAACCCGCGGGCGCGGAGCGCCAAGCTGCGGTGGGCACGAACCCGGTGAACCCCGACCGCAAGGTCGGTGGGTGCGTGGGGCAAGATTCCATCCTGCCGGCAAGTTGGAAACTTGCCCCACTGGCTCGCACCCACGGCCCTCGCGGGCCGGGTTCGCCAACACCCCTCCCATCGGGTATCATCAGTTCCCGGCCGCGTTCGGCGGCCGCATCCGCGCCGGGCCTCGCGGGCCAGCCCGGCGCTCCTGACCCGCGCCCGCCGGAGGACGCGAACGATGCTGCCTCGTTCCGTCGCCATCTCTGCGTTCGTTGCGTGTGTCTTCCTTCCCCCCGCCCCGGCTGCGGACGACTGGCCGCAGTGGCTCGGGCCGAACCGCGACGGGGTGTGGAAGGGCGCGGCGACCCTCGACAAGCTGCCGAAGGAGTTGAAGCGGGCGTGGACGGCCAAGATCGGCCCGGGGTACACCGGCCCGGCGGTGGCCGGCGGGAAGGTGCTGGTGATGGACCGCGTGACGGGCACCGCGTCGCCGGAGGACGGCCGCAAGCCGACCAACTCGACCGGCACCGAGCGGGTGGTCTGCCTGGATGCGGACAAGGGTACCGAGCTGTGGGTCCACGAGTACGAGTGCGAGTACAAGCGGGTGAGCTACGGGTCCGGCCCGCGGACCACCCCGGTGATCGACGGCGACGTGGCGTACACCCTCGGCACCATGGGCGACCTGCGGTGCCTGAGCATGAAGGACGGCAAGCCGATCTGGAAGAAGAACTTCCTGGAGGACTACAAGGACTTCGACATCAAGACCCCGGCGTGGGGGTGGTCGGCCCACCTGCTGCTCGACGGGGACAAGCTGATCGCCCTGGTCGGCGGGGACAAGCACGCGGTGGTGGCGTTCGACAAGAAGACCGGCGCCGAGAAGTGGGCGGCGCTCACCACGCGGGAGATTTGCTACTGCCCGCCGATCATCGTCGAGGCCGGCGGCAAGCGGCAGTTGCTGGTGTGGGTGTCCGAGTACGTCGCCTCGCTCGACCCGGAGACGGGCAAGGAATACTGGCGGCACCTGCACCCGCCGCAGGGGGTGGAGGTGAACCGGCCGGGGGTGGCCATCAGCACCCTGAAGGTGGTCGGCGACATGCTGTTCCTGTCCAACTACTACCACGGGGCGCTGGCCCTGCGGCTGGCGAAGGACAAGCCGGCGGCGGACATCGTGTGGCGGGCGAAGAACACCTTCCCGAAGAAGCCGGACACGCTGAACACCATCATGACCAGCCTGCTGCACCACGACGGGCACCTGTACGGGCTGTGCATGCAGGGGGAGATGAAGTGCCTGAAGGCGGACACCGGCGAGGTGGTGTGGACGGACGACACCCTGCTCGGCGGCAAGCCGGCGGTGTTCGGGTCGGCGTCGTGGGTGCACAGCGGGGACAAGGTGCTGTGCCTGACCGACGCCGGCGATCTGGTGACGCTGAAGCTGTCGCCGAAGGGGTACGAGGAGACCTCCCGCACGCACCTGATCGACCCGACGCAGGGGTCGGCCGGGCGGAAGGTGACGTGGGCGCACCCGGCGTTCGCCCACGGCCGGCTGTACACCCGCAACGACAAGGAAGTGATCTGCGTGAGTCTGCTGAAGGAGTAGCCGGGCCGGTCGCGGGGCGGTGTACAATTTCCTTCACACAGGGGATCGCCATGCCGCTCCGCGACCACTTCCGCCGGCCGAACGGCCGCCCGCCGAACTGGGACCAGGTTCACGGGTTCTGGCCGGGTGAACTCATCCGACACCTGAACCGCACCCTGCCCGCCGGGTACCGCGCGGCCCCACTCATCCACATCGCCGGGCGGGAACTGGACATCGCCGCTCTGGAAAACGAAGACACCACCGGGGGGGGGGCGGGCGGCACGACCACCCGCCCGCAACTCGCCCCCGCTCCTTCGCTCGCCACCGACACCGACCCGCCGGACGTGGACGAGTATTCGCTCCGGGTGTACGAGGCGACGACCGGCGAGCGGCTGGTGGCGTCGGTCGAGTTCGTCAGCCCGCGGAACAAGGACCGGCCGGAGTCGCGGCGGATGTTCGTCGCCAAGTGCGCCGGACTGCTCAACCAGGGGGTGTGCGTGTCGGTGGTGGACGTGGTCACGGACAGGCGGTTCAACCTGTACACCGACCTGCTCGACTTCCTCGGTCACGCCGACCCGTTGATGGCCGGCCCGCCCGTGCCGCACATCTACGCGGTGACGCTCCGCAAGCGGGAGGAGTTCCCCCGCTGGCGGCTGGAGACGTGGGCGCACCAACTCGCCGTCGGCCAACCGCTCCCAACCCTGCCGGTCTGGTTGACCGACACCCTTCCTCTGGACCTGGAGTTGGAAGCCACCTACGTCGAGACGTGTGAAACCCTGCGGCTACCGGAGTAGCCACTCATCCCACCGCCACCGGCGTTCGCAGCATCGCCAGCGCCCGGCGGAACACGTCCGGGTACGCCGCCGCCTGTTCGCGGGTGCCCTTCACATGCACCGCCCCGACCGTCCGCCCGGACGCGGTCGGCAGCCCCACCCCGCCGACGGCGATGAACCCGCCGGGGAAGCCCACGTCGGCGAACGGGGCGACGAACACCTTCGCGTCTTTCAGCACCGACAGGCCGACGCTGCCGAACGTGTCCGCCACCCGCCGCGAGTTCGTCTCCAGCATCCGCCGGTGCAGCCACGGCGGGAGCAGTTCGGCGGTGGACACGTCGGCCCGCGTGGCACTCGTCCGCGTTCGGGCGGCGGCGATGCCGGCGGCGAACACGCGGGCGTAGGCCGGCAGGTCGGCGAACTCGGCCGGCCGCAGGGCGACCAGGTCCACGTCCCGCTCGGCCTTCCCGCCGGCCGGCACGTCCACCGTGCTGCCGAACTTCACCCCGGCGAACTCCGGCTCGCGGCTCAGCAGCCACAACAGCAGGCAGCCGAACGGGATGTTGACGCCGGCTTCCTCCGACAGCCGCTTCCGCACCGCCAGCAGCTCGGTGAAGTCGTGGAACGAGGTGGACTCGAACACCTCCCGCTCGCCCGGCAGGTGGCACGCCCGCGGGTCGGTGGCTGACTCGTCCGGGTCGGGGAACAGCACCTCGGCACTCCCCCAGGAGCGCTCCAGCCGCGTCATCATCTCCTGGAGCGGGGCGCCGTCCGCGCCGGTGTGGTGGGCGAGCGCCCACACGTCCACCGCCTCGCCGACCGGCCGCAGCACGAACGTCAGGTGCCCGAACCCCAGCCCGCGGCGGGTGCGGAACTCGGGCGGGGCGAACCGCTCCGCCGGATCGACCTCCTCGAACGTCACACATGCCGCCGCCAGCAACCGCACCGCGTGCCGCTCGGCGTTCGGGTGGTCGATCAGGTCGCGGCGGACGACCTGTTCCAACTCCGTCGGTCGGGTCGCTTCGGGAAGGTTGCGGGTGCGGTTGTACACGGCGACCACCGCGGCGGTAGCCCGCTCCTGGTCCGCCTGTCCGGGCACGTTCCGCAGCGGGTCGAGGTGCGGGTCCAGTTCCGCCAGCGTGCCGTCCGGGGCGAACCGCAGTACCACCAGATCGACGATCTCGCTCGGGTGCCGGGAGGTGAGCCAGCGGTCGTGCCGCAGGGTGAACCGGGCGTCCGGCTCGGTCCGCAGGAACCGGGCGAGGGCGGCGGCCACCCCCTCCACCCGCGGCGGGGTGAGGCCGAACGCCGACACCGCGAACTTGCTCGCCTCGTCCCGCAACCCCACCCCGACGATCCGCCGCCACCCGTCCGGCCGTGGACGCAGGCCGAGGGCGACGGCGAATTTCCCCATCAACACATGGCCGAGGGCGAGTATCTTCCACATGCCGGGAACCTCCGCGTCGGGTTGCCGGGGGGTACGCACGCCCCTACCGGGCGGATTGCGGTTCCGGGTATACTGACGGGAGAATTCGGGGGACCGCCATGCCGCTCCGCGACCACTTCCACCGACCCAACAACCGCCGCCCGAACTGGGACCGGGTTCACGGCGGCTGGCCGATGGTACTCGCCCAGCAACTGACCCGCACACTGCCTCCCGGCTACAGCGCAGCCCCGCTCATCCACGTCGGGACCATCGAAGTCGATGTCGGGGTGGCTGAAAGTGACATCACGCCCGATACCGGCGGAACGGGTGGCCGTGGCGGGACGGCCACCCTGCCGTGGTCGCCCCCAACTCCATCACTTTCCATCGACACCGACCCGCCGGACGTGGACGAGTACGCCACGCGGGTGTACGAGACCGCCGACGGCGAACGGCTGGTGGCCTCGGTCGAGTTCGTCAGCCCGGCGAACAAGGACCGACCCGAACGCCGCCGGCAGTTCGTCGCTAAGTGCGCCGGCCTACTGCAACAGGGCGTGTGCGTGTCGATCGTCGATGTGGTCACCGCCCACCACTTCAACCTGTACGCCGACCTGCTCGACTTCCTCGGCCACGTCGACCCGAGCATGGGCGCCCCCGCCCACCCGATCTACGCCGTCACCCTTCGCTACCGCGAGGCCGCGCCCCGTTGGAGGCTCGACACCTGGGCGCATGTGCTGCAAGTCGGCCGGCCGTTGCCGTCACTCCCGCTCACGTTGAATGACCGCGACGGCACCTTGCTTGAACTGGAAGCGACTTACGAAGAAACCCGACGCACCCTGAATATCACCGACTGACCATTTTTCTCCTCCCCCCGACCGACGCGCCGACCCGCCGGCAGAGAGTATCCGGGTGGGACGCACGAGGGAACTCATGGCCACGGCCGCCGTCCGCGGGGTGCTCGCCGCCATCCGCCGCTCCGACGCCGACCTGCTCCGCCGGTTCGCCGCCGGGCGGGACGACGCGGCGTTCGCCGAACTCGTCCGCCGGCACGGGCCGCTGGTGCTCGGCGTGTGCCGGCGGGTGGTCACGGACCGCCATCTGGCCGACGACGCCTTCCAGGCGGCGTTCGTGGTGCTGGCGAACAAGGCCGGCGGGCTGGACGCCGACCGGCCGCTCGGCCCGTGGCTGTACGGGGTGGCGTTCCGGGTGGCGCTGAGGGCACGCCTCATGATCGGCCGACGGCGGAAGCGGGAGACCCTGACGGCCACCGTCCCCGAGGTTGCCGCGCGGGTGGTGGCAGCAGATGACATGTCCGCAATCGTGGACGAGGAGATCAGCCGGCTGTCGGCGGTGGGCCGGGAGGCGGTGGTGCTGTGCGAGATGCAGGGGCTGAGCCGGAAGGAGGCGGCGGCCCGGCTGGGGGTGGCCGAGGGCACGCTCAGCAGCCGGCTGGCGGCGGCGCGGAAGACGCTGGCCGTCCGGCTACGGCAGCGGGGCGTCACCCTCGCCGGCGGGCTGCTCGGGGCCACCACCCTCGTCCCGTCCGGGCTGTTCGCGTCCACCGTCGCCGCGTCCACCGGAAAAGTGGAATTAAGTACACAAATCACGACGCTCGTCGAGGGGGCGACGCACATGGCACTCTTGAGCAAGCTGAAGCTGGCGGTGGTGGCGACGGCGGTGTTCTTGTTGTCCGCCGGCGGGTTCGGGGTGTGGTCCGGGGGCGAGTCGATCGCCGCCCCGGTGCCGAAGGAGAAGGACGACGCCGGCCTGATCTGGACGTACAACTCGCACTCCGGCGCGCTGACGGCGTACACCCCGGACGGAAAGAAGGACAAGGCGTTCACCCTGAAAGACGGCCGCCTACTCCTCGCCCTCACCCCGGACGGCCAGCAGTTGCTGTACGCCGCCAAGAAGGGCGCGATCCCGGACGACCCGAAGGTCCCCGGCGACGGGTTGACTCTGCACCTGCGGCCGGTCGGCGAGAAGACGGTCGGCACCGACCTGGGCATCCCGTTCGACCCGAAGACGGCCACCCACCCGGTTTGCTTCTCGGCCGACGGGAAGAAGCTCGTGTACTCGCGGATGACCGACGCCAAGCAGCAACTCGGCTGGCCGTGCGAACACGTCGTCGTCGATCTGGAGTCGAAGAGGGAGACGGTGCTGAAGCAGGTGCCCGACGGGCACATCCTCGACGTGTCGGCGGGCGGCACCTGGGCGCTGGTGCTGGAGTTGCCCGACGTCGGGGTGAACCGCGTCGTCGGCCCCGGTGCCCCGCCGGTTCCGGTCCGGTCGTACAAGTTGCACAAGGTGCCGCTGGACGGCAGTCCGGCGACGGTGATCGCCGAGCGAGCGCAGTTCACTTACGCCGCCATCGCCCCGGACGGGAAGACGGTGCTGGCGAGCGGCCCGTCGGACGAAGCGCTCAAGGGCGGGGCGAAGCAGCCGTCGGCGGCGGTGCTGAGCATCGACGTGGCGTCCAACAAGGTGCGGGAGATGGTCAGCCACAACCTGCATTCGGACACGGAAGTCGGGTGGTCGCCGGACGGCCGGCGGATGGCCTATCTGTGGCTGGACGTGGTCCCGCTGCCCAAGTTCCCCGACTCGTTCGTGCCGAACAAGAGCCGGCTGGTGGTGTGCGACCCGGACGGCAAGAACCCGACGACGTGGGACGTTCACGACTTCGCCGACGACCCGAAGGGGTACACGCAGTTGCTCGGCTGGCGGCCGGCCAAGCCGGACCCGCGGCGGAAGAACGCGCCGGTGCCGAAGGACGGGAAGGACGACGGGCTGATCTGGACGCACAACACCAGGACCGGCGAACTGACCGCGTACACCCCGGACGGCACGAAGGTGAAGGAGTTAACGCTGAAGGATGGCGACCGCTTCCTCGGGTTCACCCCGGACGGGAAGCAGATTCTGTTCGCCGGGAAGAGCGGGAAGCTGGCCGACGAGGGCGACACCGACGGGCTGACCTTGCACCTCCGCGACATTACTGACAAGCCGGAGGGCACCGACACCGGGTTGGGGTACAGCTTCCGGGACCAGTTTGTGGTCTCCCCGGACGGCACGCAGATCGTCCGCCAGCGGCACGACAAGGTGAGCGGGCGAGGGGTTGTGAAGCACGAGTACTCGCACGTCCTGTTCGACCGGGCGACGAAGAAAGAAACGCCCATCGACCTGCCGACCGACCACCAGATCATGCAGTGGACGGAGGACGGCAAAACGTGGCGGGTGTTTCACAGCAACCTCGGTGACGACCCGAAACTGCCGAACTACCGCTGTCTGACCGCGACCGTCGGTGGCAAGCCGAAGCTCACCCCAACCTGCGACGACATCTCGCTCTCGTTCCTCTGGCTCGCCTCGTCCCCGGACGGGAAAACCCTCCTCGGCGCCGCACACAAGCCCGTGAAGGGCGGCTCACTCCAATTCGCCTGGATGAGCGTGGACCCGACAACCGGGAAGGCGACGGATGTGAAGGTGTTCGACGGGGTGGCGTTCGCCACCTTCCGGCAGTCGCCGGACGGCAAGCGGGTGGCTTGGATGAAATATGACTACGACGTGAATGCCCAGCAGACCGGTGCCACTCGCCTACAGGTGTACGACGCCGACGGCAAGAACGAGACCAAGCTGTTCACCGCCGAGAACGACGGGCAGAACACCCGGCTGCTCGGCTGGTTCCCCACCCGGCCCGCGGACGCCCGGCGGAAGAACGCCCCGCCGCCGAAGGCGGCGCCGCCGGAGGGGGTGTTCCTGATCGGCAAGTCGTCGCACGCGAAGCCGGGTGAAGTCCTGGAGGTGGCGGACACCGCGGGCAAAACCCGCGAACACCTGCCGGTCGGCGAGCTGATGAACGTGCAGCAGGCGCGGGTGTCGCCGGACGGCAGCAAGCTGGCGTTCGTCCGGTTCGTCCCGCGGAGCAGCCGGGACAAGTGGGGCCTGTACGCCTACCCGCAGGACGTGTATGTGGTCGATCTGCCGCTCACCGCCCCGCCGAAGGAGCCGGCGATCAAGGGGGTGATCGAGCCGTCCCTCGCCTGGGCCGCCGACGGGAAATCGCTGTTCGTGTCCAGCATCCCGGCGGACACCAACCTGGACCAGGACGGCATCAAGGGGCAGATGATCCCGAAGAAGACGGTGCGGTACGACGTGGCGGCGAAGACGGAGAAGGCGGTGGAACTGCCGCAGTGGCACGCCGTGCTGGACGCCACCCCGGACGGCAAAACGCTGCTCACCCGCACCCACCTGTGGGGCGGCGGGTTCGCCTCGCCCAGGTACACGAACTACCTGGTGCCGCTGGACACGCTCAAGCCGAAGGTGCTAGGCGTGGAGGACGACGGGTTCGCCGAGGCCCGGCTGTCGCCGGACGGCGCCCGCGTGGTCGGCACGCGGGGAGACTACTACAAGGCGAAGGACGCCGGGGTGTACGTGGCCGACGTGAAGTCGAACGCGGTGGAGCGGGTGCCGGTGGCGGACGACATCGCCGCCGCCGTGCCGAGCGGCGTCGGGGTGGTGTGGGCGCCGGACGGCAAGCGGCTGGCGGTGCTGTGGCAGGGGGTGGGCGGCGGAGGTGTGGGTGCCGGCGGCGGAGGCGCTCCCGGCGGCGGGGTCGCGGGGAAGCGGCTGGCGGTGATGGACGCGGACGGGAAGAACGCCAAGACGGTCCGCGAGTTCGCGGCGGACGAGGGCATCCTCCGCATCGAGTGGGCCGCCCCGAAGCTGGCCGACGCAAAGAAGTAGCCGTGCGGCTGCGCCGCCGGCTCGGGTACAATGGCGGCGTCCCCGAGGTGCCTGCCGTGCCGCTCCGCGACCACTTCCGCCCGCCGGCCAACGCCGTCCCGTTCGACGGAGTGATGGGTGGTTGGCCGGCGCTATTGATACAGCGGCATTTCGATTCGCTACCGCCCGGCTACTCGCTGTTTCCTGTAGTCCGCCGCGCCGGCTCGACCGCGTTCGAGACCGTGCCGGAGCAGGACGAGTACGAGGTGCGGGTGTACGACGAGACGTTCGGCCGGCGGCTGGTGGCGGTGGTGGAACTGGTCAGCCCGGCGAACAAGGACCGGCCGGACAGCCGGCGGGCGTTCGTCGCCAAGTGCGCCGCCCTGCTCCAGCAGGACGTGTGCGTGGCCATCGTGGACATCGTCCCGGTGCGGCGGTTCAACCTGTACGCCGAACTGCTGGAACTGATCGGCGGTAGCGACCCGCTGATGGCCGACGGCCCGCCGACCTATGCGGTCACGCTCCGCGGGCGGCGTGGGAGCCACCGCCGGATCGAGACGTTCGCCCACGTCCTGCAAGTCGGGCAACCGCTGCCCACCCTCCCGCTGTGGCTGTCCGCCGACCAGTGGGTGCCGGTCGAACTGGAACCCACCTACGAGGAAACGTGCCGGCTGCTCGGGGTGCCGTAACACACCGGAGGACGAACCATGCGCACGTCGTGTCGGGGGATCTTTGCGCTGATCGCCGTGATCCTCGTCGCGGCGGCGTCCGCCGCCCCGGTGCCGAAGAAGCAAGGCGAGGAGGTGTTCCTTGTTCAAGAGTCGAGCGTGCCCAAAACCCTCGGGGCGGACGGTAAGGTGCTGGAGGAAAAGCGGAAGGGGTCCGTCAACACCGTGTTCTCCCCGGACGGCAAGATGTGGGTGAGCACTGAGTACGAGCAGACCAGCCCCGGCATGTACAAGGAAGGGGAAGGGGTGATCCGCAACCGCGGCGGCGAGGAACTGCACCGGTTCGCAGTGATGTGGGGTAAAACCGGACCGGCGGCCCTGTTCCGCTGGTCGGCGGACGGGCGGAAGGTGTTCATGCGGGAGATGATACCGCGGAAGCCGACCGTCCACCGCGTGTACGACCTGAAGTCGAAGGAGTTCTCGGACGTGTCGGTGGACAGCGGGTTCATCGTCACCGACTGGTCGCCGGACGGGAAGCGGCTGCTGGCGTACAGCGAGGAGTCGTACCGGCTGGCGTGGTTGCCGCTCGACGGCAAGGGCGAGCCGGAGTTCATCACGCCGAAGGACGAGCCGTCCTACGGCGGCCGGCTGTCGCCGGACGGGACGAAAGTGCTGTACCGCTCCAAGGTCGAGACGAAGTACAAGTACGCGGAATTCCAACTGTTCGTGTTCGACCTGAAGGCGAAGAAGCGGGCGCGGGTGACGACAGCGGACGACGGGGTGCCGGACAGCTGCGGCTGGAGTCCGGACGGGCGGCGGGTGGCGTACACCTGGCGGCAGGCGTTCGAGAACCCGGACGACGTGACCGAGTGCGACACCAAACTGATCACCTCGAACCCGGACGGGTCAGACCCGAAGACGATCGTCACCCGCCCGTACAAGGGGAAGGGTGCGGCCGGCGTCACCCACTTCGAGCTGTGCGACTGGCGGTGAGTGCCTGCGCTGGTGTCCCGGCTTCAGCCGGTCTTCCCCGTACCCGCTGACCGCCTGAAGGCGGGACACCAGCGAAGACCCACTCGCCTCCGGCTCGCGGCTACACGACCCTCACCCCGTGGTTGCCCCCTCGCTCGCACTCCGGGCGAGCTTGGCGTACTTCGCCAGCACCCCGCGGTCGGCCTTCAGTGGCGGTTTCGTCCACGCCGCTTTTCGCTTCGCCAGCTCCGCGTCGTCCAGGTGGACGTGCAGCGACTTCTTGTCGCCGTCGATGGTCACGCGGTCGCCGTCCGCCAGCAGGCCGATCGGCCCGCCGACGTACCCCTCCGGGGCGACGTGCCCGACCACCATGCCGTGCGTGCCGCCGCTGAACCGGCCGTCGGTGATCAGCCCCACCTGGTCACCCAGCCCCTGACCCATGAGCGCGCCGGTGATGCTCAACATCTCCCGCATGCCCGGCCCGCCCACCGGCCCCTCGCCGCGGATGACCACCACGTCGCCGGCCACGATCTTCCGCGCCTGGATTGCCGCGAAGCACGCCTCTTCACCGTCGAACACCTTCGCCGGGCCGGTGATCGTCCGCACCTTCAGCCCGCTCAGCTTCGCCACCGCCCCCTCCGGCGCCAGGTTGCCGGTCAGGATGACGATGTGCCCGGACGGGTACTTCGGCTTGTCCAGCGGCATCACCACGTCCTGCGGTTTGGCGAAGATGCTCTTCACGTCCGCCAGGTTCTCGGCCAGCGTCTGCCCGGTGACGGTCGGGCAGTCGCCGTGCAGGAACCCGGCGTCGAGCAGTGCCCGCAGGATCGCCGGCGTGCCGCCGACGCGGTACAGGTCGTACATGACGTACTTGCCGCTCGGCCGCAGGTCGGCCAGGTGCGGCACCTTCGCCCCCAGCCGGTCGAAGTCGGCCAGCGTCCACGGCACGTCCGCCTCGCGGGCGATGGCCATCAGGTGCAGCACCGCGTTCGTGCTGCCGCCGAGCGCCAGCACCAGCGTGTAGGCGTTCTCCAGGCTCTTGCGGGTGATGATGTCCCGCGGGCGGATGTTCTGCTCCACGCACCGCATCAGGGCGACGCCGGCCAGGAACGCCTCCCGCTCCTTCGCCGCCGACACGCCCGGATAGCTGGACCCGTAGGGCAGGCACAGGCCCATCGCCTCGATGGCGGTGGACATGGTGTTGGCGGTGTACATGCCGCCGCACGCGCCGGCGCCGGGGCACGTCTCGCACTCGATCTTGTGCAGCTTGGCCGCGTCGATCTTGCCCGCCTGGAACTGGCCGACCGCCTCGAACGCGCTCACGATGTCCAGCGGCTCGCCGTCCGGCCCGAGGCCGGGCAGGATGCTGCCGCCGTACACGAACACGCTCGGGATGTTCAGCCGGGCCATCGCCATCACGCACCCGGGCATGTTCTTGTCGCACCCGCCGAACGCCAGCAGGCCGTCGTGGTTCATCCCCCCGCACGCGGTTTCCAGACAGTCGGCGATCACCTCGCGGGACACGAGCGAGTACCGCATGCCCAGGTGGCCCATCGAAATGCCGTCGGACACGGTCGGCGCGCCGAACGTCTGCGGCACCCCGCCGGCGGCGCGAATCCCTTCAACACCCTTGCGGGCCAGCCGGTCCAGGTGGCTGTTGCACGGGGTGATGTCGGAGTGAAGGTCGGCCACGCCGACGATCGGCCGGTCGAAGTCGGCGTCGGTAAACCCGACGGCCCGCAGCATGGCCCGGTTCGGGGCGCGGCCGGTGCCGGCGGTGGTGGTCAAACTGTGGCGGGGGGCGGAAGGTTCAGGCATGGAAAACAGATCCGTGCGGGAAACCGGGCGGCGCGTCGGCGAATCGGGCAGCGGCGGCGGCGGGGCGGGGGAAATCGGGAAAATCGGCCGGCACGCCCGCCGACCCGACCTAGATACGAGGCACGCCGACGACACGAGCAAGTCGCCGGCACCCGCCCGCCGCACTCTGCGGCCGACGGGCATGTTCTACGAACGGGAGAAACCCATGCGCACGACCCTGAAGAACGTGGTGGAGTTCCTGAAGCGGGAAGACGGCCCGACGGCGGTCGAGTACGCGGTCATGCTGGCGCTCATCATCGTGGTGTGCATCGCCGCCATCACCGCCATCGGCTCGGCGTCCAACCAGCAGTTCAGCACCGTCGGCTCGGCCGTCAAGCCGAGCTAACCCGGCTCCGCCTCTCTCCCGACGCGCCGCGGGCTGTCCCGCGGCGTTTCCGTTTGGTTACACCCCGCCCGTCAGTTTTGCGGCGGGTGCAATTCCGAGCCGTCGCCAATTCCGGATTCCTACGCCCCTGTCAGTCAGATTGCAGCCGGCGGCGTAATCCGGAAAACCGGCCCGAACCGATTTGCCCGCCCCGCTGGCGTGGGATAAATACCGTTCGTCGCTGACGGCACGGGGGACGAATTCGCGGCGGAACAGTTGTCCGCCGCCCCCGCCCGATCGGCCGCAGCCCAACCGGAGAGTCCCATGAAGGCGACCGTGAAGAACATCGTCGAGTTCCTGAAGCGTGAAGACGGCCCGACGGCGGTCGAGTACGCGGTCATGCTGGCGCTCATCATCGTGGTGTGCATCGCCGCCATCACCGCCATCGGCTCGGCGTCCAACCAGCAGTTCAGCACCGTCGGCTCGGCCGTCAAGCCGAGCTAACTGCGGAACCCGACGAAACGCAGCGGGGCGACCAGATTGGTCGCCCCGTTCGCATTTCCGTTCACCGCACCTCTTACTTCTCGGCCAGTAGCGTCTTCGCCCACTCGGCCAGCTTGTCGGCGTACTTCTGCGGGTCCTTCTCCTTGCTCACCGCCTCCGGCACCTTCACCCACTCCCCCTTGCGGTTGAACACCACCACCGCCGGGGCCGCCTCCGCCTCGTACTTCTCCTGCCACTTGTCGATCGCGTCCTGCTTGTCCGAGAAGATGTAGTTCGGGAACGCCGCCCCCTGCTTGGTCAGGAACTCCAGCACCGCGTCCTTCTCCTTCAGGTCGTCCGGCAGCAGGTCGAGGGACATGAACACCAGCCCGTCGCCGGCCAGCTTCTTGTGCACCCCGACCATGTACGGGAACTTCTTCTTGCACGGCGCGCACCCCAGGTACCAGCAGTCGATCATCACCACTTTGCCCTTGTGCGCCGCCACCGCCTTCGTCAGGTCGGCGACGCTCGTCGCCTTCAGCTCCACCTTGTCGGCGGCGGTGGCCGCCGGGGTGAGGGCGACGGCCGCCGCCAGGGTGAGGACGAGTACTCGCATGAGGGAAATCCTCCGGGGTTCGGGTGCGGGGAATTGTACGCCGGTTTGGCTTCTGATCTTCGCCGCGACCAGCGGGAGCGGAACCCGCTCCCGCTGGTCGCGGCGAAGAATCTCCCCCCTCTCCACCTTGGAGAGGGGGCCGGGGGGTGAGGTCCCTGGGCCGCGGCCCCGCCCGGTGCTAAACTGTACTGGTCCCGCCCGCCCTTCCCCGCCGAGCGCTGCCCCGAATGCCGACGCCGACGACCAACATCCGCAACTTCTGCATCATCGCCCACATCGACCACGGCAAGAGCACGCTGGCCGACCAGTTCCTGCTGAAAACCGGGGCGGTGTCCGAGCGGGACATCAAGGCGCAGACGCTCGACAGCATGGACCTGGAGCGGTCGCGGGGCATCACCATCCGCATGCACCCGGTGACGCTGTACCACGAGCACAACGGCCAGAAGTACGAGCTGAACCTGATCGACACGCCGGGGCACGTCGATTTCAACTACGAGGTGAGCCGCAGCCTGGCCGCGTGCGAAGGGGCCATCCTGCTGGCGGATGCGTTCCAGGGGGTGCAGGCGCAGACGGTGGCGAACGCCTTCCTGGCGATGGACGCGAACCTGAAAATTCTGCCCACGCTGAACAAGATCGACCTGCCGCACGCCCGCCCCGACTTCGTCATCGGCGAGATGGAAACGGCGGTGATGATCGACCCGGCCGACGTGCTGGCGGTGAGCGGCAAGACGGGGCAGGGGGTGGACGAGTTGATGGCGGCGGTCATCGACCGCGTGCCCGCCCCGAGCGGCGACCCGACCGCCCCGCTCAAGGCGCTCATCTACAACAGCCACTTCGACACGTACAAGGGGGTGGTCGTCTACATCCGCATGATCGACGGCGAGATCCGGCCCGGCCAGCGGATCAAGATGATGCGGAACGGCCGCGAGTACACGGTCATCGAGATGGGCCAGTTCCGCCCGGCCGCCACCAAGTGCGAGTCGCTCGGGGCCGGGCAGGTGGGGTACTTCACCGCCAACATCAAGGGGCTGGAAGACGTCAAGATCGGCGACACGGTGACGGACTCGTTCCACCCCACCGCCGAGGCCATGGCCGGGTACAAGGAGGCCAAGCCGATGGTGTACTCCGGCCTGTACCCGGTGAACAACAACGAGTTCGAGGACCTGCGGGAGGCGCTCGGCAAGCTGCGGCTGAACGACAGCTCGTTCACCTACGTGCCGGAGGTGTCGGACGGGCTGGGGTTCGGCTTCCGGTGCGGGTTCCTCGGCATGTTGCACCGCGAGATCATCCAGCAGCGGCTGGAGCAGGACAGCGAGCTGAACCTGGTGCAGACGGCCCCGAACGTCACCTACGAGATCGAGAAGAACGACGGCGAGGTGATCCAGGTGCACGGCCCGCAGGACGTGCCCGACGGCGGCGGCATCAAGGAGTTCCGCGAGCCGATCGTGAAGATCAGCTTCCTGGTGCCGGCGGCGAACGTGGGCGACCTGATGGGCATGTGCATGGAGCGGCGGGGCACGTTCGTCCGCACCGAGTACCTGAGCCAGCAGCGGGTGATGCTGGTGTTCGAGATGCCGCTCGCGGAGGTGATCTACGACCTGTACGACAAGCTGAAGAGCGTGACCCACGGGTACGGGACGATGGACTACGAGGTGGTCGGGTTCCGCCCGGCGGACCTCGTGCGGATGGACATCCTGGTCCACGGCACGCGGGTGGACGCGCTGAGCATCGTCGTCCACCGCAGCACCGCCGAGCGGCGGGGGCGGAAGGTGCTGGCCAAGCTGCGGGAGGAGATCGACCGGCACCTGTTCGAGGTGAGTTTGCAGGCGGCCATCGGCGGGCGGATCATCGCGCGGGAGAACATCGCCGCCATGCGGAAGAACGTGACCGCCAAGTGCTACGGCGGGGACATCAGCCGCAAGCGGAAGCTGTGGAACAAGCAGGCGGAGGGGAAGAAGCGGATGAAGGCGATCGGCCAGGTGGAGGTGCCGCAGGAGGCGTTCCTGGCCGTGCTGGAGGACGATTGACACCGGCCCGTTAGCCCGACGCGCGAGCGAGGGGCCAGCCGCCTGTCGAACAAACCGGATGGTCAACCCCGCCCGTCACCTTCCGGACGTCTGCATTTGCGGTTGGCCCCTCGCTCGCGCGTCGGGCTAACAGGTCGGGGAACGGGCCGCGTGGCCGAGGATCGCCGAAGTTCGGGTCAGGGTGAACGGGTTCGGAACGCTCCCCGCACCCCCGGCGTCCTACACTCAACTCACCTGCCCCTTCCCGTCCGGGTGCCTCATGCCGCGGTTCCTCGCCCTCTGCTCGGCGGTGCTGGCGCTCGCCGGTCCCGCCGCCGCCCAGACGACGAAACCGGACGCCAAGGACGACCCGGCGGCCGACCTGTTCAAACCCGGCCCGGTGCCGGTGTTCAAGATCACCCTGGACGAGGAGACGCTGAAGCAGTTGAAGAAGGCGCCGCGGACCTACGTGAAGTGTTTCGTGCAGGTGAACGACGAGAAGTTCAAGGACGTGGGCGTTCACGTCAAGGGGGCGGCCGGGTCCACCCGCGACTGGGAGGACAAGCCGGCCCTCACCCTCAACTTCGACAAGTTCAAGGACGGGCAGAAGTTCAAGGGGCTGGACAAGATCCACCTGAACAACTCGGTGCAGGACGGCAGCACCATGCACGAGATCCTGTACTCCGAACTGGCCCTGGCGATGGGCGTGCCGACCGCCCGCGCCGGCCACGCAATTGTGGAGCTGAACGGCCGCAAGGTGGGGCTGTATGTACTGAAAGAGGGGTACAACAGCGGGTTCGTCAAGCGGCACTTCCCGACCGCCGCCGGCGGCAACCTGTACGACGGCGGGTTCCTCCAGGACATCGACGGCAACCTGAAGCTGGACAGCGGCAAGGAGGAGGACAAGCGGGCGGACCTGAAGGCGCTGGTGAAGGCGTGCCAGGACAAGGACAAGCCGAAGCGGTTCGAGCAGGTGTCCAAGCTGGTGGACGTGGACAGGTTCGTGACCGACGCCGCCCTCCAGATCATCACCTGCGACTGGGACGGGTACATGCGGCAGCGGAACAACTACCGGGTGTACTTCCCGCCGAACGGCGGCAAGGCGGTGTTCATCCCGCACGGCAAAGACCAACTGTGGCAGAACACCGGCGAGGGGCTGTGGCACGGGTGGGGCGGGATGGTCGCCCGCACCATCCTCGACCACCCGGACGGGAAGAAGGCGGTGATCGCCAAGCTGAAGGAGATCCAGGAGAAGCATTTCGTGCCGGACAAGCTGAACAAGCGGATCGACGCGTGGGGCAAGCCGGCGATCGAGGCGCAGGCGGCGGTGAACAAGGACTGGGCGAAGAACCTGCTGAACGAGATGGTCGGGCTGAAGGACCGGCTGAAGCAGCGGGCGGCGCACCTGAAGAAGGAGCTGCCGAAGCTGAAGTGAGCCACCCACACCCCTCCCCGTTGGGGAGGGGTCGGCGAGTGCGGAGCACGAGCCGGGGGTGGGGTTGGTTGCCCAGGTGAAATGCCTTCCGGGTGAACCCGGCGGTGTGTTTGTGGCACCGGGAGCCGCGGTGGGC
>JALHQU010000117.1:19675-21857 GCA_022841795.1 Fimbriiglobus sp.
AGCCCCCTCAAACCCAAACCCCGGCCGGCATATCCCGGGTGCCGTACCACCCCACCCCCGCCGTCCTCGCTCCGCTCGGCCGGCGACCCCTCCCCAACGGGGAGGGGTGAAGTCACCCGCCACCAGGAGCCGCCATGCAACTCGGGTTCGTGTCCGCCATCCTGCCCGACCTGTCGCTCGACGACCTGTTCGCGTTCGCCGCGGCCGAGCGGTTCGCGTGCGTCGAACTCATGTGCTGGCCGCCGGGCAAGGCCGACCGCCGGTACGCCGGGGTGACGCACCTGGACGTGTCCGCCTTTTCCGAGCAGGACGCCACGAAGGTGACGGTGCTGGCGAACAAGCACAACGTCGCCATCTCCGGCCTGGGGTACTACCCGAACCCGCTCGACCCGAACCCGGACCACCGGGCCACCGTGGTCGAACACCTGAAGCGGGTGATCCGCGCCGCCGGGCGGCTCGGGGTGCCGGTGGTGAACACGTTCATCGGCCGCGACCCGGCGCAGTCGGTGGAGGCGAACCTGACCGCCCTGCGGCACGTGTGGGACCCGCTCGTCGCGCTCGCCAAATCCACCGGGGTGAAGATCGGCATCGAACACTGCCCGATGTTGTTCAGCGACACCGAGTGGCCGGGCGGGAAGAACGTGGCGAGCACCCCGGCGGTGTGGCGGAAGCTGTTCGAGTTCTACCCGGACGGCACCCTCGGGCTGAACTTCGACCCGTCGCACCTGATCTGGCAGGGCATCGACTGCGGCCGCGCGCTCCGCGAGTTCGGCAAGCACCTCGTCCACGTCCACGCCAAGGACGAGCGGATCGACCACGAGAAGCTGTACGAAGTCGGCGTGATGGGGCTGGGCTGGCACCAGCCGAAGTTGCCCGGCCTGGGGGACGTGAAGTGGGGCGAGTTCTTCGCCGCCCTGACCGACACCGGGTACAGCGGGCCGGTGTGCATCGAGGTGGAGGACCGGGCGTACGAGCGGTCGCTCGACGACCGCAAACGGGCGGTGCGGCAGAGCAAGCGGTTTTTGGACCAGTTTGTGTAGGGTGCATTGGCGAGTCGGGGTCTTGGCGAGCCGGGAGCGTGAGCGACCGGAGTCTTCCGCACCTCCGGTCGCTCACGCTCCCGGCTCGCCAAAATCACTTCTTCCCCAGCGCCCGCTTCTTGGCGAAGAACCCGCTCAGCAGCCCGGCGCAGCGGTCGGCCAGCACCCCGCCGACCACCTGGCAGCGGTGGTTCAGCCGCGGGTCGGAGGTGATCTGGTACAGGGTGTGGCACGCCCCGGCTTTCGGGTCGGGGCAGCCGTACACCACCACCGGCAGCCGCGCCTGCACGATCGCCCCGGCGCACATCGGGCACGGCTCCAGCGTCACGTACAGCAGGCACTTCTCCAGCCGCCACGACCCGAGGGCCGTCGCCGCCTGGGTGATGGCGATCATCTCGGCGTGGGCGGTCGGGTCGTTCAGCTGCTCCCGCTGGTTGTGCGCCCGGGCGATCACCTCCCCGCGTTCCAGCGACACGATCACCGCCCCGACCGGCACCTCGTCCTCGGCTTCGGCCACGCCCGCCTCGTCCAGCGCCATCTCCATGTGCAGCAGGTGGAACGGGTTGGCCGGGTCGGTGAACGGCATCAGGTCGAACATGAGGTATTGGTAGGGGCCGCGAGCCGAGCGGCACTCTTGTCTTCCCTGGGAGCGCGGACCTCCGGCTTGTCTTTCCTGGGAGCGCGGACCTCCGGTCCGCATACCAGAGCGGACCGGAGGTCCGCGCTCCCAGGATGGCTACTTCCCGGCGTTCCGCTTGCGGGTGGCGGCGGCCTTCTTCGCCGACGCCGCCCGCGCCGCCGCGGGCCGGGCGGCGGACTTCGCCCCGCCGATCTTCCCGCCCCGCTTGCTCGATACCTTGGTGTCCGGCACGCCGCGGCCGCTGCCCGACTTGTTCCCGCCGCCGTCCTCCTTGTTCACCGTCGCCCACGCCCGCGCCGCCGCCTCGTCCGGCGGCACCCCGCGCTCGATGTAGCCTTCCTCGATGTGTTCGGCCTTCCGCTTCTGCTTGTCGGTGTACTTGGACTTATCCCCGCGGGGCATGGCACTCCCTCCGGTGGTGGGGCGATGCCGCGGAGAGGTGCAAACGGAACGCCAAACATGCAGAAGCCGAACGCCTGGCGTTCGGCGGGCCGCCCCCACT
>JALHQU010000118.1 GCA_022841795.1 Fimbriiglobus sp.
ATACCGCCCCCACGCCCGCCGGGCGGTGAGGTGGCGGACCACCGGCAACCGTCGCATCGCTCGCCCTCCACGCGTCGGCAACGCCGATCATGGTAACGAATCGATGTGATTCGGTATGACCAGCGGTGTTGGGTCAGTCCCGCCGCCATCGCCGGGGTAGCACCGCCCAGCGACGAGTGCGACCGGCACCAGTTGTAGTGGGCGACGTACAGGGTCGTTGCCGCGATGAGGTTGGCTTTCTTCTTCGAGAACCCGAGCGCCAGCCGAGTGAACCGCCGCAGGAACGTGCGGACGGAGAGGTTGGCCCTCTCGACGTGGGACGTGCATATCTCTTGGGGAAGCAACCCCCGGCTGAGAACCCGACGGTGTTCACCCACCAGTTCCGGTGGACCGTACCGCCCCGGCTGCTCGGACTCGCGGAAGTCCTTTATCAGAACCCCGTGCCGCACCGTGTTGGCGAACGCCAAATCCACCGCCCCCGGATACGCCGCCCAGCCGTCCGTGCTGATGAGTGGACGCCGCTCCGGTTCGGCCGACCACGGGGCGACGATCCGCTCGGATAGGTCGAGCAGGAACGCCTCCGTGTTCTCCCGCGTCCGCTTGCCGATCAGGTACGACGGGATCAGCTTCGTGGCTTCGTCCAGGGCGATGAAAAGGAACTGGTCGCCGATCGACTCGTCGTGCTGTTCGGCCGGCAGCAACCGCCCCTGCTTCTTCAGGCAGAACGTCCACAGCTCGTCGCACTGGATGTGATTCATCCGCAGTCCCCGCATCCGGTCATCCAGGAACAAGGCGAGCGCGTCACCCGCCCGCACCATGAGGTTCATGACCGTGGTGCGGTGGACGCGGGTGAGTCTCGTCACCGACCGCAGGGACACCCCTTCGACCAGCATGTGCAGCACGTCTAACTGCCGCTCTCTCGGGAGGACGTTCACCGGAACCGCCTTTCGGGGCTGCGGCGGGTCGGCTAGACTGGCGGTGCTGAGTCGCAGTCGGGCCTAACCGCCTGAGTGTGGAAGCGCCCCGGTTCCTGTCGCAAGCAGGGGCCGGGGTTTTTCGTTGCTAGGACATCCCAGCAACGCGGATATAATGTGCCACAAAATGTATCCAGCTACGATGTCCGTAGGGGGCATTCAGCTATGGCGATGGGTCGGCCACCACTCCCGCCGGGGGAAGCACGGAACAACACCCTTCGCATCCGGCTGACGGACGCGGAGCGGTCGCAGATTGACGCCGTGGCAGAGGGTGCTGGGGTAGAATCGTCTGCGTGGGCACGAGCGGTGTTGCTGTCGGCCGCTCAGCAGACGATCAAGCCGCGACGGGCCGCGAAGCAGGCCCGAAAGCAGGGGTCCGGCAGTGATACGAATCGGTCATGAGCGAACGGACACCGCTACAGCGGGTTCGGTTCGCCTTGCGCGGCGTCCAGCATCGGACGGAAGTTGTGCCACATGAGGGCAATCACCCGTTCGCCGAATTCGGTCGCTACATACCCCGCTCCGTTGCATTTACCGCAGTTCGACCAGCCGTTACCCACGCTCACTCGATACCGGCGTTCACCGTGGCACTCGTCGCACGGCACTTCGAGAACCGGAATCGTGTCTACTCGGTCTGCGGTCACGGGGTTCCCCCGCTGTGAGATTGGAGCCAGTTGTCCACGGCTTGAATGAGAGACACCGACTTCTCAACAGCCGGGTTGACCAAATCCCGCACCAATTCCCCGTCGATGGGAAGAGGCTTCCGGATTTCGACGCCCGCGAACATGGGCACTCCTCTGGTGCTGTCGATGAATTTCTGATCCACTATCCCCGCTCGGTGTACCAACAGGTGACGGACTTGCGACAGGTGGTAGAGGCACGGGTCGAGTATCGCGTCGAGTACGTCCTCTTGGTTCTCGAAGAACGCTTGCACATAAGCCCGCTTGATGTCCTTGAGATTTTGGAAGTCATACCGGCTGTCTCGGAGCAAAGTGCCCATGACCGATGACACGTTGAAGTCGTAGTCCTCCAACGCCGCGAGCCGGATGGACTTCTCTTCGCTCACCTTCCCCAGCGGGGTGGTGTTCACCAGCGGCGGTAGCGGCCCTTTCCCTTCTGGTTGCCCCTTCTCCTTGCCTTTGGGCCAATCACCTCTGAGTTTTGCCAACCCGTGCGGGTGGGCGTTAACGGCCGCTTCCCACAGATCGCCGGTCAGCGTTTCTATCGCAGTCCACGCCCCGATGATCGCTGACGACAACCACGGCTCGACGGGAGTTCCGTCAGTGGCCGATAACTGCCATTCCAGACCCGGACACATTCCGTCGATGAGTTTACCCTCGTCATCCGCCGACAGATTCGCGGCTAAATCACACAATTCGTGATACCGGCCCGCTCGGTCGTTCTCCCACCCTTCTGGTTGCGTCGAAGGATCGAGCAAATCGGTCATCGGCTCCAACTTGCCGGTGTGCTTGTACTCCATCTCGTCGCCCGCCCGGACCGCCAGCACAGTCTCGAACACGATCCGGAACGGCATCACCAACAACCGGTTCACCCGCTGGACGTTCTCAACGAAACTGGCAACCGCCGGGCGAATGGCGGCGGTGCGGATGGCGGTCTCGGAAATCGCGTCCAACTTGGGGCGAGGGTAGAGGGCGCCCAGCTTGTGCTTGCTCGACACGGGTGCCGCCCTGCGCTGTGAAACGAGGGTGGGGAGTATACCCGGAGCCAGACCCACACGCTAGAACCTGTTGCCTCACTGCCCAACTCCCGTGCCGAAGTCCAGAGAATTCCGCCCGCCGGCCAGTTCAACCTGTACCACTACCCGTATGCGGGTAGTGGTACAGTTTGGACTCCGCTTCCTGGAATCGCAGTCACTCCGCGGGGTGATTCCGCCAAACTGTACCACTACCGTGTCTTGGTTCGTTAGCCCGACGCGCCAGCGAGGGTCGGCACGCACCCCTCGCTGGCGCGTCGGGCTAACAACCCCCGGCAAACTGCGATCGGCCCTGCTTCGACCCCGATGAAGTCGAGAACGATCGGCCGCGGTGTTGGTGTCCCGGCTTCAGCCGGTGTTCACCGCGCCCGCACACCGCCTGAAGGCTGGACACCGGCGAAGACCCCCCGTCACTTCCGCGGCCAGTCGGAGATGGTCAGGTCCACCGCCTTCGCCTGCTTGTTCCGCCACACCGTCAGCCGCAGGGTGTGGCCGATCGGCAGCGAGCCGACGATGTTGATGAAGTGGTTCTCGTCCCGGGTAGTGGTACAGTTTGGACTCCGCTTCCTGGAATCGCAGTCACTCCGCGGGGTGATTCCGCCAAACTGTACCACTACCGTGTCTTGGTTCGTTAGCCCGACGCGCCAGCGAGGGTCAGCACGCACCCCTCGCTGGCGCGTCGGGCTAACAAAACCCGGCAAACCGCGACCCGCCGCGGTCAAAGACGGCGGGCCGCACTGTTGGTGTCCCGGCTTCAGCCGGTTTTCCCCACGCCCGCCGACCGCCTGAAGGCGGGACACCAGCGAAGACCCCGCCCGTCACTTCCGCGGCCAGTCGGAGATGGTCAGGTCCACCGCCTTCGCCTGCTTGTTCCGCCACACCGTCAGCCGCAGGGTGTGGCCGACGGGCAGCGAGCCGACGATGTTGATGAAGTGGTTCTCGTCCCGCACCTCGATGCCGTCCACCTTCTGAATCAGGTCGCCGGCCTGCACCCCGCCCCGCACCGCCGGCCCGCCGGCGTAGGTGCTCTCCACCAGCGCCCCCCGCAGCCGGGTCAGCCCGAGCTTGAGCGCCGTCTGCGCGTCCAGCGTCGGGGCCATCTGGAGGCCCAGGTAGCCGCGGGCGACGACGCCGGTCTCCAGCAGTTCCTTACCCAGCCGCTTCACCAGGTTGATCGGGATGCTGAACGAGATGCCGGTGAACGTGGTGGCCGCCGCCCCGCCGGACGCGATGGCCGTGTTGATGCCGATCACCTTGCCGCCCGCGTCGGTCAGCGGGCCGCCGCTGCTGCCGGGGTTGATGGCCGCGTCCGACTGCAAAAATTCCTTGATGCGGATGGTGTTGTTCAGGTTCACCTGCCCGCGGTCGCGGGCGGAGATGATGCCGTGCGTGACCGTCTGGTTGAACCCGAGCGGGCTGCCGAACGCCAGCACCCAGTGGCCCGGCCGCATGCGGTCGCTGTCGCCCACCTCGGCCGCCGGCAGGCCGTCCACCGTCAGCCGCAGGATGGCGATGTCCGACGCCGGGTCGGTCCACACCCGGTCCGGGGTGAGGATGCGGCCGTCGTGCAGCGTCACGGTGATGTCGGCGGCGCGGGAGCCTTCGACGACGTGGTTGTTGGTGACGGCGTAGGTGCCACGGAACCCGTCGAACTTCATCAGCACCCCGGACCCGGACTCCTCCGCCGGCTTGCCCCGCGCCGCCGGCTTGGCCGCATCGACGGACACCACCGACGGCATCACCTTCTGCACCACCGCGTCGAACTGGCCGACGGCGGACGCGGGGCGGTCCGGAGTGGTGGCCGACGGCAGGGCGTCGGACCCGCCGCGGGCCGGGGTGTCGTCCACCGACCGCGGCGGGGCGGGAAGCGGGGACTGGGCGCCGACCGGGGTGTGCGGGCTGAACACGGCGACGGCGACGAACCCGCCGAGGAAGCCGGACGCGGTGAGCACGAGTGCCGGAGCGAGACGACGGGGCACGGCGGAACCCTCGCGGGGCGAACGACCGTCTTCACTCTAGCGGGCCGGTCAACGTTGACTTGAGGGGGATCGGGCGAGCGGCGGGGAAGTGCGCGATGACGGGCGGTTCAACCAACAAAAACCCCGCGGGTGGTACAACCCGCGGGGTCGGTGTTTTCGCTGGTGTCCGGCCTTCAGGCCGTCTTGCGGTGGACAGAAGACGGGCTAAAGCCCGGACACCAACGAAGTCAGTTACTGCCCCAGTTCGGCCTGCACGGCGGCGAAGTCGAGGTCGCGGTCGTGGCCAGGGTCTTTCACGTCGCCCCAACTGAAGTGGGCGTGCGACTCCAGCCAGTCGCCGTCCCGTTCGGCCTGGCCCTGGCACGGCACGCACATGACGCTGTACGGCACGGCGTTCAGCCGGGCAACCGGGATTCGCTTCTCGCACAGGTCGCACACCCCGTACCGCCCCTGTTTGAGGCGGGCCAGGGCCAGCTCAATCTGGGCTAGCTCGCGGGATTCGAGCTGGGCCAACTGGGAGGCCATCTCGCCGCCGGAGGCGCCGAACGCGGCGTCGGCCACGTCCCCGCCGGCCACCGTACCCAGGTCGTTCAGTTCAACGCCTAGCCGCTTCCGCAGTTCGTTGCGGCGGCCGAGTAAGGTCTTGGTGATCTTGAGTAGCGCGTCTTTGCGGGCCATGGTTCACCTCTCAGGCAATGTCCTGCACTCCGTTGAAGGGCATCGTTCGGTATCGATCAGTCGAAACCGCACTCGTTCGGTTCCGATTCGCCAGAAGTATAAACCTACTGGCTCAGGCCGTGCCGAAATCGCTCCAGTTTTCCGTTTTTCGCCGCTTTCCGACATCGGACGTCCGAGGGCCGAGCGTGCAACGGAATACCACCTTATAGACCCCGTTTCTTACCGGGCGTTACCTAAAATCGAACTTCTTGTTACAAACACTTCGGATGAAACGGGTTACGAGGACGGAACCTGGCAGGGCCGGCACCCCGATTCGCGTGGAATATGAGAAAGTCTTGTGCCGTCGGAGAGAAGTGGCGTCGAAAACTGCGGGCGTTACTTTCTATCACCAAGTGTCCGCGCGAGACGGGCCGACTCACCGTCGCTGGCGCGTCGGGCTAACAACTGGTGTCCGCACGGGACGGGCCGGACGGGATGAGCAGTTGGGGGTGGGCGGACGCCGAGCCGAACGTGCGGGCGATGCGGCGGGTGAGGTCGGCCCGAACTCGCTCGATCGCGGTCGGCGACGGGTCCGTTAGTGTGATGCACCCACCGGCCCGCCGCTCGTGCCCGCCGGCGTTGCCGAGATCGCCGACGGCCTCCCGCAGCAGCTCGCCGGCCCGCGCGTTCGCCCGCGCCGCCCGCACCGACAGCACCACCTTGTTCCCGTGGACCCCGCCGCACGCCGCCCAGTCCACCCCGTCGTACCGGATGAGGAAGTCCACCACCTCGGCCGCCTGCTCCGGCTGGCCGAGCGGGTCCACCCACGTGAACGCCAGGCGGTCGAACAGTTGGGCGTTCCGCAGCGCCTGGGTGAGCACCTCGAAGTGCGTCTTCGGCAGGCGGGCGTGGCGAATCTGTGCGAGTAAATCCTTGTCCGCCAGCGGGTACAGGTGGGCGATGGCGTCGTCGTCCGCCGCCGTGCCCTCGCGGGGGTACCCGCTCAGTTCCGTCTCGATGCCGTACAGCAGGGCGGTCGCCAGTTTGTCCGGGATGCCCACCCGCTGTTCACTCAGGTAGCGGGTGACGACGGTGCAGGTGGCGCCCAAATCCGGCCGCACGTCCGCGAACGCCACCCCGGTCAGGTCGCCGGGCGTGACGTGGTGGTCGATCACAGCGGAAATCGCCCCCAGCCGGTCGAGCGTGTGCCGCCCGGTGCCCGGCTGACTGTCCACCATCACCACCAGATCGCCCGGCCGCCGCTGGAACTCGCTCACCGGCACCAAATCCAGGTGCAGCAGGTCCACCATCGCCCGGTTCTCGGCCCGGAAGATACCGCCGTCCTGCGTGAGGACGGTCGGTTTGCGGAGTTTCTCGCCCACCAGATGAGCCAGCCCCCACATGCTGCCCAGGCTGTCCGGGTCGGGTTGCAGGTGGGAGACGAAAACGACCCGCGCGGCCGGCTGAACGGCGGCGAGGAAGCGGTCGGAGCGGCGCGACTTGCCGGGGGTAACGGGAGGAGCGCTGACCGTCGGCTCGGCGCTGGGGCGCGCCATGGAGGGAACCTTCACCTGGCTCCCGCGTGCGTGCGGGTGTACGGAAGTCGAGTGACTTCAGCCCGTCCGGGCATCCCCCATTCTTACCCGAACGGCCGGCCGGAGAAAAGCTAGGGTGCGGGGCGGGGCCGGCATTTTCGGCGCAATTCGTGTGAAATTGTGACGTTGCGCGGCGCGGATTTTCCCGAGCCGGTCGGGTACAATCGCCGAACGGGGCGAACCGCGGGCGTCAGCCCGTGGGTGTGCTCCCACCCGACGGGCTGACGCCCGCGGTTCACCTAAGTCGTGAGGGCCAGCCGTGTTCGACTTCAGCGGGGAGCAGGTGAGCCGGTTCGCCACCAACTGCCTGATCGTGGCCGGCGGGTTCGTCGCCGGGTACGTGCTCGGCTGGCTGGCCGCCGTCGGGTTCGACAAGCTGGTCATCCACCGCAAGTCGCCGGACGAGCTGCACAAGGCGGTCCGCATCCTGTGCGGGCTGCTGGCCGCCGTGCTGGTGGCGCTGCTGGTGTTCGGCGGCGGTCTCGGCGCCGGCGGCGGGGGCAGCGGCGGACCCGACCGCACCCTGACCACTGGTTCGGCGCCGAACACCCAATCAAACACCAAGCCGACCGACCCGAGCGAACCGACTGCGAAGGTGGCGGTGGACGTGGTGCGGGTGCGGGTACTGGCCGGCACCGAGGTGGAGCGGGGGAGCGACAAGTTCTATCGGCTGGGCGAATCAGGCGAGCCGGCCGACCGGGCGGCGGTGCTGGCGGCGGTGGCCGACCGCAAGAAGACGGCGACCGGGGCGGTGGTGCTGGTGTACGAGTTCGGCCGTGAGGCCGGGCCGGGCACGATCGCGTTCACCGAACTGGACCGCGACGCCAAGCAGGCGGGGGTGCAGCTCATGTCCGACGACGAGTACCGCAAGTTCGTGAAGGCGGGGAAGTGACCCATTCGGGTATGATGCCGGGTGAGGGCGAACCCGGTCCGCCAGGGCCGTGGGGCAAGTTTTCAACTTGCCGTCAAGCCGTGGCAAGATGGAATCTTGCCCCACTACACCGGCAAGATGGAATCTTGCCCCACTACACCGGCAAGATGGAATCTTGCCCCACTACACCGGCAAGATGGAATCTTGCCCCACACCCGCGGCCCTCGCGGGCCGGGTTCGCCAACTCCCTTCGAGGGCCGCACCGTGTTCCGCACCGCCGCCGTCGCCCTGCTGCTCGCCCCCACTGTCGCCCTCGCCCAGGGGATCGTCACCCCGTACCGGCCGCCGGTCATCCCGCCCGGCTCGCCGGGGTCGATCCCGCCGCTGCCCGGCCGGCCGCTGCCGCCGCTGGTCGGTTTGTACCCCATCCCCGGCGCCGTGTGGTACCCGTGGTACTCCTCCGCCTGGGGGTGGAACGCCCCGCAGGTGGTGGTGAACGTGAACCCGGCCCCGGTGGTGGTCGCGCCGGCGGTGAGCCGGAGCGAACAGCAGGACAACCGGGCGCTGGCCGCGGCCGAGGTGCCGGCGGTGCTGAAGGTGCAGTTCCCCGCCCCGGCCGACGTGTGGGTGAACGGGGCGAAGCTGGACGGCCCGGCGACCGCCGAGCGGGACATCCCGTCCCCGCCGATCAAGCTGGGCAGCGAGCACACGTTCGCCATCAAGGCGCGGTGGACGCTGGGCGGCACGGAGTACGAGACGGAGAAGACCAGCAGCGTGCCGGCCGGCGGGTCGAAGAAGCTGATCGTTGTCAGCGGCGTGCCGGTGAAGTGATCGCGGGCCTGGGTGAACCGCGGGCGTCAGCCCGTCGGGTGTGTTTGTCACCCGTGAGCTGACGCCCACGGTTCACCACCCGGGCGGCTCACGCCGCCGGTTCACCCGGAACCGCCCCCCCCTCACCTCTTCTCCGCGCTCAGCAGCACCAGCGAGCCGTCCGTCTGGCCCTTCTTCAGCGTCTTCGTGTCCGCCCCGCGGGTCTCCCGCAGCTTCACCGCGAACGGCTTGCCGGTGAAGCACACCTCCCGCGTGGCGGCCACGCTCAGCGACCCGTCGGTCACCTCGAACATGGCCCGCTCGTCGTCGTCCTTCACCGCGTCGGTGGTGTACTCGTAGCAGCCGTACAGTTCCGTCTTCCCGCCCGCGCTGGTGGTGTACCGCTTCCCCTTCCCCTCCGTCTTGCACCCCAGCACCCACAGCCGCCCGCCCTCGTTCCGCACCAGCCCGTCGTCCTTGGTGCCCTCCGGGTTCAGCCCCCGCGCCCAGCACTTCACCCCCTGGCTCAGCACCACCGCCGCCGGGGCGTCGGTCAGGAAGCAGTTCCCCCCGCCGCTGCCGTACACCCACCCCTCGCCGCTCTCCAGCGACAGCGTCTTCGACTTGGAGCGGTTCTCGTAGCTGACGTGCGGGCCGCCGAAGCTGTACAGGTGGCGGAAGTGGACGTGGTCGGCCGACGTGTCGTCGATCACGAACCTGCCGCCGAGGATGCGGCCGAACCCCAGCCCGAGTACCACCCGCACGCTGCCGGTGACTTTCACCTCGCCCTTCAGCGTGTACCAGTTCGGGTCCGGCCCGCCGACCCCGCGGAAGTACACCACCGTCTTCCCCGCCTTCGCCGCCGCGTCGAACGCCTTCTGCACCGCCGCCGTGTCGTCGTCCCGGTCGCCCGGCTTGGCCCCGTAGTCGTCCACGCACACCCAGTTCTTCGGGTCGGTCTCCCACGCCACCGCCGGTTCCTTCTCGATGGGTAGCCGCAGCACCTTGCCGGTGGAATCGGCGAACGCCGTCGTCACCGGGTGCGAGGTGTACTCGTCGATCTTCGTCCCCTCCACGCCCGGCACCTTGCCCTCGCCGGCCAACACCTGCTTGTACCCGGACGCGGTCACGTCGCGGGCGAACAGGTGCCCCTTCACCCGGATGGCCGGCTGGTCCGACTTCGTCGTCGTGAACTTGCCGCCGACGACCGCGACCACGCCGGACCACCACGTCCAGTCGTTCGGGTAGTCGGCGAACAGCGCCTGCGGCGTGTTCTCCACCGTCAGGTCTTCGATCGCCATCACGTTGGCGACCACGTACACGCCGACCGTGCGGCAGTTCTTGATCGTAACCCGCGACAGCGTCTGCCCGTACACCCACGCCGACCGCACGCCCACGTCGAACCCCTGAATGGTCACGTCCTGAATCGTGTTCGGCCCGCTCTCGCCGATGAACCCGGCGTTGATGCCGATGTTGCCGTTCCCCCGCACCGTCACGTTTTTGATGATCCCCTGGTTGGTGGCCATGTACCGGATGCCGTCGGTGGTCGGGTTGTCGCCGACGTCGATGGTGAAGTTGCGGAGGTTGCGGAAGAACCAGTTGGCGGAGGTCTTGCCCTCGTCCGTCGGGTGGGTGAGCAGCACCGACTTCACCCCCGTCAGCTTGTCGTCCAGCTTCAGCACCACCCCGTCGCGGGTCTCGCCGTACACCCACGCCCCGAGGCCGGAGCCGGTCTTCCCCTTGTTCACCACCAGGGTGCCGGTCAGCCGGTACGTACCGTTCGGGAGGTACACCACCTTCGTCTTCCCGGCCTTCGGCCCGCAACTGTCGTCGAGTGCCTTCTGCAGCGCGGCGGTGTCGTCGGCCTTGCCGTCCCCCTTCGCCCCGCAATGCTTCTTCACGTCGATCACGCTCGGGTCGTCGGGGAAGACGATGCGATCCGAGGCCGGGGAAGGGGGAATGAAGGCGAACAGGAGCGCGAACGCGAGCGGGCGCATGAGCCGGTCTCCGGCGGGGTGATGCGACTGTATGCCCGCGACGAGGTGGTGGCGCACGCGGGAAAGAAAAGAACCTCACCCCCCGGCCCCCTCTCCGAACCGGAGAGGGGGTGTTCAAACGAGGAGCGTCTCCGGTCTTCGCCGCGACCTCCGGGAGCGGCCGAGCAATCTCCGCTCCCGGAGGTCGCGGCGAAGAGTCACCCCCTCTCCACCTTGGAGAGGGGGCCGGGTGGTGAGGTCTACCGCTCCAGCGCCTTCCGCAGCGTCGCCAGCGCATCACCCGGCGGGTCGAACGGGATCGTCGCCTCGGCCCACTCGCCGGCCGCCTTCGCCTCGCCCTTCGCCTCCCGGAACCGCTCGCCCATCGCCGCCGCCAGTTCCGTCGCCTTGCCCGCGTCGGCCAGCCGCACCCGCACGCTCAGCGTCACCGCCGGCTCGAACGACAGCCCGACCGCCGCCGCCCGCACCCCGTCCAGCCGCTTCGGCAAATCCTTCTGCCCGCTCAGCCCGGCGACCGCCTCCACCCCCTTCACCTTCGCCCAGTCGGTGGAATCGGTGGCGACCCACGCGAACGACGACACGCTCAGCTTCTCGACCGACTCCTTCACCCCCGCCCGCAGGTCGGCGAACCCGGCGGTCGGCGCCTTCGCCCCGCTCAGGTCCGCCTCCTTCCACGCGAACAGCAGGGTGCGGTCGTCGGCCCGCGTGACATGCACCGGCACCCCGCCGAGGTCGGCCTTCCAGCGGTCCCGCTTGTCCGGGTTGACCGTCGCCTTCAGGTCGCGGCGGAGCTTGTCCTCGTCGATCGGCGTGCGGACGGACACCACGAACGTCACCCCCAGGCTGGCCAGGTCGGTCACGTTCGCCCCGACGGCGATGTGGTCGAGGGATTCCGGCGGGAACCCGGCGGCGGACAGCTTGTCGAGCAGGGACTTGGGCAGGCCGAGCTGCCCGAACAACTGATCGGCCGGCCGGCCGGTGCGGGCGGCGTACTGCACCACCTGCTGCGGCTGCACGACGACCACAATCTGCGAGTCCCGCGGCAGGTACCGCAGCACCGGCACGGCGGCGGGCGGGACGGTGGCCGGCGGATTGCCGGGCTTGGTGGCGGCGGTCGTCGGGCCGGCAGCCGGTGGGCGGGTGAACCACCACACGCCGACAACGATGGCGACGAGCGCGGTCAGGCCGAGCGAGATCGCCGCAAGCGGGAAAGCGGGTTTGAGGGATGTGATCGGGCCGGGGACGACGACCGGGGCCGGGGCGTCGGTCGCTTCAGCCGACGGCGACACCGGCACGCTCTCCCCGCACCGCGGGCAGGCGGTGCGGCCGGACGGCGAGGCGGCGGGCAGGTCGAACGGGGTGTTGCAGAACGGGCAGGAGACCCGGACGGGCATCGGCAGGCTCGCGACAGTGCGGGTGCCGGAATTGTACTGCGTCACGTGGGGCAAGATTCCATCTTGCCACGGGCGGGTGGCAAGTTGGAAACTTGCCCCACTACTGCTCCACCACCGTCACCGGGATCTTCCGCCACAGTTCGGCCACGAACTTGTCTCGCTCGGCCTTCGCCATCTGCTGCATCAGCCGGTTGCGGATGTCCGTCTGCATCTTCTCGTCGAACGGGCGGACGCCGGCCACCTGCCGCTCGGTCACTTTCAGGATGTGGAACCCGGTCTCGGTCGGGATCACCCCGCTGATGTTCCCCGGCTTGATGGTGAACACCGGCTCCTCCAGCGCCGCCGGCTGGATCTCGCCCCGCTTCTCGCCCACCCCGAGGCCGTCCCGCAGCGGGCTGTCCCCGTGCCCGTGCTGCTTCACCAGGGCCACGAAGTCGGCCCCGCCGACCGCCTGCTTGAACAGGTCGTCGGCGTACTTCTTCGCCTCCGCCTCGCTCTTGAACCGGCCGGTGCTGACGAACAGGTCCAGGTACTTCACCGTGTCGCCGGTGCGGTAGTCGGCCTGGTGTTCCAGGTAATACTTGTGGACGTCGGCCACCGTCGGGGTGCCGTTCTTCTCCCGCAGCATCGGCCCGAGGAACAGGTCCACCATCATCGCCCGCTCCACCTGCCGGCGGAACGGCTTGTACGGCAGCCCCTGGGCGTCCAGCTCCTTGGCGAAGTCGGCCTCCGTCTCCAGCTTCTTCGCCCGGTACCCCTTCCGCATCTCCCGCAGGCTGTTGTCGGCCATCCGCCCGGCCTGCTCCCACAACTCCTCCAGCGCCGCCGGCTTCACCTTCTTCACCTTGGACACGAACTCGGTGATGACCAGTTCCCGCTCGACCAGCATCCGCAGGCTGTCGCGGTACACCTCCCGCTCCTTTTTGTCCCGCTCGTCCCCCTTCAGCATCATGTACTCGTTCGCCCGCTGCTTCATCAGCAGCGACACCTCGTCGTCGGTGATGATGGTGTCGCCGACGGTGGCCATCACCTTCACCCGGGTGGTCGGGGCGTCGGCGCCCAGGCTGCGGACCTCGGCGGCCACCGGCTGCACCGGACCGGGTGCGCTGACTTGTGGGGTAGTCGTGGCGGACGGGGGCAGCACCGCCGCCTCGGTCGGCGACGGCAGCGGCACCACCGGGGCGGCCGGCTTCTCCGGAATGGGCAGCGGCGGCAGCGGCCCCTTCGCCGGGGCCTGACTGCGGGTGACGAGCGGCTGCTCCTCGCGGAGCAGGTCGCTCACCCGCTTGTCCGTCTCCCGGTCGAACAGCCCGCACCCCGCCGCCGCGAGCGCGGCGACGGGGAGCAGCAGCCGAATCCGCCGGGTGCGAAGGGCGTCCATGCCCGGTCTCTCGTCCGTGTGTGTTGGCACTGCCGGCGGGTATACCGCGGCGGCCGGGGAATGCAACGGCAACCCGCTCTTGGTTCTTGGCGAACCCGGCCCGCGAGGGCCGCGGGTGCGGGGTCGCTGGCTCGCACCCACCGACCTTGCGGTCGGGGTTCGCCGAAATCCTCGTTCCGCTCACGCCCCAGCGCAAATCCCCACCGGAAACTACGGTCGGGTTCGGACTTTTCGGCCCGACGGCGGAATGATCGTTTCGTCCGCCCGGCGCTGAATTCCTGTTCTACGGTACTCCACACCCATTTCTTCGCTCGCCTGGACCGCTGCCGTGTCGCTCACCCTGTTCGCCCGCCGCCGCCCGAGTGTCGCCGCCGACACCCCGCCGCCCCGCTCGTTCTCCGCCGGCCAGAAGCTGTTCCAGAACCTGGACCAGGTGGAATCGTTGCCGCACCTGTCGGACACGGCGGTGCAGGCCATGACCCTGGCGAACAGCGCCGACTCCACCCTGGTCGAGATGACCAACGTCATCCGCCGGGACGGGATGATGGCCGCCGCCGTGCTCAAGCTGGCGAACAGCGCGGTGTACCGCGGGTCGGGGGAGGTGACCGACCTGGCCCAGGCGGTGGTGCGGATCGGGTTCAAGGGGTGCGGGCAGTTGGTGAGCGGCATCGGCATGAAGAGCATCTACCACGGCCACCCGCCGGCGGTGCAGGCCGGGTGCGAGAGCATCCTCAAGCACTCGCTGTTCGTGGCCACCCTGGCGGCGGCCGTCCGCCGGGTGCTGTTCCTGGACCTGAACGGGGAGGAGTTCACCGCCGGCCTGCTGCACGACATCGGGCGGGTGGTGATGTGCTGCAAGGCGGCGGACGAGTACCTGGCGGCCGGCCTGCCGGAGCACGACGACGCCGCCGACCTGCTGGCGATTGAACGGGAGGCGTTCGGCTCGGACCACTGCGCCGTCGGCTCGCTGTTCGCGGTGAAGAACAACCTGCCCACCCGCATCGCGCGGGTGATCCTGAACCACCACGAGCCGGCCGCCGAGCGGGAACACCGCCAACTGGTCGCCCTGATCGCCCTGTGCGACGCGCTGGCCAACCACATGCAGTTGCACCACAACCTGACCGGGTTCGACCCGGACGCCGACGCCGGGTACGGCACCCTGGCCACCACCCTGGACGCCGACCGCTTCGCCCGCCTCCGCGACCAGTTGCCGAAGGTGGTCGTCCACTGCCTGAAAGAGACCCGCAGTATGCTGCGGAGCATCTACGGGTGAGGGCGAAGCCGCCCGCGGCTTTCGACCCCAACGGGGTCGTTCTCACAGCCCAGGGTTGAGCGAGCGCCAGCGAGCGATACCCTGGGTAACACCGGGCAATTCTTCCGACCCCAACGGGGTCGTTCACGACCACCCTGAACGACCCCGTTGGGGTCGGCCGCGTTGCGGCGCTCGATACCCAGGGTGTCGGACCTTCGGTCCTCAACCCTGGGCTGTGAGAACGACCCCGTCGGGGTCGAAAACCGAAATGGGACGTGCGGTCCTACGCCGGCGGGGTGAGCCACGCCGTCCACGCCGGGTCCACCCGCCGCGGGCGGCCGGACGCGGCGTCGATCAGCACCCACACCGTTCGGGCCGTGATCAGCACCGTGCCGTCCGCCGCCCGGCGGATCTCGGTGAACCGCTCCCAACTCGCCCCGGACGGCGCCCCCACCCACGTCTTCACGGCCAGCAGCTCGTCGGCGAACGCCGGCTTCAGGTAGTCGATCTCGTGCCGGCGGCACACCCACACGACAGCGGCCTGCACGTCCGGCGGGGCGACCGATTGCCAGTGGGAGATGGCGGCGTCCTGGACGTACCGCACGAAGGTGACGTTGTTCACATGGCCGAGCCGGTCGATGTCGGCCGGGGCCACGCGGAGGTCGAACTGGTGGACGGTCTCGGCCACGGCCGGGTCATACCGAAATGAGTGACGCAGTTGGAGGTGACCCCACCCCCGCCGGGGAACTGCGTTCCTCGGCGACCCCTCCCCGGCGGGGAGGGGTGGGAACAACCGCCCTTCACTTGCTCCCGGCTGCCCTCACCCCTCCCCGCCGGGGAGGGGTCGCCGACTCGTGCGAAGCACGAGTGGCGGGGGTGGGGTCGGTTCTACCAACCCCGATTGCGGAAGTCACGGCCGGGTCAACTGCCGGCGAACGCCGGGTCTTTCAGGGTCAGCCGCGGGCCGACGGCCACCGGGCTGCGGTGCCCGTGCCCTTTCCCGTTCGCCTTCGCCGGGAACGGCAGCAGCACCGGGGCCGGGTGGTGCGGGTGGGCCGGGGCGTGCGAGTGGGCGAGGGTCAGAACGTCGGCGGCGGGTTCAACGGCCAGTTGCCCGTCGGCCATCTCGAACACCCGGTCGGCGTGCGGCAGCAGCCGCGGGTCGTGCGTCACCACCAGCACCGTCGCCCCCCGCTGGCGGGCCACCCCGTGCAGCAGTTCGATCACCTGCTGGCCGTTCTCCCAGTCGAGCGCACTCGTCGGCTCGTCGGCGAACAGGAAACTCGGGTTCTTCACCAGCGCCCGGCCGATGGCCACCCGCTGCTTCTCCCCGCCGCTCATCTGCGCCGGCCGCAGGTGCAGCTTGTTCCCCAGCCCGAGCTGCCCCAGCACCGCCTCGGACCGCCGCCGGGCCTCCCGCGCCCCCACCCCCTCGCCCCACTTGAGCACGATTTCCAGTTGCTCGCGGGCGGTCAGGGCCGGGAACAGGTTGTACCCCTGGAACACGTAGCTACAGTGCCGCAGGCGGAACCGCTCCAGGTCCTGCTCGCTCATGTTCCACACGTCCTGGCCGAGCGCCTGCACCCGCCCGCCGCACGGCCGCAACAGGGCGGACACCAGCGCCAACAGGGTGGTTTTCCCGCTCCCGCTCGGCCCCATCAGCAGGTTCAACTCGTTCGGCCGTAGTTCCAGCGACACGTTCTGCACGGCGGTCGTTTTGCACTCGCCGGCGCCGAACGTGCGGAACAGGTCAATCCCGCGGAGGGTGGCTTCCGAAGACTTGAGGACGGTGGGTGCGTCGGATCGGATCGCCGGTTGGTCGCCGCCGCGGCGGGCGGACTTCCGCTTGCCGCCGAGAATGGCGCGGAACAACGACGAGCGGAGGAGGTAGCGGGCGATCCGAGGCATTGCGGGTCTCCGGGTGTGAATCAAGAGGGACGACACGGCGAGCGGTCGGGCGCTAGGGTACTCCTTTCGCGGGGGTGGCCGGTCCGCCGGGTAGGAACCGCAACGGACTAGGTATGCAATGGTAAACCCGGATCGGCAACGCACTAAGACAATTTCGTCTAATTCCGCATTTTACCCAGAGCGAACATTCCCCCGGCTCGGGCTGGCGAAAAACAGCCGGTTGGCGCGGATAAACCGTGTTTTAGCAACGGTTTATCTCGGCAAGGTGGATCGGCGGCGGGTTCAGGTCATGTCCGATTATCGCCCGAAATCGCGTGACGATTTTTTGTGATTTTCCGGCTATTCTGGATAGTCTGAGAGTTACGGATGTCGGCCACGGTAGGTCTACCACCCGAGTTGACCCTGCTTACAGTTCCCCCTCTGCTGGCTCGGGGGGACGGGTGGGCGGGGCTGCGCGCGGCCATTCAGACGGGCCACGCCGGCGGGATCGACGGGGCGTGGGGGTCGAGTGCGGCCGCGGCGGTGGCGGCCCTGGCCGCCGAGACCCCGCACCCCCTCCTGGTGGTCGTCCCGCACCTGACCGACGTGACCCCATGGGCCGAGGACCTGGCCGGGTTCGCCGGCGTGCGGCCGACGGTGTTCCCGGCGTTCGAGACGTGGCCGGTGGTCGAACGGGCCGGCAAGATCGCCCCGGAAACGGGGGCGCGGCTGAGAGTGCTACAGGATCTGGCGAGCCGGGAGCGTGAGCGACCAGAGGTTCTAAATCCTCCGGTCGCTCACGCTCCCGGCTCGCCACGATCGCCCATCATCCTCGCCCCCATCGCCGCGATCGTTCAGCCCGTCCCCCCGCCGGCCGACCTGACCGCCCGCGGGCGGCGGATCGCCGCCGGCGACACTCTCGACCCCGACGAGTTCGCCCGCTGGCTGCTGGTCGCCGGCTACCAGCGGGCGGAAGCGGTCGAGTTCCCCGGCGAGTTCGCCCGCCGCGGCGGCATCCTCGACCTGTTCCCGCCGGACGCCCCCGACCCGGTCCGCCTGGAGTTCTTCGGCGACGATCTGGAGTCCATCCGCACGTTCACCGCCCAGACGCAGCGCAGCCTGGGGACGAAGACCGAATTGACGGTGTTGGGCGTTCAAACCACGGGGCGGGCGTCTCGCGGGTTCATCCTCGACTACTTCCCGCCGGGTGCGGTCGTCGCCCTGGTCGAGCCGAACGAACTGAAGGAGCAGGCCAAGCACTTCTTCGAGCGGGTGGCCGACGCCGACGGGCTGTTCGCCGCCGACGCCGCCCTGGCCAACCTGATGACCCACCCGACGGTGACGGTGTCGGCCCTGCCGCGGCCGAGCGTGGAGGCCACCTGCCACGTGCGGGCGGAGAGCGTCGAGCGGTTCAGCGGGAACGTGCTCAAGGTGCGGGACGAACTGGACGCCATCGCCCAGACCGACCGGGTGCTGATCGCCTGCCAGACGGACGCCGAGGTGCACCGGCTGACGGAGGTGCTGAAGGCCGGCAAGCTGGCCGAGTCGGATCGGTTGCGGATCGTCACCGGACACGTGCGGCGGGGGTTCCGGCTGGTGGGTGACGAGCCAAGCCCAGGGACAGCCGTCCCTGGGCTTGGAATTGTCGTCATCGGCTCGCACGAACTCTTTCACAAGGAACTGCTGCCGCCGGGAGTGAAGGCGGGCGGCGGGGTGGGGCGGCGGGTCGAGTCGCGGGCGATCGACAGCTTCCTGGAGCTGAACGACGGCGACTACGTGGTGCATGTGGCGCACGGCATCGCCCGGTTCCGCGGGATGCGGATGCTGTCCAAGCAGTCAGCAGTCAGCAGTCAGCAGTCAGCAGACCAGGACACGGATGACCGAGGACCCGTGACCGATGACGTGTTCGAGGAACACCTGATCCTCGAATTCCGCGACGGCGTGCTGCTGTACGTCCCAGCGTCGCGGATCGACCTCGTTCAGCGGTACATCGGCGGGCAGCACGCCGAGCCGGAGTTGTCGAAGCTGGGCGGCACGGCGTGGGGGCGGAAGAAGGACAAGGTGACGGAAGCGGTCATGGACATGGCCGCCGAGATGATCCAGATTCAGGCGGTGCGGGCGACCCTGCCGGGGTTCGCCTTCCCGCCCGACTCGGACTGGCAGCGGGAGTTCGACGACTCGTTCCCGTACCAGGAGACGCCGGACCAGGGCACCAGCGTCGTGGAGATCAAAGCGGATCTGGAGAAGCCGAAGCCGATGGACCGCCTCTTGTGCGGGGACGTGGGGTACGGCAAGACCGAGGTGGCTGTCCGGGCGGTGTTCAAGGCGATCGACAACGGCAAGCAGGTGGCGGTGCTGGTGCCCACCACCGTGCTGGCCGAACAGCACTACCGCACGTTCCGCGAGCGGCTGGCCGAGTACCCGTTCACGGTGGAATGCCTGAACCGCTTCCGCAGCCCGAAGCAGCAGAAGGACATCGTCAAGCGGCTGGCCGACGGCACGGTGGACGTGGTGGTGGGTACGCACCGGCTGGTGAGCGAGGGGGTGACGTTCAAGGATCTGGGCCTGGTCATCATCGACGAGGAGCAGCGGTTCGGGGTGGAGCACAAGGAGCGGCTGAAGCGGCTCCGCACGTCCGTCCACATCCTGACCATGACCGCCACGCCCATCCCGCGGACGCTGCACTCGGCGCTGCTCGGCGTCCGCGAAATCTCGTCGCTCGAAACGCCGCCGCCGGAACGCTACCCGGTGGAGACCCGCATCGTGCGGTGGGACGACGCGCTCATCCGCAACGCCATTCACCGCGAGCTGAACCGCGGCGGGCAGGTGTACTTCGTCCACAACCGGGTGTTCGACATCTGGGACATCGCCGGCAAGCTCCAGACCATCGTGCCGGAAGCGAAGATCGTGGTCGGGCACGGGCAGATGGGCGAGGGGGAACTGGAACAGGCGATGGTCAAGTTCGTGCGGAAGGAGGCGGACATCCTGGTCGCCACCACCATCATCGAGAGCGGGTTGGACATCCCGAACGCGAACACCATCTTCATCGACGACGCCGACCAGTACGGGCTGGCCGACCTGCACCAACTGCGGGGCCGCGTCGGCCGCACCAAGCTGCGGGCCTACGCCTACCTGATCGTCAACCCGCTCAAGCTGGTGTCGCCGAACGCCCAGAAGCGGCTGAAGGCGATCGAGGAGTTCAGCGCGCTCGGGTCCGGGTTCAAGATCGCCATGCGGGACCTGGAGATCCGTGGGGCGGGGAACATCCTGGGCACCGAGCAGAGCGGGCACATCGCGGCGGTCGGGTACGAGATGTACTGCCAGTTGCTCGAAAACGCGGTGCGGCAGCTCAAGCACCAGCCGCCGAAGGCGGCCGTGGAGGTGAACGTCGATCTGCCGTGGCCGGCGTTCCTGCCGAAAGACTATGTGCCGGGGCAGAAGTTGCGGATCGAGGTCTATCGAAGATTGGCCCGCCTCCGTGACCCGGCCAAACTGGCCGACTTCCGCCAGGAACTGCGGGACCGCTACGGCCCGCCGCCGGACGCCGTCGAGTGGCTGCTGCGGACGACCGAGGTGCGGCTGCACTGCGTGCGGTGGCAGATCGGCAGCGTCCACCGGCACGGGCAAGACCTGATCTTCGGCTACCGCCACCGCAAGAAGGCGGACACGCTGGAGAAGCTGAGCGGCCGGCGGGTGAAGGTGGTGGACGAGAAGAGCCTGTACCTGCGGCTGAAGCCGGAGGAGGACACCCCGGAGGCGATGTACGCGCTGCTTATGCGGGTGCTGGCACCGCCACGGGAGGGATGACGCATGGCGGATTTCAAACAGTATGAGCGTGTTCGCATCCGCCGCCTGCAACAACAACCCGACGCCTACAACGGGTGGCGGACCAACCAGCGTCCGCCCCAGGTCGGCGATGTGGGTGTTCTGCTCGACATCCTGACCGCTCCGGGTGTTCCGGATCGATATGTGGTCGAACTCGCCGGGCCGGACGGCGTGACGATCTGGCTCGCCGATTTCCCGGCCAATGAATTGGAACCGTTGGGGTAGCTCAGTGCGTGTTTTCGCCCCGGAGGGGCCGCCGGGTGTAGCCCAGGGCGGAAGCCCTGGGTACAGGTATCGCAAATGACCCCGCCCCGGAGGGGCCGGCGGACCTATCCCGACGCCGGCCCCTCCGGGGCGAAAACCATCACTCATCCATCCCAGGGCTTCCGCCCTGGGCTACATCCGGCGGCCGCTCCGCGGCGAAGACAAAGACCTTCCCCATGCACAAAGTGAACATCGCCGACAAGTTCGCCCGGTTCGCCGACCACTGGTCGCCGAAGGTGGTGGGCGAGCTGAACGGCCAGCAGGTGAAGCTGGTGAAGTTCGTCGGCGAGTTCGTGTGGCACAAGCACGACGCCGAGGACGAACTGTTCCTCGTCGTCGTCGGGTCGTTCCGCATGGAGTTCCGCGACCGCACCGTCGAACTGTCCGCCGGCGAATTCCTGATCGTCCCCCGCGGGGTGGAGCACCGGCCGGTGGCGGACGCGGAGGTGCAGGTGCTGCTGTTCGAGCCGGCCACCACGCAGAACACCGGCGACGTGCGGAGCGAGCGGACGGTGGAACGGTTGGAGCGGCTGTGATGCGGGGTGTTCCGATTGCGATCTGCGGTTTTTCAGGCCCGAAGGGCCGGTCTCCCTCAGCCCAGGGCAAGCGAGCGGAGCGAGCGACGCCCTGGGTACACCGGCCACAATCTCCAAGCCCCGAAGGGGCGCCCTGCCGTAGCCCGCCCCTACGGGGCTTGTTCCCAATTCTTCCGATACCCAGGGCGACGCTCGCCTGCGGCTCGCTTGCCCTGGGCTGAGGG
>JALHQU010000119.1 GCA_022841795.1 Fimbriiglobus sp.
CGGGCTGAAGGCGGCGGTCCGCACCGCCGGCGGCGGCACGGACGCGGACGTGCCGTACCGCGGCCGGGAGCCGGCCGGCGAGGTGCGGCTGACGCCCGAGCGGGTGACGGCGGCGGTGACGGACTACCACCTGACGCTCGACGGCCGCGAGTGGGTCGTCCGCGTCACCGGCCGGGTAGACGACAGCGGGCTGAGCGAACTCACCGTCGTCGTGCCGGAAGCAGGCACGGTGCGGGCGGACGGGGCGGTGGTCACCCCGCTGCCCGCGGCCGGGCTGCTGCCGCTGCTCACGGCGAACTCCGGCTGGACCGCGGTGGCCGCGACCGCTGTTCCGCACCAGTGGTACTGGCGAGTGGCGTTCGCCCGCCCGGTCCGCGGCGAGTTCACCTTCGCCGTCCACCTGCCGGCCGACCCGGCGCAACTGACGATCCCGCTGCCACGGGTGTGCGGCGTACCGGACGACGCCGCGGAGGTGGCCCTCGCCCCCGCCCTCGCGGCCACGCACCGGGTCGAACGGCAGCCGAATGCACTCCACCTGATCCCCCGGCAGGTGGACGCCGCCCCCCCCGCCCGTGAGTGGAAGTACGCCGACCTGCGGCGGACCGGCACCGTGCAGACCGACGGCACGGTCGGCGTGGTGCTGTCCGGGCGGATCCTCCAGGCGGCGGCGGGGGTGTTCGCCGTGCGGCTTCCGGCCGGGGCGGTGTTCGACGGGCTGACGCTCGGCGGGCGGTGGGTATCGCCGAAACCGACCGACGGGGCGTACCAGTGCCCGCTGCCCGAGATCGACGACGGCGGCCTGCCGTTCGAGGTGCGGTACAGTTTGCCGGCAACCGGAAGCAGCGTGTTCTCCCGCCACTCCGTGCCCGCCGCCGAACTGCCCGGCGACCCGCCCGCCGATCACCAGTGGGCGGTCTCAGCCGGGCTGTGTTCGTGGCCCACCCCGGCCGACGTCTGGGTGTTCTCCGAGTTCGTGCCGGTCGGCCTCGGGCTGCTGTTCGCCGGGTTCGTCGTGGCGACCGCGTTCTCATCTTGCGGGCGGGTGCTGCTGGTCGCCCAGGTGGTCGGGTGGGCGGTGGCGTCGCGGCTGCTGCCGGACGGGTGGGCGATGGCGTGGCGGCTGCCGCTGACGTGCGGGTTGTTCGGCCTCGCCGTACTTCTCGTTCGCAAAGTGCCGACGGGCCGGCCGAACGGCAGCCGGGTGGTTGCGGCGGCCCTCGCGGTCATCGTCGGGCTGGCCGGGTACGGGTGGACCCGCACCCAGGGCGGCGAACCCGCGACCGTGTACCTGACCGGCGACGGCGACCAGTTGGTGGTGTACGCCGCCCAATCCACGCTCGACCGGCTGGACGCGGAGGCCGCGTCCCCGCTGGCGGGCGCGATCATCACAAAAGCCCGGTACACCGGCTCGGTCGTCGCCGACGTGGCCCGGTTCGAGGCCGCGTTCACCGTCGTCTGTACGGGCCGCGGAGAGCAGCAGCTGCAACTGCCGCTCACCGGCGTGCGGCTGGAGCGGGTGACGCTGAACGGAAAGGAGACGTTCCCGGAGGTGTCGCGGGAAGGCCGGTACGCGGTCGCTGTCGCCGGGCCGGGGAAGCACGAGTTGGCGGTCCGCTTCGCCGTCGTGCCGACCGACGCCCGCACTGTTCGCACCGCTCGGTTCGGCGTGCCGGAGGTGCCGTGGACCAAAGTGACGTTCACGGCCGGCGACCGCCCGGACATCCCCTCCCGCCTGGGCGGGCAGATAACGAAGGCCGGCCCGACGGTCGAAGCGGACCACGGCAGCGGGCGGGCGGTCGAGGTGCGGTGGCGGGCGGCGAACCCGCCGGCCGGCCAGCAAGTCGTCCGGGTGAAGGAGGGGGCGGTGTGGGACGTGGACGACGACGCCCCGGCCGTCACCGCCGCGTTCGTGTACCAGATCGACGGCGGCAGCCGCGACCGCTTCCGGTGGTCCGTCCCGGTCGGGCTAGTGCCGGTGGCGGTCGTCCTGCGTGCGGGCGAGGACCGGGGCGAGCCGGTGGGCACGGAGCCGTGGGCGGTACAACCGGCGGCCGGCGGCCAGTCGGTCGTGGAGGTGAAGTTGAAGGCGGCCGTCGAGGGGCGGGTGACGGCGGTCCTCCGGCTGGTGCCCGTGGCCCCGCTCACCGTCTCGCCCGTGCTCCGCTTCCCGGCCGCGGCCGACATGCCGGACGCCGGCCGCGACAGCGTGTACGCGGTGCGGTTCAGCGGGGTCACGCCGACCGGCATGGCCATCGGTTCGGCCATCGACTTCCCGCCGGACGCACTGACGAAAGACTTCGCCGGGGTGGGCGAACTGAACCTGGACCGGGCGCCGCCGGCCCGCGTGCTGAAGCGGACCGCCGGCGGGCAGACCGAGCTTCGACCCGAACTGCGACCACAAACCGGGTGGGCGGGCGTGATCGCCGAGGCGACGTACACGCTCGGCCGGTGGCAGACGGCCGAGGGCGCGGTCCGCGTCACCGGGCGGGAGGTCGGGGCGTTCGAGTTCGACCTGCCGCCGGCGTGCGAGCTGCGGGACGTGCGGGCGGTCGATCTGAAGGGGTGGTCACGCACCGGGTCGCGGGTGCAGGTGTGGCTGACCCGGCCGACGACCGACCTGACCGTGCGGTGGGCCGGCCAGTTCGCGGCGACCGACGGCCGGGCCGACCTGCCGATCCCGCAACCGGCCGCGCCCGGCGGGTGGTCGTCCCCGCTCACCGTCCGGGTGCGGCCGGCCGCCGGCTGGGTGGTGCGGCCCATCTCCGCCACCGGGATGACGCCGCGGGCCGGCGGCGGGACGGCCGAATCGACGTACTCGGCCGAGCGGGGGGCGGCGGCGGTCTTCCAGGTTCAGCCCGTGGCCCCGACGCCGAAACCGGGCGAACCGGCCAAGCGGGTGACGACACCGGCGGCGGATGAAACGAGGAACCGCCCCGCCGCGACACCGCCGGCCGGTGTCACGCCCGAGGAACACCCGCCGGCGGTCTGGCCGGGTCAGCTGGCCGACGCGACGTGGCTGGCCGGGGTCGCCGTCGTGGTCGGGCTGTACGTCCGCGGCAACCGCCGCTGGTTCCCGGAGTGCCTGGCCGGGGTCGGTGTGCTCGGCGCGATCGACACGTCTTCGTCCGCCGTTCTGTTCGTGCCGCTGGCGGTCGCCGGGCTGGGCTGGCGGCTCGCCCGCTGGATTCACACTCGCTAAGCCGCGAGCGGCTTGCCGCCAAGCCGCGAGCGGCTCACGCGGTTCGGCTGTCGGCAAATCCACCCTCCCGCGTTCGATCATCACCTCAGCCGACCCGCGGGTCTGAAGCCCCGCCTGAAGACTACCCACCACCAGGAGCGAATTTCGATGCGACGCCTCACCCGTTGGCTGAAAGGAACCGCCCCCACGCCCCGCCCGACGAGCCTGCTCGGGCAGCGAATTGAGTCGCTGGAAACCCGCGAGGTGCCGGCCACGTTCACCAACTCCGCCGGCATCACGATCAACGACCTGGCGGCGGCCAACCCGTTCCCGGCCCAGATCAGCGTGACCGGCATGGGCACGTCCCTGTCCGGCATCAGCGTCACCCTGAACGGGTTCAGCCACGACGTCAGCTACGACGCGGACGTGCTGCTCGTCGGCCCGGCGGGGCAGCAGGTGATGCTCATGTCGGACTGCGGGTCTTTCGCCAGTGGGGCGACCCTGACCTTCCAGGACGGGGCGACCGGCCTGCCGAGTTCCGGCACGCTGGCGTCCGGCACCTACGCTCCGACGAACCACGTCGGGATCGGCGGTGGGGCGAACGACGACTTCGCCACACACGGCGGGCCGGCCGGGCCGTTCGGCTCCGCCCTGTCCGCGTTCAACGGCACGGACCCGAACGGAGTGTGGAACCTGTACGTCATCGACGAGATCGGGTCGTTCACCGGCGACATCGCCGGTGGGTGGACGCTGAACGTGTCCACAGGTCCGACCGTGACCAGCGTGGCGGCGCCGCCGGACGCCGGGTACGGCACCGGCACGAACATGACGTTCGTGGTGAACTTCGACCAGGCGGTGACGGTGGACATCACCGGCGGCACCCCGCGGCTGGCCCTCGACATCGGCGGGCAGACGGCCTACGCCACCTACCAGGGCGGCAGCGGCACCACCGCCCTGACGTTCCGGTACACCGTGCAGGCGGGCGACGCCGACGCCGACGGCATCAGCCTGATCTCCCCGCTCGACGCGAACGGCGGCACCCTCCGCAACGCCACCCTGGAAGACGCGCACCTCGGGTTCACCCCGCCGAACACGTCCGGGGTGACGGTGGACACCGTCCGCCCGTCGGTCGTCATGACCACCACCGCGCCGGTGGCCACCACCACCCGCCGCATCCCGGTGACGGCCACGTTCAGCGAGGACATGAAGGTGCTCACCGCCGCCGACCTGTCGGTGGTGAACGCGACGGTGACGAACTTCGTCAAGGTGACCGACCGGGTGTGGACGTTCGACCTGATCCCGGTCGCCGACGGCATGGTGTCGGTGCAGATCCTGGAGGGGGTGGCCACCGACATGGCCGGCAACCCGAACCAGCTCGGCCCGCGGCTGATCCGCGCGTTCGACGGCACCCGGCCGACCCCGCGGGTGGAACTGGCCCCCGGCCAGTCGGCCACCACCAGCGACGGCACGGTGCGGTACTGGGTGACGTTCAGCGAGCTGGTGACCGGGTTCGACGCGGCCGACGTGATCGTGGACGGCATGGGCAGCGTGACGAGCGTGAGCGGCGACGGCCGCATCTTCGAGGTGGTGGTGTCCGGGGTGACCGACGGGGCGGTGTCGATCCGCATTGTGGACGGGGCCGGCACCGACTCGTTCGGCAACCCGTCGGTCGGGTCCACCGGGCCGAGCGTGACGTACGCCGCGGTGATCCCCACATCGCCGAACGTCGGCCAGCCGCTGCCGCGGGACGTGGCGACCGTGGTGGCTACGCCGAGCGGCCCGCAGATCCGCCTGTTCGACCCGGCCACCGGCCAGCCGTCCGGCCAGTTCGAGCCGTTCCCGGGGTTCAGCGGGAACGTCCACCTGGGGCGGGCGGACGTGACCGGCGACGGCATCCCGGACCTGCTGGTCGGGGCGGGCAAGGGCGGCGCGCCGCACGTCAAGCTGATCGACGGGGCGACCGGCAGCGTGCTCCGCAGCTTCTTCGCCTACGACGCCGGGTTCACCGGCGGGGTGCGGGTGGCGCTCGGGGACGTGACCGGGGACGGGCAGGCGGACATCGTGGTGGCGGCGGCGGCCGGCGGCGGCCCGCACGTGCGGGTGTTCGACGGCGTCAGCGGCGACCTGGTCCGCAGCTTCATGGCGTACTCCCCCGGGTTCACCGGCGGGGTGACGGTGGCGGTGGCGGACGTGAACGCAGACGGGCGGGCGGACATCGTGACGGGCACCGGCCCGGGCGGGGCGGCGCACGTGAAGGTGTTCGACGGGGCGAGCGGGGCGGAGTCGCTCAGCTTCTTCGCCTACGACCCGGCGTTCCGCGGCGGCGTGAACGTGGCCGCCGCCGACTTCACCGGCGACGGGGTGGCGGACATCGCCACCGGCACCGGGGCCGGCGGCGGCCCGCACGTGAAGGTGTTCGACGCCCGCACCGGCAGCGTGCTGGCCGGGTTCATGGCGTACGACGCCGCGTTCACCGGCGGGATCAGCGTGACGGCGGCGGACGTGAACAGCGACGGGGTGGCGGACATCGTCACCGGCACCGGCTCCGGCGGGGCGCCGCACGTGAAGGTGTTCGCCGGCGGCTCGTTCGACCCGCTGAGCAGCTTCTTCGCCACCGACGCGGGCTTCCTCGGCGGGGTGAACGTCGGGTAAGACGCTGATGAGATCGTTCGTGACCGGGGACGGCCCCGGTCACTTTTTTTTGCGCTTCCCTTTCGGGGTCGGAGAGGTGGAAGGGTCGTCCGGCGCCGAACCCGAAGGTGTGCTAGTCAACCCGCCGGGGTGCGGTCCGACGACCAGCCCGAGGGGGGCCAACCGGGCGGCCAACTCGTCCGCCTCCGCGCTCGCGTCCGCCCCGTCCACTTTCGCCATCGCCACCGCGTAGTACCAGAACTTCTCTCGGTCCTTGGGCGACAGTTGGTCCGGGTCAGCCCCCAACTCGCGGACCAGTTCGCGGTCGTATTTCAGTTCTTTTAACAAGGTGGCCAGTTCTCGCCACGTCACCCCGGCGGAGACCACCTCACCGGCCGGGTTCGTGATCCGCCGGCCGATGGCGATGTGGAACACCCCACCCAGGCTGCCGGCCGCTAACCCCTGATCCCGTACCAATTCGAGGAATTGTCGCGTTCCCTGCATCCGTCGCTCCGCGGGAGGCCACCACACCGACCGCCGGCCGGCATTCCGCCCAAATTACCAGATTTACGCACCCGATCGGAACACCGATCTCTCAACTGGTCCGAAAAAATGCGGCCGCTCGCACGACCGGATGAAAGAGCGAAGTGCGAACTAGTGGAAACCCAGCCTTTTCAGGTGTTGCAACTTTTTTGTCCTCTTCCGCGACCAGATTGCAACTACACGATTGCGACCCATTCCGTTCTCACCCCGACAGGCCGCCCATGACCACGTTATTCGTCCACGCCGACGAGCGACACTACCTGGCCAGATGGGAGTACGCCGCCGCCATCCTCCGCATCGTGGCTCGGGATTACCGCCAGGTACTGGCGGGAGAGATTTCGCAGGACCGGCACCGTACCATCCTGATTCAAACCGGCAGCGACCTGATCGACATCGAGACGGACCTGGCGCGTCTCGGGGTCGCCTCGCCGGCGGACCACCTGGAGCCGTGGGTGCGGGCGGTGTGGAAGGCTCTGGTCACGCTGGCGCTGGAACTCCGTACCTGGCGGCTGCCCGCTCCGGACATGCCGATCGAACTGATCGAATCCGCCCTCATCCGCCGCAAAACGCTGGAAGAACACTTCAACGACGTACTGCGGCAGGGGGACTCCGCCGCCCCCGACGCGGTCGGGCCGACGGCGGTGGTCACCACGGTCGGTCGATGACGGTTGCGGTGAACGGGTCGGCGGGGGGGAGCAGAACCTCCGCCAGTCGGAACGTCAATTCCGTCACCTCGTTGAGGTGATCGGCTCGGGGGGCGGTCGTTCCCCGCTGCCGGCTGACCCACCTGGCCAGCCCACGGGGGCCGCCGCCGGTCAGCACCACCCGCTTCACCAGCGGGTGCAGGTACGACCGCAGCGCCTGTGGCGTGAGGTCGGCCCCACCCCCCTGGTGCCCCCGACGGATCCGGAGGAGTAGTTCCCGGACCGCGTCGGGGGGCAAGGGGTAGGTCGATCGTCCGGTGGACGCGATCATGGTGCTCGCTCCGGGCGACGAGGTGCTAGATGATGTCCCAGTAGGCGTAGTTCGACTCCAACCCCTCCGCGTCGGTGGTCAGCGCCCACACCTCGCCGGTGACGTTTCCGAGGTCGATCGTGATGGTGAAGTTGCCGTTCGCGTCGGCGATCGCGGTGTGCCCCTTTGCGGCGTTCAGGCCGCCGAACCGCACCGTCAGCCCGGCCGGGTTCTCGTCTTCCACCTTCCCGCTCAGGACCCACACGCCGGGGCTGTCGCGCCGGCCGCTGAAGTTGACCACCTTCGGCGGCTTGTTGGACGACGGCGGCGGACCGGGGGGATCGCCCAGCGGCTCGTCATCCGGGGCCAGAGTGGCGTCATCGACAGCTGGTTCTCGCCTCGCCGGCGGTTCGGCGGCGACCGCCGGCGGAGCACTCCAGGCGGTCGGGCTGTTCGGATCGAGGAGCAGCAGAGCAGCGGTCGCTAGAACAAGAAACGTGCGGGTAGGTTGGAAGAACATCTGCAACTCGGGTAGTCCGCTCTCACGCGACGTCGTGAGCCGGCCCCGGTCATCTACCGGGGCACCCGAGTAGTTGAGAACGAGCGGTGAAAGAGGACATTTTCAACAACGAAATCTGACGGCCGCACCCCGCCGAGGTGCGGATCGATGGGGCGACCCATGCTTCCGAACGAGATTTGATCCCGCACACGAGAATGTGGAGGACGACGCGGAGAAACACCTGTTCAACGGGCCGAAGATGGGATCGGGCAGACGAGGTAGGGGTGAACGTCCGGACCATCCGGCGCGACGGGTGTGTTCAACGCGGTTTTGTACGACGGAAGAGACTTAAGAGCTGTGACGACCGAGTGATATTCTTCCACCTTCTCACGACGCAGTCCGGTCCGGACACCGTTCCGGACCATTTCGACGGCCGCATGTCGGTCGGGGTGGTCGCAGTCCCGCACAGCCAAGGTCAATTTCGCCAGAACGAGCCACGCCTCCGCCGCCACCGGCCCACCGTTCTCGACCGCTCGTCGCACGTCGGCGGCGATCTGACGGTCTAACGGCCGGCCACCCTGCTGAGCCTCGGACAACTCGATCAGCCCGCGGAGGAGCTGCACGCCCGGATCGTTCGGGAGTTGGGCCAAGGCCAATTGTAGACTGATCTTCGCTCGTTCACGATCGCCCAGAGTCCACAGGCAGTAGGCATCGAGTTGGTGGAGCGCCGGGTCCGCATACCCGTACTTTTGGGCTTCGGTCGAGCGGAGTAGGGCGGTCCGATCTTGCTCTGCCCGAGCGTGGCAGTACGCCGCGCAGGCGAAGTGGTGGCCGGACTGTCGTTGCTGGGCCGACTTGGCGAACTCCACCGCCGCTAACGCATACTCCCGTCGATCGTGCAGGTATACCCCCCTCTCGTAGGGGTCGGTCGGGATGACCTCGGCGGGCGGCGTCCGGGTTCGGGCGGCGGCCCACCCGCCGGCCGCGAGGGCGGCGGCGACCGCCCCGACCGCGACCCACCTGGGCCACGTCCGGCGGCGGGCCGGGGAGAGCACCCGTACACACTCGGTCGCCGACGGCCGGGCTGACGGATCGGGGGCGAGGCAACGGGCGATCAGCTCCCAGACCGGCCTCGCCACACCACTCGGCCGCGGGTGGTCGGTCGGCCGGAACGCCCGCTGGCGGTCGCCCAACCGATCGGCAACCACCAACCGCCCGACGCCGCTCGGCGGGGCGTCGGCCCAGTACGGGTGTTCGCCAACCAGTAGCTGCCACGCCGTCACGCCGAACGAGTACACGTCCGCCGCCGCCCGGTCGCACCCGTCCGCCGGCTCGTCCCGGGTCAGGCCGCGGAGCAACTCCGGGGCGAGGTACGGCAGGGTGCCGCCGACCCGCCCGTCGGCGCGGTCGCCCGACAGGTTGAAGTCCAGCAGGTACGGGTGGCCGGTGCCGCCGAGCAGCACGTTCGCCGGCTTCACGTCCCGGTGCGCCACCCCGCAGGAGTGCAGGTACGCCAGGGCCGTCGCCAGCCCTCGGATGATGCCGACCGCGGCCATCGGGTAGCGGTCGGTCGGCCGGCCGGCGGCGGGGGACGGCAGTACGGCTGGGTCCTCCGGGGTATAGCCGGCGGAGAGGAAGCGGGTCACGTCGTCGGCGGTGCGGAACCGCCGGCCGGCGTGCGCCGCGATGAGGGCGTCGAGCGTGTGGACGCCGTAGAACGGCATCACCACCGCCCGATCCCGGCCGACCCGCGGGGCGGACAGCACCGGCATCAGGTGCGGGTGGGCGAGCGGGCCGAGGGTGTTCGCCTCCGCGTCGTTGCCCGCCGCCACCTTCAGCACCACCCCGCGGCGGCCGGCGGACAGGTCGCGGGCCAGGTACACGTCAGCGAACCCGCCGCTCCCGAGCGGGCGGACCACCTCGAACTCCCCGATCCGGTCGCCCGGCTGATACCGGATGTCCGAGCGGCGGGCGGGGGCGAGGACGGAGTGGCGGTCGAACAGCCCGTGCAGGTCGATCAGCCGGAGCAGGGAGGTGCGGAACGGGAACCGGCCGGCGAACTCCTGCGGGTCGGGCGGCTGCCCGGCCTCCTCGCGGAGGCAGAACTCCTCGTAGGCCAGTTCGAGGGCCAGCGGGCGGGCGGCGGCGAGTTCCGGGTCGTCCGCCAGGGCCGCCTCCGCGTCCGGCTCCACCCCGTTCCGCCAGCGGTCCTGGATCGCTTCCGCGCGGCCGGCCAAGTTGCCGATCGCGTGCGAAGCCGGAAGGCTGAGTTCGGCGGGCGACGACCGGCTCATGACACCCCTCCGTCGGCATCCGTCCGCCAGTTGACGACCCGCGCGACCAACCGCCGGACCGTCCGCACCGTCAGCCCGAACTCGGTGGCGATGGCGGCTTGCGTGTGCCCCTCCTGCACCATCGCCACCATCCGCTTCTCCCGCTCGTCCAGCCCGCGGGTGAGATCGTCCCACCGCTCGCGGGCGATCACCTCGGCGCTCGGCGACGGGGCGTCGTCCGGTAACTCCTCCGACGTCCGTAACCGCTGGTTGCGGCCTAACCCGACTTTCAACGTGGTCTGGTAGCGGAACTCTTCCACCACTTTCATCCGGGCCATCTGGGCCAGGTACGCGACCAGCGCCGTCTCGTCGGCCAGCTCCGCCCGGTCCAGGTTCACGCGGAAGAACGACGCCCACACGTCCTGGGTGAAGTCGATCGAGTCGAACCGCCCCCGCATGACGGACGGCAGCCGGCTCCGCACCGCCCGGCGGACGACCGGCTTGTACCGCCTCACCAGTTCGGCCAGCGCTCCGGGGTCACCCCGCCGGCACAGGTCGATCAGTTCGGTGATTTCGGGTGGCGTGGCCACAGAACCTGTCCTCGAACAGCACGCCGATAAGGTGATCCAGTATGGCGGAGAATTCAAGTGAATTCCAGTGGGACCGCCGCGGAGTCTCTCGGGCGGTCGTTCGATCGGGGTGGTTTGCCGGAAAAGAGACTTGAAATGTGCGCACGGTCAGATGAAACTGTGCCCAACCTCAACCCAGTCTGACACCCCCACACCACCGCCCGAGTGCCATGGACTTCCACCGCTCCCGCCGCCAGAACCTGATCCGCCACGCCAAGACCGACGAGGTGGACGGCTACCTGGTCACCCACCCCGTTCACCTGAAGTATCTGGCCGGGCCGATGAACGCCCGCGCGGCGGTCGTCGCCTCGAAGGGCACCACCCTGCTGTGCCACCCCGGCGTGGAAGCACCGGAGGACGAGGACACCGACCTGTCGGTCGTCACCGCCGCCCGCCGGGCGGACCCGACCGACGCGGTCGGCGAGTTGGTGCAGAAGTCCGGGTGTAAGGCCGTCGGCGTGGACTCCGGCCACTGTTCGGTCGGGCTGTTCAACGCCCTCGCCGCCGCCCGCCCGAAGGTGGCGTTCACGGCGGTGGCCGACCGGGTGACCGCCCTCCGCGGGGTGAAGGATCCGTCCGAGGTGGAGGAGGTCCGGGACGCCGTCCGCGTGGCCGAGCGGGCGTACGTCATGTTCCGCGCGATGATGCGGGAGTCGGAGTCGGAGGCCGACCTGTGCCGGCTGATGGACCAGTTCGTGCGGCACGCCGGCGGCACCTGCCACTCGATGCCGGCGCGGATCGCGCTCGGGGAGAGCGGGGCCGACCCGGACCACGTGGCCGGCGACAAGCACCTGGGGGACGTGAGCAAGGGGCTGATCACCTGGGGCGTCAGCCTGAACTACACCTGCCTGCTGGAGCGGACGTTCCGCTCGCCGTACACCCCCATCCTGCTCCGCAAGACGAAGTTCGAGCGGACCGGGCACAAGCTGGACAAGGTGTACGCGGCGGTGCGGGAGGCGCACAAGGCGGCGTGTGCCACCATCAAGGCCGGCGTGGACATCGGCGAGGTGGCCGCGGCCGTGCAGGCGGTGTTCGACAAGGCCGGGTACACCGAACACGCCGACCCGCGGTTCGCGCACGGGGTGGGGCTGGAAACGGAAGAGTTCCCGCACCTGTCGTTCGGCCAGTCGGGCACTCTCCCCGCCGGCACGGTGCTGTGCGTCCGCCCGACGATCCGCATTCCCAACTGGGGCGGGGTGGCGCACGGCACCTGCGTGTTCGTCAGCCGCGACGGCTGCCAGCCGCTCGGCGCGGACGACCCGACCACCGACATCTGACCAGGCTCACCCCCGGTCCGCCAGTAGCCCGCGGATCGGGGTGCCGTCGTCCGCGTACTTCACCGTCCGGCCGATCGGCGTGTGGTTCACTTTCGCGTGGTCGATGCCGACCGCCGCCAGCATGGTGGCGTGCAGGTCGGCCACCTTCGCCGGCTCGGTCGGCTCCTTCTTCCCGTCCGGGTCGGTCGCCCCGACCACCTGCCCGCCCTTGATGCCGCCGCCGGCCACCGCCACGCTGAACCCGCCCGGCCAGTGGTCCCGCCCGCCGGCCGGGTTGACGATCGGCGTGCGGCCGAACTCGCCTCCGCACATCACCACCGTCTTGTCCAGCAGCTTCCGCTCTTTCAGGTCGGCGAGCAGGGCGGCGAACGCCGGGTCGAGGATCGCCAACTGCTTCGCCACCAGTTCGTGGTTGTTCACGTGCGTGTCCCACCCGCTCAGGGTGACTTCGACGCACCGCACCCCGACCTCGATCAGCCGGCGGGCGGCCAGGCAGCCGCGGCCGAACGGGGTGTCGCCGAACTTGCGGCGGACGGCCAGCGGCTCCTGGCTCACGTCGAACGCCTTCAGCTGCTCCGAACTCATCATGGTGCGGGCGGCGGACAGGGTGTGCTTGTGCAGGGTGTTCTCGGCCCGCCCGCCGCGGCCGCGGGCGAACGCCCCCTCCACCACCTCCAGGCTTTGCAGCCGCTTCTCGTCCCGCGGCTTGGGCAGGAACGACTGCGTGTCCGGCACCGGGCCGGCCGGGTCGTCCATGCGGAAGGCGTCGTACTTGTCGCCCAGGTACCCGCCGCGGGCCGGCCACTGGCCGGGGAAGATGCTGACGTGCCGCGGGATGTCGGTGCCGGCCGCCGCCAGCTCGTGGCAGCAGACGGCGCCGATCGACGGGTGAACCACCGTCGGGTCCGGGCGGAACCCGGTCTTCATGGTGTACGTGCCGCGTTCGTGGTCCCCCTCCTTGCTCACCACCGAGCGGACGAGCGACACGTCGGCCATCTGCTCGGCCAGCCGCTCCAAGCCCTTGCCCAGTTGCACGCCTTTCACCGCCGTGTCGATGGCGGTGCCGCCGGCGGCGATGCGGGTGCCGGGGTGCGGGTCGAACGTTTCGAGCTGGCTCGGCCCGCCGTCCATCCACAGGACGATGATCGACGTGGCCGGCTCCCGCTTCGCCTTCTCGGCGGCACGGGCCAACTGGGCGGCGACGGGCGTGAGCCACGCCGCCCCGACCATGCCCAGGAACGTCCGACGGTGGTGGTACGTGGTCATCTCACTACTCCGGACGGATCTATCGTCTCTCATTGGTTCCGGCCGGGTGGGGGTACCCCTCTCCGGAATCATCCCCATTCGGCCGGAAGAAATACCGTCGGAATGGGGACAGGTTCGGGTTGGTGCCCGTCGCGGACCGGCACCCGCTCTCAATGGTTCCACGAGAACTCGGTGCTGTTCACCAGCGCCCAGTACAGGTCTTCCAGCCGCTGCGTCCGCTTCACGCTCGGGTCGGCGAGCAGTTTCTCGAAATGCTCCCGCTCCACGGATGTCGGCCGGCGGGACAGCACCGCCAGGTACGCCGCCTCCACCGCCCGCGGGTCGTCCTTCGCCAGCCACGCGATGCGGCTGGACGCGTTCAGCGGGTTCTCCTTGATCCGCTCCCGCACCATCTCGCCGTTCATCAGCAGCAGCCGCTGCGGGATGGTGCCGCCGCGGCCCTCGAACTCGTCCTCGCCGGTGTCCCCGTACCGCTTGACGAACTCGTTCTGCTGGCCGTACCGCATCAGCCGCAGCAGGATGTGCGACTCGGCGTTCACCGTCGCCACCGACGCGGCTTGCAGTACGCTGCCGGACACCTGCTCCGGCCGCAGGCGGGTGAGCGGGAACACCGCCCACGCCTTCTCCTCCGTCTCGCCGACTTGCCGGTCGGACGCGCTGTCCAGTTGGAACACCTGCGTCTTGGCGATAGTGCGGATCAGCCGCCGCAGGTCGTGCCCGTGAGCGACGAAGTCGTTCGCCAGGATGTCCAGGGCCGGTGGCACGTCGGCCGACGGGTCCAGGTTGTCCACCGGCTCGAACAGCGGGCGGCCGTGCATCAGCGCCCACACCCGGTTGACGACGGCGCGGGCGAAGAACGGGTTCTGCTTGTGCGTCACCCACGCCGCCAGTTGCTGCCGGCGGGTGCCGGTGTGCGGCAGCAGCTCCGGCGCGTACGGCACCTTCGGGTCCACCACCCGCGTGCCGTCCTTCGCCTTCGTCTCCACCTCGTACTCGCCGGTCTTGCCGTCGTGGACCCCGCCGAACCCGATGTCCGTCCGCCCGAAGAACGCCGACAGCCCCTCGAAGTCGGTTTGCTTCCACGCGGCGAACGGGTGGTTGTGGCACTGGGCACAGTCCAGCCGCATGCCCAGGAACGCCCGCGTCACCCGCCCGGCCAGTCGCACCGGGTCGGGCTGGTTCTTCATCTCCGGCCGGGACGTGACGCTGATGAAGTTGGTGCCGGGGTGGTCGGTCCACAGCCCGTCGCCGGCGATCAACTCCCGCACCAGAGTGTCATACGGCTTGTTCGCCGCCACCTGCTCGGACAGCCACGACACGAACCGGCGGCGGCGGTACAGGATGAACGGCCCGTCCTCGGTGCCCACATACGCGCGGGCCAGCCGCTCGCCGAAGTAGTCGGCGAACCGCTGGTCGGCGAACAGGTGGTCGAGCCACCAGTCGATTCGTTGATCCGCGGGCAGAATCTCGAACTGGCGGATTTCTTCGAGCGACGGCACGGTGCCCATCAGCCCGAGGGCGAGGCGGCGGGCGACGATCAGGTCCGGGGCCGGCTCGACCGGGGTGACGCCCTCGTCCTCCCACTGCTTGCGGAACGCCTGGTTGACGGCTTCGACCGGCAGGTTGGATGGGGCGGGCGAGTGGTACTCTGTGAGGACGGTCGGTTTGGCCGGCGGAATCAGATTCAGGCCGAGGGTGAACACCCCCCCGCCGATCACCGCGACGAACAGCAGGTTCTTGGCCCAGATCACGGTTCGCCCCACGAAAAAAGTAGGCCGCTCACGCCGTGAGCGGCTCCGGCCTCACTGTTCCACCCCCCACCCGCCGCCGTCGCTTCGCTCCGGCAGCGACCTCCCCCGCAAGGGGGGAGGTGAAGAGGCTCACCGGATTCGGCATTCCTCATCGACTGACCACCCTCTTACCTCCCCCCTTGCGGGGGAGGTCGGCGGCCGCGTCAGCGGACGACGGGTGGGGGGTCGATCCTCATTTCAGATACGATCCACCTCCTGCGGGAATGCACTAGTCTCTACCACACGATCCGACGGGCGGTTTCACCCGCCATCCGCCGGCCGCGTGAAACCCGCCCCACCCGCTGCCGGGTAGAAGTTCGCATGACCCATCCCCCACCGCTCCTGGCCCGACCCGTGCCGACGGCCCTGCCGATCGCTCAGCCGGCCCCGCCGGTGGTGGAAGCCCTGCCGCTCGTGTCGCCGGTGGTGCCGACGGTGCGGCCGGTGCCGCAGCCGTTCCCCGTTCGGGTCATTCGCGGGATCGCATCGGCCATTGAATGGGTGTTCGGGGTGGCGGTGCTGTTCGTCGGGCTGGCGGTGCTGGCGGCGGTGCCGGTGTTGCAGTTCCTCAGCCTCGGGTACCTGCTCGAAGCGACCGGGCGGGTGGCCAGGTCCGGCCGGCTCCGCGAGGCGTTCATCGGGGTGCGGACGGCGGCGCGAGTCGGCGGGGTGGTGGCGTGCTGTTGGCTGCTGCTGCTGCCGGTGCGGTTCGTGGCGGACATGGCGCACTCGGCGTCGATCATCGACCCCGGCGGGCGGACGGCGGCGAACTGGCGAATCGGTCTGTTCATCCTCATCGGCGTCACGTTCGTTCACATCGCGTCGGCGGTGGCGATGGGCGGGAAGCTGCGGCACTTCGTGTCGCCGTTCAACCTGCTGTGGCTGCTGGTGCGGGCGGTCCGCGGCGGGTTCTACGTCGAAGCCCGCGAGGCGGTGTGGCGGTTCGTGGTCGGGCTGCGGTTGCAACACTACTTCTGGCTCGGGCTGCGGGGGTTCGCGGCGGCGTTCATCTGGCTGCTGGTGCCGATCACTCTGTTCGCCCTCGGCCGGTACGTCGGGGCGGTCGGCCCGCTGGTCAGCTTCGCCGGGGCGTGCATCCTGGCCGGGGTGCTGATGTACCTGCCGTTCCTGCAAACCCGGCTGGCCGCCGAGAACAGGTTCACCGCCGGGTTCGAGATCTGGGAAGTCCGCCGGCTGTACCGCAACGCCCCGCTCGCGTTCGCCGTGAGTCTGGTGGTGACGCTGGCGTTCGCCCTGCCGCTGTACCTGCTGAAGATCGAGATCGTGCCGGGCGAGGCGGCGTGGCTGCCGGGGCTGGTGTTCATCGCGTTCATCGCCCCGGCGCGGCTGCTCACCGGGTGGGCGTACTCCCGCGCCGCCCGCCGGGGGCGACCGCGGCACTGGTTCTGGCGGTGGACCGCCCGCCTGCCGCTGCTGCCGGCGGCGGGGTTCTACGTGCTGGTGGTGTTCTTCACCCAGTACACGAGCTGGCACGGGGTGTGGAGCTTGTACGAGCAGCACGCCTTCCTACTGCCGGTGCCGTTCTTCGGGGGGTAGGACGGCGGGCCGCCACAGAGGGCGGCCCCTACAAGACATCTTCTGTAGGGGCCGCCCTCTGTGGCGGCCCACCGGACCGGCACCGCCGGTCCGGTTCGTTTACCCCCACACCGGCGGCGGGGCGATAGCATCCGTCGGCCGTTTGCCGGCGTCCGCTCGCCCGCTGCCGGTCAGCCGGCTGACCACCTTCACCGTCATGTCCGCATCGCACGCGATCTGGCAGCTCAGCCGCACCCCGGTCACCCCCTTTGCCGCCAGCACCGTCTTCTCCGCCTCGGTCATCGCGGTCGGTTCGCCGGCCACGAATTCCACCCGGCAAGTCGTACACCGAGCGTTCCCGCCGCAGGCGTGCAGCTGGTCGATCCCGGCCTCGTCGGTGAGCGCCAGCACCAGCCGCTTGCCGGCCGGCACCTCGAACGCCCCTGTCCCCTCGACCGTCAGCATCGGCATGGTGAACCCTCGCCTCTGGGTGAACCGGCGGCGTCAGCCGCCTGGGTTCGGAACACACCCGACGGGCTGACGCCCGCGGTTCACCTTCACTCATAGCCCGCGGCGGCCGGCGACACCACAGTGAAAGGGCGTATCCTCCCGCCGGTATGCTGGTACGACGGGTCGGACCTTCCCGTCACACACAGGACCACGACGATGATGACGCTCCGACGGGCCGACGAGCGGGGGCGGACGCAGATCGGCTGGCTGAACGCCCGGCACACGTTCTCGTTCGGCGACTATTACGACCCGGCGCACCACCACTACCGGGCGCTGCGGGTGATCAACGACGACCGGGTGAGCGGCGGCGGCGGGTTCGACACCCACCCGCACCGGGACATGGAAATCCTCACCCACATCCTGAGCGGCGAGCTGGCGCACAAGGACAGCATGGGGAACGGCTCGACCATCCGGGCGGGCGAGTGGCAGTACATGAGCGCCGGCACCGGGGTGGCGCACAGCGAGTTCAACCCGTCGCCGGCCACGCCGGTCCACCTGCTGCAAATCTGGATCGTGCCGGACAAGAAGGGGTACACCCCGCGGTACGAGCAGAAGGCGTTCGACGCGGCCGGCGGGAAGTGGACACTGGCGGCGTCGCCGGACGGACGGGACGGGTCGATCGCGGTGCGGCAGGACGTGCGGCTGTGGACGGCGAACGTGACGGCCGACGACCGGCTGAGCTACGAGCCGGCGGCCGGCCGCGGGGTGTGGCTGCACGTGGCGACCGGGGCGGTGACGGTGAACGGCCGCGAACTGACGGCCGGAGACGCCGCGGCCATCGAAGGCGAGCCGATTCAGGTGACGGGTGTGGAGCCGGGCGAGGTGCTGCTGTTCGACCTGGCGTAGCGATGCGGGTTGCTCACCGGGCCGCGGCGCGGAAGCGTGCCGCGGCCCGGTTTTTCATGCGTCCTTCGGCCCAGCCCGGAGGCATAATGGATGTTATTCCGTCGTGCCCTTCCGGAGTCCGGCCGTGAGTCACCCCCCCCGCCGCGGGTTCACGCTGATCGAGCTGCTGGTGGTGATCGCCATCATCGCCATCCTCATCGGCCTGCTCCTGCCCGCCGTGCAGAAGGTGCGGGAGGCGGCCGCCCGCATGAGCTGCCAGAACAACCTGAAGCAGATGGGGCTGGCCCTGCACACCTATCACGACAGCTACCAGTTCTTCCCGGCGTCCGGGTGGACGAAGGCGGCCCCCGGCAACCCGGGCGGCAAGTGGCACTCGTGGCGGACGGTCATCCTGCCGTACATGGAGCAGGACAACCTGCAGCGGGTGTTCGACCTGAACTTCCACTGGTGGGAGGGGCCCAACCTGAACGCCGCAGTCACGCCGGTGAAGCTGTACCAGTGCCCGAGCACCGGCACCCGCACGCCGATCACGGCGGCGGTGGCCAAGCCAACGCCCGCCCCCGGCCGCCCGGCCCTCACCTTCCCGCAGCCGCTCGGTCCGACCGACTACGAGGCGGTGATGGGGGTCGGGCCGGTGGGCATCAACCCGCACCTGTCGGCTCCGCTCTACGACGCCGGCAACAGGTTCTCGGTGCTGCACCGGGACTCACAGAACACCATGCTGAGCATCTCCGACGGCACGTCGCACACCATCATCGTGGCGGAGACGGCGGCCCGCCCGCTGGTGTACCGCGGCCGCACCCCGTTCCCCGCCCTCACCAACGACCAGGGCATCGGGTGGGTGGACAACGAGGGGGCGTTCAGCTTCGACGGCTCGGCGGCGGACGGGAGCGCGGAGGGGTGCGGGCTGCCGTGCGCGACGGTGATGAACGCCCGCAACGACAACGAGCCGTTCAGCTTCCACACCGGCGGGATGAACGCCCTGTTCGCCGACGGGCACGTGCAGTTCGTCCGCCAGCAGATCCCGATCGCCACCTTCGCCGCGCTGTGCACACGCGCGGCCGGCGAGGTAGTGGCGGACTATTAAGTGATTTGGCGAGCCGGGAGCGTGAGCGACCGGAGGATTCACACCCTCCGGTCGCTCACGCTCCCGGCTCACCGCGCGTCAGTCGAACATCCGGATCAACTCGGTCACGCTGGTCAGCTTCTCGAACTCCCAGCACCTCGCCAGCACCGCGTCCGCCTTCGCCTTGCCGTACTTCGGCTCGACCGCCCGGCGGAACTTGGCCTCCACCTCGGCGTCGGTCATCGGGTTGCCGGCGTGCCCGCGGGGGAACTCCACCTCCTTCGCCAGCACCCGCCCGTCGGTCATGGTCAGGGTGATGCGGTTCGGGATGCCGGTCGGGTACCGCGGGTCGAGCGTCTTGTCCCAGTTCACCTTCACCTTGCCGGTGAACGCCACCAGCTTCGGGTCGGTGAACCGCGCGTCGTCGAACGTCTCCAGGTACACGTCGCCGTGGTACAGGGCCGCCGCGGTGCAGTACGGCAGGCTGTGGTCGGCCGTCTCGCGGGTCTTCGGCGCCCACGCTTCGGGGTACTTGCCGATGATGTTGTAACTGGCCTCGAACGTGTGGATGTCGATGCGGTCCACGGCGCTCACGTCGCCCTTCAGTTCGGCCCGCAGTTGCAGGGCCGCGTCGATGGCGCTCTGGCTGTGGTACTCGGCCGGCCAGAACTTGATGTACGTCTTGTTGATCATGAACCCGTCGGTGTTGCCGGTCTCGGTGCCGAACGGGGCGGGGGTGAACGCCTCGCGGGCCACCAGTTTGAAGAACCCGAGGTCGCCCTCGAAAATCGGGGCCGGGCCGGTCATGCCGTCGGCGGCGAGAGTAGCGGCGAACACCCCGTTGCGGGCGGCGTTGGCGAACGCGCACCCCTTCCACATGCTCAGCTCGCCGGAGCGCGTCTGCCGCAGGGCGGTGTTGCACACCCCGGCGATCCCGACGGTGTGCGTGGTCTTCGTCACGTCCAGCTTCATCAGCTTCGCACTGGCGACGGCCGACGAGATGGCCCCGTAGGTGACGTGATCCACACCGTGCTTCCGCAAGCTGGCCGCATCGCAGAACCGGCACTGGATCTCGTAGGCCAGCACCGCCGCCGTGATCAGATCCTTCCCGCCGGCCCCCACCGCCTCGCCCACCGCCAGCACCGCCGCCAGATTGTCCGACGGGTGCGCCGGCTCCTTGCTCAGGTACGTGTCGTTGAAGTCCAGGTAGCGGATGAGCAGGCCGTTCACGAACGTGGCCCATTCCGGCGAACTCGTCCCGCCGCCGAGGACGGACGCGCCGGGGTTGCCGCTGACGCGGCCGGCGCACTTCCTGGCAATCGCGTAGGCGTCGGACGGCATCGCCCCGACCGCCGTGGCGAACGAGTCGATGAACCGCCGCTTCGTCTCGTGGACGGCTTCCGAGGTCAGCTTGTCGAAGGAGAGGCCGACGGCGTACTCGGCGAGCCGACCGGCGAGGGTGGCGGGCATGGGGCACTCCAGACTGAATGGTTAGCCCGACGCGCCAGCGAGGGACATGCTTGACCCTCGCTGGCGCGTCGGGCTAACGGGTCGCGGCTATCTTACGCCGCCACCCGCAGCCGGCTGCCCTCAGCACACACCCGCCCATCGGGTAAAAAAAGACCCGGCGGGTCAGCCCGCCGGGTGCATATTGACAGCTTTTCAATTCGATTTACTTCCGCCGGGCTTTCAGCCGCTGCTGCTGCAACGCATCAGTCACCGCCAATTGGTACGCACGATTGTAGTTCGCCACTTCCCGCAACAGCAGCAGAAAAATCATCTTGAACAACTCTCGCTGCAAAACCGGCGGATAGGTGGCGACCTTTTGCGCCACGCGGCTCAGGAAGTCCTGGCCTTCGGGTGAAAAAAGCGGAAACATGGTCCAGCTCCGTGGGCGTGCGCGTTGCAAGTGTCGTGAAGCGATATGCCTCAGACTACAAGCTATCGCACGTGGTTAAGATTTTCCCATGTCCGCATCGCGGGTGCAACAGTGAGCGAGCATTTTTTTCCCACCTCATCACGCCGCCACCCGCAGCCGGCTGCCCTCGGTGAGGGCGGCCCGCACCGCCCGCAGCCCGTCGGCCGGGCGGCGGAGGGCGTTCGGCCCGAGCAGCGTCTTCAGCCGGGTGCGGTCGAGGAACGGCCGCGTCGGGATGCCCTCGTCGGCCAGCTCGTCCGCCACCACCAGGTCGGCGTCGTACCCGAACAGGTGGGCCACCAGCCGGGCGAAGGTGAACGGGGTGTGCCGCTCCGGGCCGACGGCGTGGAACGTGCCGG
>JALHQU010000120.1:0-15133 GCA_022841795.1 Fimbriiglobus sp.
TACCGCCCCCACGCCCGCCGGGCGGTGAGGTGGCGGACCACCGGCAACCGTCGCATCGCTCGCCCTCCACGCGTCGGCAACGCCGATCATGGTAACGAATCGATGTGATTCGGTATCACGCCACCAGGTGCTTGATGATCTCGCTCGTGATGCTGTCGGTGTTGCCGGTGCCGCCCAGGTCGCGGGTGAGACCGACGCCGGCCTGGAGCGTCTTTACCACCGCCCGCTCGATCCGCACCGCCGCCGCCCGCTCGCCCACGTGGTCGAGCATCATGGCCGCGCTGCGGACGACGGCGATCGGGTTCGCCTTCCCCTGCCCGGCGATGTCCGGCGCGCTGCCATGCACCGCCTCGAACACCGCGTACCGGCTGCCCAGGTTCGCCCCCGGCACCACCCCCAGCCCGCCCACCAGCCCGGCGCACAGGTCCGAGATCACGTCGCCGAACAGGTTCTCCATCACCAGCACGTCGTACCTGGTCGGGTCGAGGGCCAGGTCCAGGCACACGTTGTCGATCGGCTTCTCCTCGAACGCGATGAACGGGAACTCGTCGGCCACGCTGCGGGCGCACTCCAGGAACAGGCCGTCGGTCAGCCGCATCACGTCCGCCTTGTGGCAGAAGGTGACGCGGTGCCGGCCGGCGTGCCGGGCGTGTTCGAAGGCGTATCGCACGATCCGCTCGCACGCCGGCTTGGTGATCACCCGCAGGCTCTCGATGATGCCGGGCACGATCTGGTGTTCGAGGCCGGCGTACAGCCCCTCGGTGTTCTCCCGCACCACCACCAGGTCCACGTTCTCGTAGGGCGTTTTCACCCCCGGCAGGCTGTTCACCGGCCGCACGCTGGCGTACAGGTCGAGGTCCTTCCGCAGCCGCACGTTGATGCTGCGGAACCCCTTGCCCACCGGGGTGGTACACGGCCCCTTGAGCGCCACCCGGTGCTTGCGGATGAGTTCAAGGGTCACGTCCGGCAGCGGCTCGCCGTGCTTCTCGACGGCCCCCAGCCCGGCGTCGGCCGGCACCCAGTCGATGTCCACCCCGGCGGCGGCGACGACCCGGCAGCAGGCGGCGGTCACTTCCGGCCCGATCCCGTCACCGGGGATGAGTACGATCTGCATGGCGGCCTCGGCGGTGGGGGAATGGGGATGGTGTACGGACGGAACCGGGGTGCTGTCGTGGGGCAAGATTTCATCTTGCCTCCGGTCAACGGCAAGATTTCATCTTGCCTCCGGTAGACGGCAAGATGAAATCTTGCCCCACGCAGCCGCGCCTTGAGCCGACCCGCCCGGCGGGATAGCCTAACACACGCCGCGACCCCCCGACCCGCCCGGAGCCACACCCATGGCCGACGACGCCACCCCCGAGCTGAAGCAGCAGCGGATGAAAGAGTTCATGAGCCTGCTGCCGCTCACCCTCGAACTGGCCGGGCTGCCGAAGAACGCCCTCGGCAGCATGTTCAACGAGGGGCAGATGGAGGTGCGAGTCATCACCATCCGCAACGCGTACAAGCTGGCCCGCACCATGCTGAAGGAACTCGGCGAGTCGGGCATCTGACGGGTCGAAAAGTACCTTTCAGAGCCACAGAGAACACCGAGGGCACAGAGGAGAATTTGTTCTAATCTCCTCTGTGCCCTCGGTGTTCTCTGTGGCTCAGTACGAATTCCAACCCATGCCTGATCCCGCTATCCGCATCGACGCCCTCCGCGTGCAGTACGGCTCGTTCACCGCCGTGGACGGGTTGTCGCTGGACATCCGCCGCGGCGAGCTGTTCGGCCTGCTCGGGCCGAACGGGGCGGGCAAGTCCACCACCATCCGCGTGCTCATCGGCCAGCGGCGGCCGACCGCCGGCACGGTCACGGTGTGCGGGCACGACGTGGTGACGGAGTGGGCCAAGATCAAGCCGCTGTTCGGCTACGTGCCGGACCGGGACAACCACTTCGACGAGTTCACCGGCCGCCGCAACCTGGAGTTTTTCGCCGACCTGTACGCCGTGCCGCGGCTGCGGGTGCGGGACTGCCTGCGGATGGTCGAGTTGGAAGAAGCCGGGAACGTGCCGGTGCGGGGGTACTCGCTCGGCATGAGGAAGAAGCTGTTGCTCGCCCGCGCTCTGCTGCACGAGCCGCCGGTGTTCTACCTGGACGAGCCGACCGCCAATCTGGACATCCACTCGGCCGACGTGGTCCACCGCATCCTGCGGGAGCGGGTGGCGGCCGGCGCCACCGTGGTGATGACCACCCACGACATGGGCGAGGTGGAGAAGATCTGCGACCGCGTGGGCATCGTGTGCAAGGGCAAGCTGGTGGCGCTCGACTCCCCGCTCGCGCTGCGGAGCGAGCACACCGAGCGGAAGGCCGACGTGATCCTGGCCGACCACACCCGTGTGACGGTGGACATGGATGCCGACGCCGACCGGGCGAAGCTGGCCGGGTTCGTGTCCGCCGGCACCGTCGCCAGCGTCCGCACCCGCGAGTTCGACTTCCACGCCACCTTCCTGAAGCTGACCGGCCAGAAGTACGAGTAGCCCACCTGATCTCTCATTGGTTCCGGCCGGGTGGGGGGACCCCTTTCCGGAACCATCCCCGTTCGGCCGGAAGAAATACCGTTGGAGTTTCGCCAGGCGGTTCCGCACGGTCCGCCCGGCGGGTATCATCAGTTGCCCGTTCCGGAGTTCGCCATGCCCCGACTCCTCATTCTCCTACTGTTCACAGCTCCCGCCGCCGTCGCCGCCCCGGTGCCCAAAGCACCGGCACTGACGGCCGAGCAGGAGAAGGAGTTCAACGACCTGTGGGACCGCCGCGGGGAGCGGGCGTCCGCCCAGCTGCGGTATTACTGCCGGCTGGTCAGCCGACCGGAGGCGGGGGTGGAGTACCTCCGCCGGCTGGTGAAGCCGGCCGGGATGAAGGAGCAGGAAGCGAAGTCGCTCATCGCCGAGTTGGGTAGCGACGACGAGGCGACCTGGAGGCGGGCCTTCCGAGACCTGCGGCACCGCGACGTGCGACTGGCGATGCCGTTGGGCGAAGCCTTGGAGGTGGCCCAGGGCGAACCGCAACAGATGCGGCTGGCCGCCGCCACGTTCGGGATCGATTGGCCGCCCGGCGACCACACGAAGGTCAGCCTGCAGCCGCCCGACGGGCGGCCGGAGCGGTGGAGGCTGGAGGTGGCCCGGGCCGGCCGCGGGAGCGTGGCGCATGCCGGCTGCCAGACTTACGAGGAACAGGTCCGAATGGAGACCGCGTTCGACGGGAAAATGACGCCCGCACCCCCGGACTGGGTGTACGCGCTGCGGCGGATCAACTCCCCGGACGCCCGACAGCACCTGGAGGCGTTGGCCGACGGGCGGGAGGGGGCGAAGACCACCCGCTACGCGACGGCCGCGCTCAGCCGCCTGATGTCGCGTGACCTGGACGCCGTCAGGCAGCGACTCGGGGCTGAACGCCGCGGACGTCCGCTTCCTGACGAACCGTGGCGCGAACTGGACGTCGTCTGGCAGCAGCAGTGGTACTCGGTCACCACGCCGGACGCGGCCGACGCCTTTTTGGACCGCCCGGCGGACGCCGTGCGGTTCCTGAAGAGGCAGTTGCGGCCGGTGAAACTGACCGCCGACGGCGCGAAGAAGCTGCTCGCCAAGCTGTTCGGCGACGACCGGACGGAGGTGCTCGCGGCGGTGCGGGAACTCCAGGTGGTCGATCTGCAACTGGAGATGGCGTTCGACGACCTGTGGGCGGCGGCCGACACCCCGACCAAGCGGTGCCGGCTGGCGGACGCCATGATGGCGTGGGCCGACCGGCCGTACAACGCCATCCCGGACGACTTCGACATCGACCATGTGAACCACCTCCGCGACTACGAGTACGCACTGGACCCGGCCGTCCGCGACCTCCCGCGGGGTGGCACGCTGATGGTCGTGTGGCGGGCGGACGCCCCACAGAATAAGCGGATCGGCCTCCGGCCGTCCGGCCAGGAATTCACGTTCAGCACGGCGAAAGGGCAGACGCACGCCGACCGCTGGTATCACGAGGAGTCGGCTATCTACATCCTCGACGCCATCGGCTCGGACGACGCGGTCGCGGTCATCAAGGACATGGCCACCGGGCACCCGGACGCCGGGCCGACGAAGGCGGCGGTGGCGGTGCTGAAGCGACGGGGGAAGTGATTTTGGCGAGCCGGGAGCGTGAGCGACCGGAGGAATCAAACCTCCGGTCGCTCACGCTCCCGGCTCGCCAAGCACCGGTTCGCCACAAGGCACCTACTCCCGGATGGCTTTGGTGAACAGCTCCCGCAGCTTCTTCGTGATCGGCCCCTGTTTGCCCGACCCGACCACCCGCCCGTCCACCTTCGTCACCGCGATCACCTCGGCGGCGGTGCCGGTCAGGAACATCTCGTCCGCCACGTACACGTCGTGCCGCGTCATCGTCGCCTCCTGGAACGGCACCCCCGCCTTCTTCGCCAACTCGATCACCAGGTTGCGGGTGACCCCCTCCAGGATGCCGGCGTCCGGCGGCGGGGTCTTCAGCACCCCGTGCTTCACCACGAACAGGTTGTCGCCGGTACACTCGGCCACCTCGCCCTTGTGGTTGAGCATGATGGCTTCCAGGCAGCCGGCGCGGATGGCCTCGATCTTGGCCAGGATGTTGTTCAGGTAGTTGAGCGACTTCACCCGCGGGTTGGTGGCGTTCGGGTGGTTGCGGATGTAGCTGGACGTGACCACCTCCAGCCCGTTCTCGTACAACTCGGCCGGGTACAGGCTGATGTCGTCCACGATGACGATCACCACCGGCTCGCACTTCCGCGGGTCCAGCCCCAGGTTGCCCGCCCCGCGGGTGACGATCAGCCGGATGTACCCGTCCACCTTCTTGTTCGCCGCCACCGTGTCCTCCACCGCCTTCATCATCTGCTCGGGCGTCAGCGGGATGGTGAGGGCGATGGCCTTGGCCGAGTCGTACAGCCGCTCGATGTGTTCGCGGTGCTTGAACACCTTGCCGGAGTAGATGCGGATGCCCTCGAACACCCCGTCGCCGTACAGCAGGCCGTGGTCGTACACGGACACCTTGGCGTCGAGCTTGTCGAAGAACTGGCCGTTGATCCAGACCTGGGTGGGCATCGCGGGAGGCTCCGGGCGGGGTCGTCGGTCACGATCAGCCGGCGGCGTGCGGGCGGGTCGATTCGAGCTTGCCGGCCAGGCGGCCGAGCCGGTCGGACAGGTCGGCCGGGGACAGACCGAGCTTGCGGGCCAGGTGTTCGTTCCCGCTCGACTCGCTCAGGGCGGAGCGGAGCAACTCCCACTCGCCGGAGTCCAGTTCGAGGACGCACGCGGGGTCCGCCACGGCCCGCCACGGCGGGCCGCCGGCCGACACGAACCCGTCCCCGGCCGGGTCGATGGCGGCGAGCAGCGGGTCGGCGATCGGTGCGTTCACGGCGTCATCCCCAGGGCGGCGAGCCAGTTGGCGGCCACAGTAGAAGTGTACTCGAAGTACGGCAGGTCGTAGTAGTTCGGGTCAGCCGGATCGACCAAGGTCATGCCGTGCCGGGTGTAGAACCCGCTCGCCTGCGGGAGGGCGTGCAGGCCGACCCGTCCGCCCCACCCGGCCTGCACGCTCCACAGAACTGCGTCGGCCAACAGGTTCAGCCCGATGCCGGCCCGGTGCGGCGGGTCCGGGTGGGTGAGTTCGCGGTTGTTCCACGGGGCCGATTCGAGGAAATCGATGTACACGAGCGGTTCGGGCGGGACGAGTCGGGACACCGACGGCCGGGCGGCGACCGCCATCAGCCCCTCCACCTGTGGGCCGGATTCGACGGCCACCAGCCGCCACACGCCGGACCGGAACCATTGCCCTTTGTTCGTCCAATTCCAGTGCCCGTGCTGGATGACACCAACCCGCCCGTGATGACGTTGGCGGGCGGTCAGCCGCAGGCGAGCCGGCGTCCACGCACGTTCGGCTCCGTCCAGCCGGTCGAGCGGCGGGTTGCGGGTGAGAGTGGCTTGTACGGGTTGCGGGGTGGCGTGCGGAATCGTCAGCCAGACGAGCCGGCTGTGGGCACCGTCCGGCAACTCGGTCATCGCGGGAGGCTCCGGGCGAAGGGCAGCATATGGGAGTCAGTGTAGCCCGCGGGCGGCGGGCGGAAATCACGGGTCGGCGTCAGGGTCGGCGTTCACCGAAGAGTTCCGCCAGATCGGGTGATCGCCGTACAGCCAGCGGACGACGGTGCCGAGCCACACCGCCATCACACACATCCACCACGCGGAGAACATCACGACGAAGAACCCGCCGAGACTGCTCTCCGGGCCGAACGCGCCTCTGTCCACAAAGCCATAAATGTCAATGACCGAGTTCCCGACGGCCGAACTCCACACCCCGTCCGCGATCATTGCGAACAGGACTTGCGGTATTGGGAGGAACTGGAACGGGATCAGCAAAGCCCCACCCAGCGCGAGCGAGCGGCCAATCCGGAACCGACACCCGCACAGAATCAGGCCGACCCAATACGCCACGAGGAATCCGGAGAACACTCCCGGGCGTGCGGACTCCACAACGTGTGTCACGGTTCCGACAACCGGCACCGGCAAGTTCGCCAGGAACGCGACCGTCCAGTAGCCGGCCCACTTCCAGTCGAACGCGCGAAGCAGTTGCCCGGAAGTCATGGAGCGTCTCCTCCCTCCCTTGTACCCGATGTGGCAGGCGGAATATACGAGCAGCAGTTGGTGCTTCCACCCGCCCGCGTCGCCGGGTATAACGGGCCACCGGCCGCACACTCCCGCGGTCAGCCCTCTCCGGAGTAACACCGTGATCGATCGACGCGAACTGTTCGGTGCGGCCGCCGCCGCCGGCGCCGGCCTGGTGTGTACGTCCGCCGCCCAAGCGCAGCACGGGCACAAGCCGGGTGCGTCCCCGCTGGCCGGGCCGCACGCGCACTTCTGCGGCATCCACATGGCGAAGAAGAACCCGAAGATCCAGTTCGTCACGCAGCACTACTGCGCCGCCCACACCGGCGGCAAGGACGGCGACGTGTTCCAGTGCGTGCTGTTCGACGGCACCGGGGCGAACGCCAAGCTGGTGGGCGTCGAGTACCTGATCTCGGACGAGGCGTACCGCAAGCTGCCGGACGCGGAGAAGAAGTTCTGGCACGCGCACACCTACGAGGTGCTCGGCGGCGGGCTGATCGCCCCGGCGATGGAGGCGAAGGACGAGGCGGCGTTCATGAAGGTGGTGCTGACCACCTGGGGCAAGGCGTGGCACACCTGGCCGGACCCGAGCACCAGCGTGCCGGTGGGCGAGCCGCTACTCATCTGGTCGCTAATGGGCGACGGACAGGCGGACGAGACGGTGGTGGCCGCCCGCGACAAGGAGTTCAAGGTGGACACGGCCAAGATCCGCGAGGCGCGGATCAAGGAGTTCGGCATGCAGCCGCCGAACGTGCCGCTGCCGAAAGACATGGACGCCGTCGGCCGGCAGTGGACGGCCAGCGGGGACGACAAGCCGCCGAAGAAGTGAGTTGACTCTTCGCCGCGACCTTCGGGAGCGGGTTCCGCTCCCGAAGGTCGCGGCGAAGACGGATCACACTTTGAGTTCCGCCCGCTGGCCCAATCGGGCCGAGTACCGCAGGCGGATCGGCTCCACCTCCATCTCCACGAACTCCGTCACCTGCTCCGGGCTGCGGCCGACGAACAACCTGGCATCCGTGGCGGCGTCGAAGTTCACCCCGGCGAACGCCGGCTCCGCCTTCAGCCGGTCGAACAGTTCGGTACTCACCCCCTCGCCGTCCTTGATCCGCTTGGTGACGGCGTGGCTGTGGACGCGGATCACCTCGTGAGCGTCCTGCCGGTCGGCGCCGGCGGCCACCGCCGCCATGATGAGATTTTCCGTCGCCATGTACGGCAGGTACTCGCGGACCCCGCGGGCGATCACCGGCGCGTTCACCACCAGCCCGCGGGCGACGTTCAGCCCGATCCGCAGGCACGCATCCGCCGTCAGGAACGCCTGCGGGATGTACAGCCGGCGGGCGGCGGAGTCGTCGAGCGTCCGCTCGAACCACTGGGTGGCGTGCGTCTGGGCGGCCATCGCCGGCAGGCCCATCAGGAACCGCGACAGCGAACACAGCCGCTCGGCCCGCATCGGGTTCCGCTTGTACGCCATCGCACTCGACCCGATCTGCTTCTCCTCGAACGGCTCGTCGATCTCCTGCCGGTGGGCGAGCAACCGCAGGTCGCTCCCCCACTTGTGTGCGGATTGGGCCACCCCGCTGAGCGCGTCCAACGCCTGCGTGTCGATCTTGCGGGAGTACGTCTGCCCGGTGACGGGGAAGCGGGTGTCGAACCCCATCTTTGTCGCCACCAGCTCGTCCAGGTGCCGCACCTTATCGTGGTTCCCGCCGAACAGCGCCAGGAAGCTGGCCTGCGTGCCGGTGGTGCCCTTCGCCCCGCGGAACGGCATCTCGTCCCGCCGCCGCTCCAGCTCCTTCAGGTCGAGGACGAAGTCGTAGCACCACAGCGTCGCCCGCTTGCCCACCGTCGTCAGTTGGGCCGGCTGGAAGTGGGTGAACCCGAGCGTCGGCTCGGCCCGCCACGTCTCGGCGAACCGGGCCAGGGCGTCGATCAGGTTGGCCAGCCCGCCGCACAGTTCGTCGAGCGACTCCCGCATCAGGATCAGGTCGGCGTTGTCCGTGACGTAGCAGGACGTGGCCCCGAGGTGGATGATCTCCTTGCATCCCGGCGCGACCTCGCCGAGCGTGTGGACGTGGGCCATCACGTCGTGCCGCAGCACCTTCTCGTGGTGCGCCGCCCGGTCGAAGTCGATGTCGTCCAGGTGCGCCCGCAGTTCGGCCAGGTGTTCCGGCGTGATGCGGGGCGTCGCCCCGTCGGCGGACAGCAGACCGAGTTCGTGTTCGGCTTCCGCGAGCGCCAGCCACAGCCGCCGCCAGGTGCGGAACTTCCGCCGCGGCCCCCACCGCTCGCTCATGGCCGCCCCGGCGTACCGGGCGATCAGCGGGTTGTCGTAGAACTGGTGCGGGTCGTGGGTCATGGGATTTCGGTGAACCCCGACCGCAAGGTCGGTGGGTGCGTGGGGCAAGATTGCATCTTGCCGTGGCAAGTTGGAAACTTGCCCCACTTGAGGAATTCCGCCGGCCGGCGGGCAACTTCCCGCCCCGCCGGCGGCGCATCGCGCGGGGGTCGTGCGGCCGCACTCCGGGCCGGGTCGTTTTAGCTTTTCCGGTCACACCCGGCCGAACGCGGCGGGGGAATCGTCCGATGTGGATGGGTAGTGTCCGATGCGACAGGACGTCGGCCGGGCCGCTCCCGGCACTTCACGGAGGACGGAACATGACCCGCTGGCTGAGCAAGCTGCTGACGGTGGCCGCGGCGGTCGCCCTGTGGTCCGGGGTGTCCGCCCCGGCGACGGCCGCCGACCCGCCCCTGCCGCGGCACTTCTACTACCCGTACTACGCCATGCCGCACAGTTACTGGCCGGCGCAGTCGCCGAAGTGGCCGGAGAACCCCGGCCAGCCGTACATGAAACCGCCGGCGTACATGGCGTACCCGCCGTTCCGCGAGCCGGGCTGGGACTACCACCTGTTCCAGCCGATGCGGTACTACCGCGGCCACCACTTCTGGCTGGACCAGTTCTAAGCCGGACCGCCGAAGCCCACCCACGGCCGTGGGTGGGCTTCGTCAATTCACCACGGCAAGTTGGGCGATTTGGTTCCGGGTGTCTCCGATTCGGGCACGAACTCCGGTTCCGTCGATAGCAAGACCAGACTCAGGTTGTATGCGACGTGCGCCAAGGTGGTGGGCCACAGCCGCCGGGTGGCGGCGAACGCCACCGTGGTCAGGACGCCGAAGAACACCGCCCCGAGTGCGCCGGCGGCTCCGTGGTTCAGGTGGACCACGCCGAACAGCAGGGCGGCGAGCAGCGTGGCCCACAAGGGGGATGACAGCAACCTCTCCAGCCGGGTGTACAGGTAGCCGCGGAACACCAGTTCCTCCGCGAACGCGGCCACAACGATCCGCACGACGGTCAGCGACCAGCTCACCACGCCGACCGGCCGCTCGCCGTACCCGCCCGACAACACGGCATCGACTGTATCCGGGTAGAACAGTTTCACGGCGAACCGATGTAGGACGTGAGCGAACACCACCATCGCGGCGGCGGACAGAAGGTCGAGGAACCGGACGCGGCGGACCAGACCGACTTCAGCCCAGGTGCCCCGCGTCCGCCGGATGATGAGCCAGATCAGGGCGATCTGGCTGACGGCGAACGCGACGCCGGAAACGTTCTTCCAGTACGAATAGCGGACCAGGAGGACCAACTCGTACGGCAGTTGTGTGAGCAGGTGCGGCAGAAGGAGGATGAGGAGTAACGCGCAGACGCCGTTGAAGTCCTCGTCCGTCGCCGTGGACGGGCGTGGCGAATCAGCGGGAACAGGGTCGGCGCGCTCGGTCTCGGGCGGGGCGGGTTGGGGCGAATCGTCGGTCATGGGGCACTCCAGCGGGGAGGTGGAATCGTACCCGGCCGCGGTCGATCACACCACCACCTTCGGCTTCACCTGTCCGCCGCTCACCTCGCCGATGCCGAGCAGTTCGCCCCCGGCGAACACCGCCGCCGTCTCCGCATCCTTCGCCGCGCACGCCACCCGCTGACCCTGCCGGAATCGTGTCGCCAGGTCGTCGGTCAGTTCCACCCGCGGCAACTCGGCCACGGCTTTCGCCATCGGCAGCAGTCGGTCCCGCACGTCCGCCGCGTCCAGCCCGACGCCCTGTTCGGCGGTGAACGGGCCGACGCGGGTGCGCCGCAGCGTCTGCACCAGCCCGCCGACGCCGAGTGCGTCACCCAGGTCGCGGGCGATGCTGCGGATGTACGTCCCCTTTCCGCAGTCGATCTCCAGGTCGAGGTGCGGCCACCCGTACCCGAGCAGGTCGATGCGGTACACGTTCACCGGCCGGGCGGCCAGCTTCACGTCCGCCCCGCGGCGGGCCAGGTCGTGCGCCCGCTGACCGGCCACCTTCAGCGCCGAGTACGCCGGCGGGGTCTGCGAAATGGTGCCGATGAACCGCGGCAGGGCGTCCCGGATCGCCTGCTCCGAAACCGGACTGGCCCCGCTCACTGCGGTGACGGTGCCGTCGGCGTCGTCGGTGTCGGATCGGTGACCGAGCAGAATCCGCGTGCGGTACGTCTTGCCCATCGCCTGCACGAACTCGGCCAGCCGCGTCGCCGCCCCGACGCACACCACCAGCACGCCGGTCGCCAGCGGGTCGAGGGTGCCGGTGTGCCCGAGCTTCGTCTTCCGCGGGAACCACAACTGGGCGCGGTTCACCACGTCCCGTGAGGTCATCCCGGGGGGCTTGTCGATCACCAGCAGGCCGTTCATGTGAAGGTGTCCTCAGCCCCGCGAGTCGGAGTCCGGTGAACCCCGACCGCAAGGTCGGTGGGTGTGAGCCAGCCGACACGCACCCACCGACCTTGCGGTCGGGGTTCACCCAAGAATGGCTCACCCCTCGCCCGAGTCAGACAACAGGATCGAGATGACGACGGCGTCGGTGCGTTCGCGACAGCCGAGCCGTTTCCAGAAGTGCAGGCCGATGGCGTTCCCCTGCTTGAGCTGGACGTGAACGCGGGTCAGGCCGGCGTGCCGCAGAGCGGCGAGGGTGCATTCCACCAGCTTGCGGCCGACCCCCTGGCGGCGGTACGCCGAACTCACCCCGACGTGGTGCAGGAACCCGCGGCGGCCGTCGTGCCCGGCCACCGCCAGCCCGATCAGGGTGCCGCCCAGGTCGGCCACCTGGCACACGCCGGGGTTGCGGTCCAGGTACCGGCGGACGGCGTCCGGCGGGTCGGCGTCCTTCGCCCGGGCGGTCGTCTCTTGCCACACCCGCACCGCCGCGGGTATGTCTTCTGGCGTCAGCGCTCGGATCGTGACCTTCACCGCCCGCCCCCCGGTGTTCCGTGCCCCCACCGTTCACTTGTGTTGTGTACAACCCGGCCGCCGGCCGCGGTCGCGCCAGAAAACTTATCGACAAAGTTAGAACATGGGCCGCACCGGAAGCGGAATTCCTGCCCACCGACGGGCCTGGGCACGGGATCGAACTGGCCCGCGCCGCGGCCGAGCGGGGGGCCGAACGGGTGATCGCCGCCGGCGGGGACGGCACCGTTCACGAGGTGGCGAACGGCCTGCTGCAAGCGAACCGCCAAGCCACGCTCGGCGTGTGGCCGCTCGGGTCGAGCAACGACTACGCCTTCGCCCTCGGCCTGGATCGCTGGTGGAAGGCGGAGGGGAAGGTGCCGCTGGTGGCGACGGCGGTGGACGTCGGCCGCATCTCGGGGGCCGGGCGGGAGACGTTCTTCGTCAACTGCTCGGGGGTCGGGTTCAACGGCATGGTGGCGCTCGAATCCCGCAAGATCCGCTGGCTCCGCAGCATCCCGCTGTACGCGGTGGCGTTCCTGCGGGCCATGTGGTGGCACTACCAGGCCCCCGCCCTGAGCGTGCGGTTCGACGACCGGGAGGCGGCGTGCCCGACGCTGGCGCTGACGGTAAACGTGGGCAAGAAGGAGGGCGGGTTCCCGATCACCCTGGGGGCGAAGCTGGACGACGGGCGGTTCGACTACCTGCACGTGGCGGACGTGAGCCGGTGGGAACTGGTGCGATACCTGCCGGGACTGATCGTGGGGAAACTGCCGACCAACCACCCGAAGCTGGTGAGCGGCACCACGGCGGCCGTGCGGGTGACGGGCCAGACGCCGCTGTGCGTCCACGCCGACGGCGAGTTCTTCTGCAAGCCCGAGGACGGGGTGACGGAAGCGACGTTCGAGACGCTACCGGGGAGATTAATGGTGGAGGTGGCGGGATGAGAGGAAGAAGAGTTCACCACAGAGTCACAGAGGGCACCGAGGCGGTCAGAAACGCAGCAAGACGATTCACCGCCGAGGGCACATGAGGGCACGAGAGGAAAACAGAAACAGACGGTCTGAGACCCTGATCTCCTCTTCTCTCATGTGCCCTCTCGTGCCCTCGGCGGTGAAATCTGTCTTTCTCGGTGCTCCTCGGTGCTCTCTGTGACTCTGTGGTGAACTCTTCCACCCGCCACCCCCGGCAAATATCCTCACCCCGCGGGCGAATTCCCCGCATCGCCCGAGTCCCGTCACCCGGAGGTTCCCTCCATGCGCGCTGCCATCGCGTCCCTGCTCGTCGCGGCTTTCGCCGCCCCCGCGTTCGCCGAACTCCCTCCGCTCATCCCGCGGGAGGTGCTGTTCGGCAACCCGGAGAAGGCCGGCCCGCAGATCTCCCCGGACGGCAAGCACATCGCCTACCTGCGGCCGGACGACAAGAACGTCCTCCAGGTGTGGGTGTACCCGACGGACAAGAAGGCTGACGACGCCGTCGCCGTCACGCAAGACCCGAAGCGGGGCATCCGCCAGTTCTTCTGGGCGTACGACGGCAAGCACCTGCTGTACCTGCAAGACAAAGGCGGGGACGAGAACTTCCACCTGTTCGCGGCGGACATCGGCGAGAAGAAGACCCGCGAGCTGACCCCGTTCGACGGGGTGCGGGTGCAGGGGGTGGAGACGGACAAGCAGTTCCCGAACGAGATCCTGGTGGGCCTGAACAAGCGGAACAAGGCGCTGTTCGACATGCACCGCATCAGGCTGGACACCGGCGAGGTGACGCTGGACACCGAGAACCCGGGCGACGTGATGGGGTTCGAGGCGGACGCCAAGTTCCAGGTCCGCGGGTCCACCAGCATGCTGCCGGACGGCGGGTACGAGGTGCGGGTGAAGGCGGACGACGGCAAGTGGAAGACGGTGAAGAAGGTGGGGGCGGACGACCAGGCCCAACTGGCCGGGTTCGGCCCCGATGCCAACACCGTGTGGCTCATCCACAGCGCGGACGCCAACGCCCTGCGGCTGGTGAAACTGGACGTGGCCGCCGGCAAGGAGACGGTGGTGGCCGAGGACAAGCAGTACGACGTGAGCGGGGCGATGATCGACGACGACAAGCGGATCCCGCTGGCCGTGTCGTTCACCAAAGCCCGCACCGAGTGGACGGTGCTGGACGACTCGGTGAAAGAGGACTTCGCGGCGCTGGCGAAGGTGGCCCGCGGCGACTTCAGCGTGGGCAGCAAGACGAAGGATGATTCGAAGTGGATCGTCGCCTACGTCGCCGACGACGGCCCGGCCAGCTACTACCTGTACGACCGCAAAACGAAGAAGGCCGACTTCCTGTTCACCAACAACAGCAAGCTGGAGAAGGTGAAGCTGGCCCAGATGCAGCCGTTCGAGTTCAAGGCGAAGGACGGGCTGACCGTGCACGGGTACGCCACCCTGCCGGTGGGGGTGGAGGCGAAGAACCTGCCGGCGGTGCTGCTCGTCCACGGCGGGCCGTGGGCGAGGGACAGTTGGGGGTACAGCGGGATGGTGCAGTGGCTGGCGAACCGCGGGTACGTCTGCATCCAGGTGAACTTCCGCGGCAGCACCGGGTACGGCAAGGCGTTCCTGAACGCGGCCAACAAGGAGTGGTCCGGGAAGATGCACCAGGACCTGCTCGACGCGGTGGACCACTTCGCCGCGAAGGGGGTGATCGACCCGAAGAAGACGGCCATCGCCGGCGGCAGCTACGGCGGGTACGCCACGCTCGTCGGCCTGACGTTCACCCCGGAGAAGTTCGCCTGCGGGGTGGACATCGTCGGCCCGAGCAACCTGAACACGCTCCTGGGCACCATCCCGCCGTACTGGGCGCCGATGAAGGCCATGTTCACCAAGCGGATGGGCGAGGACAAGGACTTCCTGGAGAAGTGCTCGCCGCTGTACCGGGCGGACCAGATCACCAAGCCGCTGCTCATCGGCCAGGGGGCGAACGACCCGCGGGTGAAGCAGGCGGAGAGCGACCAGATCGTCGAGGCCATGCGGAAGAACAAGAAGGAGGTGCAGTACGTGCTGTACCCGGACGAGGGGCACGGGTTCGCCCGCCCGGAGAACCGCCTGCACTTCTTCGCCGTGAGCGAGCAGTTCCTGGCGAAGCACCTGGGCGGGCGGGCCGAGCCGGTGGGCGAGATCAAGGGCCACAGCGGGCAGATGAAGTAGAGTATCCTGGCGAGCCGGGAGCGTGAGCGACCGGAGGTTCAACACAAACCAGTAGGGCCCCGCCCCCGC
>JALHQU010000120.1:15143-21204 GCA_022841795.1 Fimbriiglobus sp.
GGAGGGTTCGCGCGCGGTGGTTTATTTCACTCCGGTCGCTCACGCTCCCGGCTCGCCCAACCCCGGAGTTCCCCATGCCCCGCGACTACGACGACGAAGACGACCGCGACGACCGCCCCCGCAAGCGCCGCCGGGATGACGACGACGAGGACGACGACGACCGCCCGCGGCGGCGCCGCCGGGAGGAGCCGAAGAGCAACACCGGGCTGATCCTCGGGATCGTCGGCGGGGTGGTGCTGCTGGTGCTGGCCGGGTGCGGGTACGGCATCTGGAAGATCACCCAGGGGGTGAACCAGGTGGTGCAGCAGGCGAAGCAGATGGGCGAGTCGTTCGAGGTGGAGGCGAAATCCGAGGGCGTGGCCGACCAGTTCCTCACCCACCTGACCACCGGCCAGGCGCAAACCGCCTACGACGCCACCACCCCGGCGTTCAAAACGAAGTACACCAAGGCCCAGTTCGACGACCTGCTGAAGAAGAACCCGCTGCTCACCAAGCACAAGGACCACGAGGAGGTGGGGACGAGCAGCGTCACCGGCGACAAGCCGAACCGCCAGCGGAAGATGCAGCTCTCCCTCTCGCCGACCGAGATCGACCACGGGTTCGACGACTTCGACGACGAGGACAACCCGCGGCCGCCGAAGAAGCCGAAGCCGCCCGCCGGCCCGCGGCTGACCATCACCCTGACGGTGGTGGAGACGGCCGACGGGCAGTGGAAGGTGGACGCGCTCACCATGCCGTAAAGTGTTCTGCTCGCTCCGCGAGCGGTCTTGTCGAGCCCGCTCGCGGAGCGAGCAGAACACTAAGCCGCGAACCCGTGCTGCTTGCGGTGGTACGGGCCGTCGTAGTTCTGGGTGCTCTTGCTCGGCTCGAACCGCCCGTCCGTCGCCACCGGCTTCACCCGCTGTTGCAGCGCCGCCATCTCGGCCGCCGACATCGGGGTGAAGCCGGTGCCGATTTTCAGCGCCTGGTCCAGCACCTTCTCCGAGTCGATGCCGACCACCAGCGAGCTGATCGGCAGGCTGGCGGCGTACCGGATCGCCTCCTCCGCCGAACACACCCCGTTCGCCACGAACACCCCGCCGGCGGAGACGTTCCCCCCTCCCAGGCTCTTCATGCCGATCGCCCCGATGCCCCGCTCGGCCAACTTCGGCAGCACGTCGTGGGTGCTGCTACGGTACCAGTAGTCGCACACGTTGGTCGGCAGTTGCACCGTGGCCCACGAATGCACCGGCAGCATCTTCAGGAAGATGTGCGGGGACTTGTGCCCGGTGAACCCGAGGAACCGCACCTTCCCCTCCTGCTGCGCCTTCAGCGCCTCGGCCAGCGCCCCCTGCTCGACGATCCAGTCCGGGTCGTTGTCGTAGTTGATCTCGTGGAACTGCCACAGGTCGAGGTAGTCGGTCCGCAGCCGGCGGAGGCTGTCTTCCAGGTGCTGCCGCGTGCCGGCCGCGTCGCGGGCGCAGTTCTTGGTCATCAGGAACACGTCCTTCCGCCGCCCGCCGTCGGCCAGCGCCCGGCCCATCAGTTCCTCGCTGCGGCCGTCGTGGTAGTCCCAGGCGTTGTCGAAAAAGGTGAACCCGCTGTCGGCGGCCCGCTGGATGAGACGGATGCTCTGGTCATCGGTGAGTTCCGGCTGACCGCAGTGCCAGCCGCCGAAACACAGCACGGACACGCTCGCGCCGGTGGACCCGAGCGGGCGGGAGGGCATGGCCATTGGGGGAGCTCCTGAGGTTAGTGCCGGAAGTGCCGCACGCCGGTGAACAGCATCGTAATCCCGTGTTTGTCGCAGGCGGCGATGCTGTCGGCGTCCTTCACGCTGCCGCCGGGCTGCACGACGGCGGTAATGCCGGCGGCGGCGGCCAGCTCCACGTTATCCGGGAACGGGAAGAAGGCGTCGGAAGCGAGGACGGCACCCTTCGCCTTCCCCCCGGCTTTCTTGATGGCGATCTCGACGGACACCACGCGGGACATCTGCCCGGCACCCACGCCCACGAGTTGCGTGCCGCTCGCCAGGGTGATCGCGTTCGACTTCACATGCTTGCACGCCAGCCACGCGAACCACAGCGCGTCCCGTTCGGCCGGCGTCGGCTGCCGCTTCGTCTTCACCTCCCACTTGGTGAGGTCGTCGGCGCCCACGTCGCGGGTTTGCACCAGCAGCCCACCGTCTACCCGGCGGTAGTCCAACCCTTGTGGCGGGCCGGACAGCGGCCCGGTCTTCAGCAGCCGCACGTTCTTCTTCCACCCCTTTAGCAGTGACAACGCGGTGTCATCGTAGTCCGGGGCGATGACGCACTCGACGAACCGCTCGCCGCTCAGCATCGCCTCGGCCGTCTTCGCATCGACGGGCTGGTTGAACGCGATGATGCCGCCGAACGCCGACAGCGGGTCGCCGTCCCACGCCCGGTGGAACGCCTCGGCCAGCGTGCCGGCCGTCGCCGCCCCGCACGGGTTGTTGTGCTTCACCACCACCGCCGCCGGCGACGTGAACTCGCGGGCCAAGTTCAACGCCGAATCGAGGTCGAGGATGTTGTTGTAACTCAGCTCCTTGCCGTGCAGTTGCTGGGCGGTGGACACGCACGGACGGGTCAGGCCGGGCTCGGCGTAGAACGCGGCTTGCTGGTGCGGGTTTTCGCCGTAGCGGAGCGTTTGCTTCCGGTTGAGGGAGAAGTCATACACCCCGCCGAACGGCTTGTTGTCGGTGCCGTCGGTGAAGTAGTTGGCGATCGCCGTGTCGTAGTCGCGGACGCGGTCGAAGGCGAATGCGGCGGACTCCCGCCGCCACTCCCGAGGCACTTTCCCGTCGTGGGTTGCCATCTCCTTGAGCGTGTCCGGGTACTGCCCGGGCCATACCAGAACCAGCACGCTCTCGAAGTTCTTCGCCGCCGCCCGCACCATGCACGGCCCACCGATGTCGATGTTCTCGATCGCCTCGGCCTCGGTCACGCCCGGCTTCGCCACCGTCTGCTCGAACGGGTACAGGTTGCACACCACCAGGTCGATCTCGGGCAGGCCATGGTCCGTCAGCGTCTGCATGTGTTCGGGCTTGCTCCGCTTCGCCAGCAGCCCGGCGTAGATGGCGGGGTGCAGCGTCTTCACCCGCCCGTCGAGGATCTCGGGGAACTTCGTCAGTTCGGAGATGTCCTTCACCGGCAGACCGGCGTCGGCCAGCGCCTTCCGCGTCCCGCCGGTGGCGATCAGTTCCACGCCGTACCTGGTGTGCAGTTCGCGGGCGAACTCGACGAGGCCGGTCTTGTCGGACACGGACAGCAGGGCACGGCGGATCGGACGCAGCATCGGAAACCTCGCAAGTGACAAGGAACAAGTAGCAAGGAACAAACGGCAGAACAGAGGGCGGCAGTTTTCCTTTGTTCCTTGCTACTTGTCACTTGCTACTACTCCGGAGGAGCTGAACCACCCGTTCGGGGCGGCGGACGTGGACGCCGTCGGGGAAGTCGGCGACGGGGTGGGTGCCGAGCGCAATCGCGGCGGCGCGCTTCCAGTGGTCGAACGTCATGGCGTTGGTCGGCCAGCCCTCGCGGGCCCAGAGCATCCGCAGGATCGACCGCACCTTCGCCTCGCCGATCGCTTCCAGCTTCGCCGCATCCAGAATCAGCATCCCCCCGGCCCGCGGCAGTTCCACGTCGGCCAGCAGCTTCGCGGTCTCCGCTTCCAGGTCGGCGAACAGCTCCTCCGCCTGTACGCTCAGCCGGCCGAATACGTCCACGATGCCGGGGTTGAACGTGCGGAGCAGCGGGAGCAGTTCGGAGCGGATGCGGGTGCGGGTGAACCGCGGGTCGGCGTTCGACGAGTCGGTGCGGTAGGGCTGCGGCAGGGTGTGCAGGTACGCGAGCAGGTCGGTGCGGGGGAGAGTGAGGAGGGGGCGAAGCAAAGCAAAACCTACCCCCCCCGGCCCCCGTAGCCCGGTTCCCCGGATGAGCCGGTGCAGTACCGTCTCGGCCTGGTCGTCGGCGGTGTGGCCGGTGGCGATCCACCCGCCGCCGACTTCCGCCGCCACCTTCGTCAGCCATTCGTACCGCACCCGGCGGGCGGTCGCCTCCAGGTTCCCGCCCAGCCCCGCCACGTCGATCCGCTCGGTTCGTACCGGCACCTTCAGCGTGTTCGCCAGATCGGTCACGAACGCCTCGTCGCCGTTGCTCTCCGCCCCCCGAAGCTGGTGGTTCAGGTGCGCCGCCGTCACCGTCGCCCCGCATTCCGCCACCGCCCGCAGCAGGGCCACGCTGTCCGCCCCGCCGGACACCGCCACCACCCCGCGGACGGTTCCCCACCCCGGCATCAGCCGGTCCATCGCCGCCCGCACTCGCTCCGGCACGGTCACGCGGAAACCTCGGTAGAATAGGGGTGCTGCACCCCCACGTTACGGCTCCCGGGGGTCGCCGCGAAGATGGAAATGGGGTTGATTGATTCAAGACCCGAGGCTATCCGTGCCCCCCTCTGAACAGACACAGACCGACCCGCCCGACGACGCCGGGTACGAACTGGTGGACGACGAAGACGAAGACTTCGACTTCGTCCCGCCGCCCCGCCGCCCGCGGCGGATGCCCCGCTGGGTGCGGGTCGCCCTGGTGGTGATGGCGGTCGGGTTCACCAGCGTTCTGGCGATCGCGGCGTGCCTGCGGCCCTACGACGCCGCCGGCCAGCCGCTGAGCATGGGCACGCACCAGCAGCTCGGCCTCCAGCCGTGCAACATGGTGGTGCTGACCGGCAAGCCGTGCCCGGCGTGCGGGATGACGACGAGCTTCGCCCTGCTGGTTCACGGGGACGTGGCGAACTCGCTGCGGGCGAACTGGGTGGGCACCCTGTTCTGCGCGGCCATCGCGGTGCTGACGCCGTGGGCGGTGTGGAGTGCGGTGCGGGGGCGGCTGGTGGGGGTGCGGAACGGGGAGCTGTTCGCCACCATCCTGTTGTGTTCACTGCTCGCGCTCATGATGGGCCGGTGGGTGTACATCATGGTCGGGTGAAAAGTGACAAGGAAGAAGTAGCAAGGGATAAGGAAGAAGGAACAAGGGCGCCGTTCGGCCACTTGTGACTTACTCCTTGTCACTTGTTCCTTCCCGAAGGGGGGAGTTCACGGATGAACCGGAACAGCGGCGGGTTCGCCAAGTGGGGGTGGAAGGCGGCACTGGTGGCCCTGGTGCTGGGCACCGGGTTCGGGTGCGGGCCGGGCACGTGGTGGCACCTGTTGAAGGGGGACCAGAAGAAGGACGCCGAGTTCCCGCTCACCCCGCCGGAGGGGAAGAAGGAGGTGGTGGTGGCCGTGTCCGTCACCTCCCAGCACGGGGTGCAGGCCGGGGTGGACCTGGACCTGGCGAGCAAGATCGGGTCGCAGATGAAGGCGCTGGCGACGGAGAACAAGGTCACCCCGATCAAGGTGATCGACCAGGCGAAGATCAACGCGGTGGTGACGAACAACCCGCAGAAGTGGAACCTGGGTAACCCCGGCGAGTTCGCCGCCCGCATGGGGGCGGACTACTGGATCGACGTCAGCCTGCTCGAGTTCAGCCTGTCGGACAAGGAGTACGGGAACGAGATCTGCCGCGGGCGGGCGACGATGGAGGTGGCGGTGTACGAGGCCGGGAAGACCGCCCCGAAGTACCAGTACCCGCTAGTGTCGCAGGCCCCGCTGCGGCCGAACGACGTGGCCCAGAAAGGCATCTACCGCGGGGAGTACATCGGCAAGCTGGCCAACGAGGTGACGTTCAAGCACGTGAACCACAAGGCCGACCAGGAGCGGGCGCTCCGCTGACGGGACTGCTGTGACACACACCTCCGAAACGGGGCCGGGTTGCCGGCCCCGTTTTCGTTTCCTCTCATCGCCATGTCATACGCGGTCGCGTCTAATTCCAAGCGGACACACGCGCCCCGCGGCGCGTCCCCCTCCCATCATTCGGAGACTCACATGCGCAATCTGGTGCGGTTCCTGCTGGTGTCGGCGGTGGTAGCCGTGGCGGGCGGGGCGGCGCTCGCCCAGCGGCAGCCGGGCGGCGGCGGTCAGCCCGGCGGCGGGTTCGGGGCGTTCGGCGGGATGGGCGGCGGGGGCGGC
>JALHQU010000121.1 GCA_022841795.1 Fimbriiglobus sp.
GGGGGTGGACTGCCATTCGACCCCCCTCCCGCCGTCTGCTTCGCAGACGCCGACCTCCCCCGCACGGGGGGAGGTGTGGGAAAAGGCCCCCTCACCCCCAGCCCCTCTCCCCCGGGGGCGAGGGGAGCGGTCGTGGTCCTCGTCGCCGCCAACGCCACCATGTTCGCCATGAGCCACGCCCGGGTGGACTCGTGCTGGTACGCCTGGCTCGCCCCGCTGACGCTGGCCGTGTACGCCGGCACGTCGCCGCGACGGGCGGCGGTTCCCGTTCCCCGTGAGGTCGAGGTGGCGACGGCATGAGAACGGAATTTGACCCCACCCCCCAACCCCCTCCCCGAATCGGAGAGGGGGAGTCCGACCACCGTACCCCTCCCCCCGTTGGCAAAGGGCTGACTGTCTTTTCTCCCCCTCTCCCTGTGAGGGAGGGGGCCGGGGGGTGGGGTCTCTTCCGCCCTCTCTGGCCCGGCCCGGCGCTGTTCGTGCTGTTCTGGTTGTGCCTGCAGTTCGGCGGCAGCCGGTTCCTCCGCGACCCCGGCACGTTCTGGCACGTCGCCACCGGCGAGAAGATCCTGCACGAGGGGTTCATCGCCGCCGACCCGTACACGTTCACCTTCGCCGGCACCCCGTGGGTGCCGTACCAGTGGCTGGGCGAGATCGGCATGGCCCTGCTGCACCGCCTCGGCGGGCTGGACGCGGTGCTGGTCGCGTCCACCGCCACCGCCGCCGGGCTGCTGGCGTGGCTGGCGGCGCGGCTGGTCCGCACCGGCCTGCACCCCATCTTCGGCATCGGGTTCGTGCTGCTGGCGGCGTCGGTCATGGCCCACCACTTCCACGCCCGCCCGCTGCTGTTCACCATGTGCGGGATGGCGGCGGTGATGACGGCGATCGTCCGGTTCGAAGCGGGTGACACCCGGCTGTCGCGGTTGTGGTGGCTGGTGCCGCTGTTCTGGGTGTGGACCAACGTCCACGGCGGGATGCTCGGCGGGCTGACCACCCTCGGGCTGGCCGGCATCGGCTGGACGATCCTGTTCTTGGTGAACCGCGGGTGTCAGCCCGTGGGTTCCAAAACACACCCGCGGGCTGACACCCGCGGTTCACCGATTCGGTCGTGGAAGTCCGTCCCCGCCCTCCTCGCCCTCGGCCTGGTGTGCGGGCTGACCGCGTTCGCCTCCCCCTACGGCCTGGACATGCCGCGGACGTGGATGCTCATCCTGAACATGCCGCACCTGCCGGATCTCATCATCGAGCACTCGCGGTTCGACCCGGCCGACCCGAAGGGGTGGACGACGCTGGTGCTGGCGGCCGTGTACCTGGTGCTGCTGGCCGGGGTGCTGCCCGGCCGCCCGCGGGTGGCGTGGCTGGTGCCGCTGTTCTGGCTGGTGCAGGCGATGCTGCGGGTGCGGCACGGGTCGCTGTTCGCCGTCGTCGCCACGGTGGCGGTCATCGATATGTGGCCGCACACCCGGTACGCCCGCTGGCTGGCGGCGAAGCGGCCGGACGTGTACACCCCGCCCTCCGGCCCGCCCCGCGGGGCGTTCTGGCCGGTGGTCGTCACGGCGGTGGCGTGTGTGGCGGTGGCAATCGGCTGTCAGTGGAACGGCTCGGCCGTTCCGCTGGTCGGCGCCGGCACCGCGAAGCTGGACCCGAAGTTGTGGCCGACCGAACTGCTCGACGACCTGAAGCGGCTGGAACCGAAGCCGGGCGAGCCGGACCGCGTGTTCTGCGAGTACATCTACGGCGGGTTCCTGATCCACCACACGCCGGGGTACAAGGTGTTCGTGGACGACCGCTGCGAGGTGTTCGGCGACGACTGGCTCTTGGAGTTCATCCGGGCGGACGAGACCGGAACGGCCGAGGCGATGGCCCGCTGGCAGGGGCGGTACGGGCGGTTCGACTTCGCCCTCACCGCCACCACCGACCGCGACATGGGGTACGACTGGTACTTCCGCACGAGCGGCGAGTGGGAGTGCGTGCGGAAGACGGGCACGGCGACGTTGTACCGGCGGAAGTAGCTGTCTTGGTGAACCGCGGGCGTCAGCCCGTCGGGTGGGATTCACCCAGGCGGCTCACGCCGCCGGTTCACCAAATCTACCGCACCCCGTCCTTCAGCGGATCCCTCGGGTCCACCAGCAGCGTCGCCTCGGCGGTCACGAACGCGGTGCCGGTGACGGTCGGGATGATGCGTTCCCAGGCCGGCTGGTACGTCCCCTCGAACACGCTGCCCAGCACGCTCTCCTGCCGCCACACCTCGCCGGGGGCCAGCTTGCCGTCCGCCGCCAGGCACGCCAGCTTGGCGCTGGTGCCGGTGCCGCACGGGCTGCGGTCGTAGGCCTTGCCGGGGCACAGCACGAAGTTGCGGGCGTGGTTGGCCGGGTCGTGTGGCGGGCCGACCAGTTCGATGTGGTCGATCAGCCCGGCGTTCAGCGACGGGTCGCCGGCGACGGCCGCCGCTTCCAGCGCCAGCCGGATCTTCCAGGTGAACGCCGTCAACTGCTCGGCGTACTTCACGTCCAACCGCTGGTTGTGGTCGCCCACCAGGTAGAACCAGTTCCCGCCCCACGCCACGTCTCCGGTCACCGAACCGTATCCCGGCACGTCCACCATCACCGCCGTCGCGTGCCGGTAGCTGGGCACGTTCCGCACGCTCACCCGCCCGTCGGCGTGCAACGTCGCCGTGATGTCGCCGACGGTCGTTTCGATCAGGTGGTCGCCGGGGCCGATCTTCCCCAGGTGCGCCAGCGTCGCCACCAGCCCGATGGTGCCGTGCCCGCACATGCCGAGCACGCCGACGTTGTTGAAGAAGATCACCCCACACGCCGCCGCCGGGTTCACCGGCGGGACGAGCAGCGCGCCGACCAGGATGTCCGACCCGCGGGGTTCGTTCACCACGCACGAGCGGAAGGAATCGTGCTTCTCGCGGAACACGTGGCCGCGGTCGGCCACGCTCCCGCCGCCCAGGTCCGGGATGCCGTCCAGCACCACCCGGGTCGGCTCCCCGCCGGTGTGCGAATCGATGACGCGGATTCTGTGCATGGGTTCAGAGGGCACGCGGACGAAGCCAGAAGAAAGTTCACCGCCGAGGGCACATGAGGGCACATGAGAGGAAGTCAGGAAAGAGTTCAGAAGAATGGATCTCTGTCTTTATCCTGTCTTCCTCTCATGTGCCCTCATGTGCCCTCGGCGGTGAATCCTGCCTTTAGTTCACCTTCGGCCGGGTGGCTTTTGCCGTGCGGATGATGGTCAGCACCTGCTCCCGCTCGTCGCCCACCAGCGGCAGCCGCGGCGGGCGGGTGAGTTCGGTGCCGTACCCGCACTCGGCCGACGCCAGCTTGATGTACTGCACCAGCTTCATGTGCGTGTCCAGGTGCAGCAGCGGGGTGTACCAGCGGTACACCTTGCGGGCTTCCTCCCACTTGCCGGCCTGCACCAGGTCCCAGATCAGCCGGTTCTCGGCGGGGAAGGCGTTCACCAGCCCGCTGATCCACCCCACCGCCCCGAGCATACAGCATTCGAGGAACAGGTCATCGACGCCGGCCAGGATGGCGTACCGATCGCCGGTCAGGTTGATGATGTCGGTGATCCGCCGCGGGTTGTCCGAACTCTCCTTGATGCACGCGAACTTCGGCTCGTCGGCCATGTCCGCGAACATCTGCGGGGTCACGTCCGTCTTGTACGCCGGCGGGTTGTTGTACACCATGATCGGCAGGTCGCTCGCCTTCGCCACCGCGCGGAAGTGGGCGATCGTCTCCCGGTCGTCACTCTTGTACACCATCGCCGGCAGCACCATCAGCCCGTCCGCCCCGAGCTTCTGCGAGTCCGCCGCCCACCGGCACGCCTGCGCCGTGGTGTACTCGGCCACCCCGACCAGCACCGGCACCTTCTTGCCGATGTGCTCGACCGTCGCCTTCAGCAGCTCCCGCTTCTCGCTCGGCTCCAGGGTGGTGTTCTCGCCCACGCTGCCCATCATCACGAACCCGTGGACGCCGGCGGCGAGCATGGCGTCCAGGTGCTTGAGCGTGCCGGGGATGTTCAGCGAGAAGTCTTGGTGGAACTGGGTGCAGGCGGCGGGGAACACGCCGCGCCAGGAGACGGTCATCGGGGTGGCTCCGGGAATTCAGGTGCGGGTAGTGTACAGGGCGGTGACGGCAGGTCGAAGACCTCACCCCCCGGCCCCCTCTCCAACGTGGAGAGGGGGTGTTCAAGCGAGGTGCCCGACCGGGTTCCGCGTCGGCTCTCCGGCAGCCATCGGTCACTCCACCGATGCGATCGGCGGTTGAACACCCCCTCTCCGGCTCGGAGAGGGGGCGGGGGGGTGAGGTCTCTTCGTACCCCGCCCCGTACACTAACACCGGCTCGGACCCCCACAGCCCGCGGAGCGGGCGGCATCTCGGAACTGCCGTCGATTCAGTATGCCGAAACCCAAATCCCAGCCGAAAACTATAGGGCGGCCCGCGAAGGTTCCCGCCGTTCCCACCACCGGCCCCTCCATCGCGGAACATCGGGGAAGGAAAACCATGCACATCCGCGACATCCTCGACCGCGACCGCACCACGTTCAGCTTCGAGTTCTTCCCGCCGAAGACGGACGCGGCGAGTGAGGAGCTGTTCCGCACCATCGCGCACCTGCAGGAGCTGAAGCCGTCGTTCGTGTCCGTCACCTACGGGGCCGGCGGGTCCACCCGCGACCGCACCCACGACCTGATCGTCCGCATCCAGAAGGAGACGGACCTGACGGCGGTGAGCCACCTGACGTGCGTGTGCCACAGCTTAGAGGAGATGGAACACATCCTCGACCGCTACGCCGCCGCCGGGGTGGAGAACATCCTGGCGCTCGGCGGCGACCCGCCGAAGAACCTGGCCAACTACGACCGGGCGAAGGACGCCTTCCAGTACGCCGAGCAACTGGTGAAGTTCGTGCGGGGCCGGACGAACACGGCGGACAAGCGGGGGTTCGGCGTCGGCGTGGCCGGCTTCCCGGAGGGGCACCCGGGCACCCCGAACCGGCTGGTCGAGATGGACCACCTGAAGCGGAAAGTGGACGCCGGGGCGGACTACATCTGCACCCAACTGTTCTTCGACAACCGCGACTTCTTCGACTTCCGCGAGCGGTGCGACCTGGCCGGCATCAAAGTGCCGATCGTGGCCGGCGTCATGCCGGTGAGCACTAAGGCCGGGCTGGTGCGGATGGCGGAACTGTCCGCCGGCTCGCGCATCCCGGCCGGGCTTTTGCGGATGGTAGCCCGGTGCGCGGACGACGCGGCGGTGGAGAAGGTGGGCATCCACTGGGCGACCGAGCAGTGCCGCGGGCTGATCGACGGCGGGGTGAAGGGCATCCACTTCTACACGCTGAATCGGTCGGACGCCACCCGGCAGATCTACCAGAACCTGGGGGTGGCGGACTCGGTCGGGCTGCGGGGGTAGCACTCCGGTCTTCGCCGCGACCAACGGGAGCGGGAGCCAGCAACCCCGCTCCCGTTGGTCGCGGCGAAGACCACCCGCTCACCCGAACCGCCGCGTCCGCGTGACCAGGTATTCGAGCAGTGCCTTGTCGAACCCGACGCTGGTGTCCATCGGCACGTAGTCCACGTTCGCCAGCCCGCACTCCCGCTTGAACTGCTCGCGGAACTCGGCCAGCCCGGCCAGGTAGTCGTCCTTGATGCCGTCGGCGTTCACCTGCAGCTTGTCGTCCGACTCCGGGTCCTCGAACTCGATGCGGCCGGTGAACGGGAAGTGGACCTCAGCTTCATCGAGGATGTGGAACAGGATCACCTCGTGCCCGGCGTGCCGCAGGCGGTACAGGCTGCGGATCACCTCGGGCGGGTCGGTCAGCAGGTCGCTGAACAGCATCACCAGCGCCTTCCCCCTGGCCAGCGCCGCCACCTGATTCAGTGCCCCGGCGATGTCCGTCTCGCCGGTCGGCTGCAAGTTCGCCAGCACGCTCAGCATGGTGCCCAACTGCGACCGCTTCGACTTCGGCGGCAGCACCGTCCGCAGCTTGGTGTCGAACGTGACCAGCCCGACCGGGTCCTGCTGGTGGATCATCATGTACGCCAGCGCCGCCGCCAGGCAGATGCCGTACTCGAACTTGGTGAGTTCCTGGCGGTAGGTGTACCCCATCGACTTCGACAGGTCCATGACGAGGTAGCCCATCATGTTCGTCTCGGCCCGGTACTTCTTCACGTAGTACCGGCCGGTCTTGGCGTACACGTTCCAGTCCAGGTCCTTCAGGTCGTCGCCGGGCACGTACTTGCGGTGCTCGGAGAACTCGACGCTCGCCCCCTGGAGCGGGCTGTTGTGCAGGCCGGTGAGGAACCCCTGGACGATGAACTTGGCCCGCAGGTCGAGCCGCGCCACCTGGCGGATGACTTCCGGGCGGAGGTACTTCTCGGCGGTGCTCATGGGGGAATTGTACTTGCCCCGCTCACGGCCGGGCGATCACGTCGTCCAGCAGTTCCACCGTCAGGCCGGGCACGCGGAGGAACGCCGGGTCGTTGGTGACGAACAGGGAGACGCCAGCGGCAAAAGCGGTGGCGGCGTGGATGGCGTCCGGGGTGCGGAGTTTGGCAACGGCTACTCGCAGCCGCGCGGCCGACCGGAGGATGTCGCGGGTGATGGGGAAAAGGGTGACGACACTTGAGGCGAAAAACTGCTCGTAGGCCATCTCCACAGCCGTGTCGCCGGTCTTGTACGGACCCACGAGCGATTCCATCATCGTCAACTCGCTCGTCACCAAATCGACAGCACCGGAACTGACGGCAGCCCACAGCGGCAGGAGCGTCGGCTCGTAACGCGAATTGTGTTCGATGGTGTAGATGAGTGACTGGGTGTCGATGTACACCCGGCCGCCCGGTGGCAAGTTCAGCGATCCCACGAGTTCCGCTCCTCCTGGAAATCGCGTTCGAACTGTTCCCACTCCTCCGGCGTCTTGGTGGACGGGAGCGATTGGAGCCACGCCACCAAGTTCTGTCTTGTGAGAGTCGGCCGCGCCGCCGATTCGGCCACCGTCACCGTCACCGTTTGCCCCTCGGCCAGCTGCGGGGCGGACACGCGGATCTCCCCGCCGGGCAGCACCGTCGTCGTGAACGTCATCGTGGTCATCGGAACGCCCCCGGTTACGCTCCCGGCATTATACCGTCTTGCTCGTAGAACTCCCCCGGCCGCGGGCACTACCTCTGTGAACCATGACCCACCGCACCCTCCAGGCCGTTCTGCGGAAGCTGGCCGACGCCGGCCCGCCGGCGTCGGACGCCGACCTGCTCCGGCGGTTCGCCGCCGACCGGGATGAGGCCGCGTTCGCCCAACTGGTGCAGCGGCACGGGCGGCTGGTGTGGGCGGTGTGCCGCCACCTCACCCGGTCCGACGCCGAGGCGGACGACGCCTTCCAGGCCACGTTCCTGGTGCTGGTCCGCAACGCCGCGAAGGTGCGGGACGCGGGCAAGCTGTCGGCGTGGCTGCATGGGGTGGCATACCGCGTCTGCTCGAAGGCCCGGCAGGCGGCGAAGCGGCGGACCGGCCGCGAGGCGGCGACGGCGACATCCGAGCGGAACGGCCACGCCGTTCCGGACTCGGCGTGGGACCGGGCGCTGGCCGCAGTCCACGAGGAAGTCGCCACGCTGCCGGACACGCTGCGGGTGCCGTTCGTCCTGTGCTGCCTGGAAGGCAAGGGGCAGACGGAGGCGGCCGAGCAGCTCGGGTGGAAGCTGGGCACGCTGTCCGGCCGGCTGACGCGGGCGAAGGACGCGGTGCTGGCCAGGCTGGACTCCCGCGGGCTGACCCTCGGGGCGGTGGCGGCGGTCGGCCTGGTCGCCCCGCCGCCGGGCGTGGCGGCGAAGGCGGCCGAGCTGGTGCGGGCGGGGTTCGCGGTTCCGGGTTCGATCCTCCAACTCTCTCAGGGAGTCATCGGCATGAGCGTGAACCAGGTGAAACTGCTGGCCGCCGGGCTGCTGGCGGCGTGCGGGCTGGGGCTGACCGCCGGGTCCGGGTGGGTGAGCACGGCCGACGCCCAGGGCAAACCGGCCCCGCAGTCGCCGGCCGAGCGGGTTAAGCGGCTGGAAGAGGAGTTGGCGAAGGCGAAAGAAGAGGCGGAGAAGACGAAGCAATCGCAAGACACCCTTCGGAAGTACAGGGAAGCCCTCGACGACCGGTATACGAAGGTGCGAAAAGAGCCGCCGACCGCGTTCCAGACGGCGAAGTGGGAGTACGAGTTCGCGGACATGGCCGAGACGTTCGACGCGGCGAACCTCGCCCTGTTCGTCCAGGAGCGGGAGAAGGCCGGGTGGGAGTTCCTCGGCTCGTCCGCCCTGGCGAAGAACGGCGGGGTGCCGATGTGGCTGTTCCGCCGGCCGAAGGCCGTCACCCCGCCGCCGACCTCCGCTCTCGGCGAGACGACGCTGCGGGGGACGGTGCTGAGTGAACTGACGAAGACGAAGCCGGTCGAGATGAAGCCGGCCGGCGACCCGATCAAGCCGCCGCCGATGCCAAAGGCGGACGACACGGTCCTCTCCCGCCCGGTGACCCCGCCGGCCAAGCCGGACGACGAGGCGGCGATCGAGGCGGACATCAAGAAACTGCAAGCCCGGCTGGCGGCGCTCAAGGCGAAGGACGCTCCGGGCAAAGCGTGGGTGGAGATCGACCTGTCGGCCGGGAAGTTCGATCCGGAGACGGCGGGCCGGTTCCTGAACGCGCTGCTCACCCAGAAGTTCGGGAGTGGTGCGGCCCAGATCATCGTGAACAAGGACGGACTCCGAGTGTACGGTTCCAAAGAAGTGGCGGACTGGGCACAAGGGACGGTGAAGATGCTGAGCGGGAAGTGATTTGCTGGTGTCCCGCCTTCAGGCGGTCTTGGGTGAACCGGCGGCATCAGCCGCAGATCGGGTGAACCGCGGGCGTCAGCCCGTCGGGTTCGGAACACACCCGTCGGGCTGACGCCCGCGGTTCACCACCGAAGACCGGCTGAAGCCGGGACACCAACTCAAGCGGGTTCACCAAAATCTTCCGGCCGCGAACCCGCCCGCCCCGTATCATGTCTCATCTGCGAATGCCCGGGGTCAGTACCCGCACGTCTGCGGCCATCACCCCTCCTCGCACAGTCCGTTTCCCGATCGATCCCGGCTGACCCCGGGAGGAAGGCTCGTTTTGTCCGACACGATGACCGACGTGACCGAGGTGGTTGCCCCCGTTCCGGCCAGCGCGTTCGCCGCCCTGGGCCTGGACCCGCGAATCGTTGAAGCGCTCACCGCCGCCGGGTACGCCGACCCGACGCCCATTCAGCGGGAGGCCATCCCGCACCTGCTCGCCGGCCGCGACCTGATCGGCCTGGCCGCCACCGGCACCGGCAAGACGGCCGCGTTCGCCCTGCCGCTCGTCCACCGGCTCGGGCTGGTCGCCGAGCGGAAGCACCCGGCCGCGCTCGTGCTGGTGCCGACGCGGGAGCTGGCCATCCAGGTGGCAAAGGCGATCAGCAGCTACGGCAAGCCGATGAAGATCAAGGTGGTGCCGATCTACGGCGGGGCCGGGTACGTCGAGCAGGTGAAGGGGCTGCGGCAGAAGCCGGACGTGATCGTCGCCACCCCCGGCCGGGCGCTCGACCACCTGCGGAACGGGGTGCTGGATCTGGCGAACGTGTCCGTCGTCATCCTGGACGAAGCGGACGAGATGCTGGACATGGGGTTCGCCGACGACCTGGACGCGCTGCTGACGGCCACGCCGAAGACGCGGCAGACGATGCTGTTCTCCGCCACCATGCCGCCGCGGATCGCGGCCATCGCCGCCAAGCACCTGACCGACCCGCAGCGGGTGGAGATCGCCAAAGCGAAGCCGGTCGCCGGGGAAGCGCCGAAGGTGCGGGAGTTGGTGTACGTCGTCCGCCGCGAGCAGAAGGCGCTCGCCCTCGCCCGGCTGCTCGACTTCGAAGGGGCCACGGCGTCCATCGTGTTCTGCCGCACCCGCGCGGACTCGGAGGACGTGGCCGACTTCCTGGTGGGTCGCGGGTTCCGCCCCGAGTCCATTCACGGCGGGCTGACGCAGGAGCAACGCGACCGGGTGATGCAGAAGTTCCGCGCCGGCACGGTGCCGGTGCTGGTGGCCACCGACGTGGCCGCCCGCGGGCTGGACATCGGCCACCTGTCGCACGTGGTGAACTTCAACGTGCCCGAGTCGGCCGACGCCTACACCCACCGGGTCGGGCGGGTGGGGCGGGCCGGCCGCGAGGGCACGGCCATCACCCTGGCCGACCCGCGGGAGCGGCCGCTGCTCCAGCAGATCGAGCGGGCCACCGGCCGGCGGTTCACCGGCGAGAAAATGCCGACGAAGGCGGACATCCGGGCGAAGCGGCTGGAGCGGACCCAGGGGGCGATCCTCGACACCCTGGCCGCCGGCGGGCAGGCCGAGTTCCGCAAGACGATCGACGAGCTGGCGACGAAACTGGACCCGAAGGACGTCGCGGCGGCGGTGCTGGCGATGCTGACGAAGGCCACGCAGACGGCCGACGACGAGCCGGACATCCAGCCGGCGCAGCCGCCGCGGGACAACTTCCAGCAGCGGCGGACCGGCGGGCCGACCGCCCCGCGGCACCAGCCGGACCGGGCCGTCCGGCCGAAGGGCGGGATGACGCGGGTGTGGATCGGCGCCGGGCGGCAGGCCGGGGTCGGCCGGCGGGAGCTGATGGAGGTGTTCGAGAACGAGGTCGGGCTGACCGCCCGCGACATCGGCACCATCGACGTGCTGGATCGGTTCTGCGTGGTGGACGTGCCGGGCGAGGTGTCCGAGTTCGTGGTCGGCACGCTGAATGGCATGCGGTTCAACGGCCGGCCGGTGCCCGTCCGCCTCGACCGCACCGGCATGCCGGCGTGAATCTGGTTTGTTAGCCCGACGCGCCAGCGAGGGGTACGTGGTTCCCCTCGCTGGCGCGTCGGGCTAACAACTTTGGCGGTTGGACCGGGATTTGCAGGTGGTATGGCAGCAGCGCTCGCAGCGGTTGCGGGCGCCATGCCCCCTCCTGCGCGAGATCCACCCGTGTTCCGCACCCTCTCCGTGATCGCCACGCTCGCCGCCCTGTCGTTCCTCACCGCCGCCGACCCGCCGGCCGCCCACAAGCACGACAAGCACGACGACCACTACATGCAGTGCGCCAAAGCGTGCGACGACTGCGCCCGCGAGTGTGACGCCTGTTCCACCCACTGCGCGAAGATGGTGGCGGACGGCAAGAAGGCCCACCTCGTCACCCTCGCCACCTGCCAGGACTGCGCCACCTTCTGCCGGGCCGCATCAAGCATCGCCGCCCGCAAGGGGCCGTTCGCCGGGCTGATGTGTACCGCCTGCGCCGACGCCTGCAAGCGGTGCGGGGACGAGTGCGACAAGTTCAAGGACGACCCGATGATGAAGGCGTGCGCCGACGAGTGCCGCAAGTGCGAGAAGGCGTGCCGCGACATGGTCCGGCACACCGCCGGCGAGAAGAAGTAGCCGACGCGGGACGGTTGTGCTCGTCTCGGCGTGGGCGTCGCCCCCTTGCACCCCAGCCCGCCGTCGGCGAACATACCAGCACGCCTCCCCGGAGCGGCCCATGCGCACCTCCCTGCTGTTCGCCATCTTTCTCGCCCCGTTCGCTGTCGCCGACGAGCCGAAGGCGAAGCCGGCCAAGCCGCGGTACGTGATGAAGAAGACCCACGACCCGAACGGCATCGGCAAGTTCTACCTGGACCGGGAGATCGCCCAGGTGATGGGCTACCAGGGGGCGGGCTGGCTGGAGCGGCCGGAGCGGGAGAAGGAGGAGAACCCGAAGAAGCTGATCGACGCGCTCGGGCTGAAGGCCGGCATGGTGGTGGCGGACGTGGGCGCCGGCAGCGGGTTCCACGCCTTCCGCATGGCCCCGCTAGTCGGCGACAAGGGGAAGATTCTGGCTGTGGACATCCAGCAGGAGATGCTCGACCTGATCGCGGCGCGGGCGAAGAAGGAGAAGGTGGGGAACGTCGAGCCGGTGCTGGGCACGGACAAGGACCCGAAGCTGCCCGACGGGACGGTGGACCTGATCCTGATGGTGGACGTGTACCACGAGTTCGAGTTCCCGTACGAGATGACCGAGAAGATGGTGGCGGCGCTCAAGCCGGGCGGGCGGATGGCGTTCGTCGAGTTCCGCGAGGAGGACCCGGAGGTGCCGATCAAGCTGGTGCACAAGATGAGCGAGCGGCAGGTGATCAAAGAGATGGCCGAGTTCCCGGCGCTGGAACACACCAAGACGGTGAAGACGCTGCCGTGGCAGCACATCGTCATCTTCACCAGGAAAGCCGAGAAGAAGTGAGCGGGGCGTGGGGTACGCCCCGCCGGTCGGCTCAGCGGCTCACAGTCCCGCTCAAGCTGCCCAGGCTCCCCCGCCCGGCCGCGTCCGATAAGGCGGCGGTCAGCGGAACCTCCGTCACCGCCGTGCGGGTGTCGTCGGGCAGGGTGCCCGCCCAATCGATGACGAACCACCGCACCTCGCTCTCCCCGCGGGCGTTCGTCACCAGCGTGTATGCCGTCTGGTCCGCCCCCGAAGTCACCGCCCCGACCCGCACCCCGGTAGCCGCGGTGGGGTCGGCGGCGAAGAAGTCGGCCACCTGCGTCCACCCGTCCGGGGTGATCGCCCAGTCGAACACCTTCACGTGCGGCGCCCCGCCGACCCCGGTGCCGGTGATGATCCGGTCGTCACCGTCCGAGGTCACGTTCACCCCGCCGCGGAACCTCGGGTCGTAGGCCATAAAACTAAGCAGTTCGGTCCGCAAGTCGGCGGCGAACACCTTCACGTGCGGCGCCCCGCCGGCCCCCGCGCCGGTGACGATCCCGGTCGGACCAACCGCCACGTTCACGCCGCCGCGGAACCCGGGGTCGTAGGCGAAGAAGCTCCGCACCTCCGCCCCGGTTCGGCCGTCGAACGCCTTCACGTGCGGGGCGCCGCCCGCCCCGGCCCCGCAGATGATGTCCGCAATGCCGTCGCCGGTGATGTCCCCGGCGGCCAGGCTCACCCCGCCGACGAAGTTCGTGTCGAACGCGAAGAAGCTGCGGACCTCGGCGAACGTCACCCCGTCGAACACCTTCACGTGCGGCGCCCCGCCGCCGCCGGCGGCGGTGATGACATCGGCCATGCCGTCCCCGGTCACGTCCGCCACCGCCACGCTCACCCCGCCCAGGAACCCGGGGTCGTACGCCAGGAACCGCTTCAACTCCGCACCGGCTTGGTCGTACACCACCACCTGCGGCGGCTGCCCGGCCGCCGCCCCGGTGGCGACGGTGGCGGTGGGCGGGGGCGGGATCGGCGGGGTCAGCACCGGCAGGTCGGCCGCGTTCGGGATGACGAGGGCGGGCGGGTTCCCTGACGGCGGGAGGGCGTCCTCCAGACGATATTCGAACGCGCCGATGTCCACCCCGCCGAGGTTGGCCCACAGCCCTCGTTGGTCTTGACGCATCACGTGGCCGAACGGGATGTCCGTCAGTTCGGCATCGTCGATGGCCGGGCTTCCGGGTAACAGGGCGCGGGTGCGGGTGTACCCCGCCTCGACCCACCCGCCGTTGCCCTGGAGCGGTCCGAGCAGCGGATCCGCGGTACTCACGATCCCGCCGGGGTAGCCGGAGTGCGAGCGGATCAGGTTCCCGCCGCCCCACCCATCGGCGTGCGGATCGTACCCGTCGATCACCAGATTGGCGTCGTCCCCGGTGCCGATCGGTCCGTCCCCGGACCGGGCGATGATGGTGCCGCCGATGATCATGGCCGGCTTGGTGGCCGCCGACCCGCCGCGGAGTTCCACCTCGTTCCGCCCGATGTTGTCCGCAATCGTGTTGCTCACCCAGTACCCGCTCGACCCGACGGCGTAAACGCCCCCGCCCCGCCCGGCGCTCCCGGCGGAGTTGTTGGTGATCGTGCTGGCCTGGATGTGCAGATCGGGGCCTGTGCTGTAGATGGCCCCGCCGGCCTGGGTGGCGGTGTTCCCGGCGTACGTGGTGCGAAGGGCGGCAAAATAGCCCGCGTTGTACACCGCCCCGCCCTTCTCCGCCACACCGTTGACCAACTCGACGTTCTGTAGAGATAATTCGCCCTGCTGGCCGACGCTGAACAGGCGGAAGTCGGGTGCCCCGTTCGCCCGCACAATCTTCTGCCCGGACCCGTTAATCCCGACTCGGCTGGTGATCTCGAACGCGGACGGGCCGAACGTCGTCCCGCCCACCTGGGTGAGCGGGATGACGGCTCCTCGCAGTTCGGGGGCGAACGTAATGCCCGGGGAAAAAGGGTCAGGGTTGACGTTGGCGAGTGCGATCGCCTCCCGCAGGCTGGTCTTGCCGTCGTTCGGATCGACGACGTCGAACGGGGTGTCCACGGTGATGACGGCCGGTGTGACGCGATCTTCGAGCGGCAGGCAGCGGAGGCGGGCGGGCGGGCGACTCATGGCGAGGCTCCGGGAAAAGGCGTTCCGTCGAGCGGGTGGATGCTAGCGGCAAGACTGCGACGGGGTCAACCGCGAGTCCCGGCCGCCCGTGTGTAGTAGTGCCGCCCGAAGGAAAAATGCTCGCGCCCGATCCGGGTTTTCGTAGGGTGGGCACCGCCCACCGCCTCGAACGGTGGGCGGTGCCCACCCTACGCGTCCGCCCCGCGGTCAGCCGAGCTGGCTCCGCTCCAGCCGCTCCCGCAGGAGCTGGATGCCCTCCGCCGCCCGCCGCGACAGGGTGCCCCGCGGGCAGCCGACGATCGCCGCCGCCTCCTGTTGGCTGTACCCCTCCAGGTATCGCAGCCGCACGGCTTCTGCCAGTTCGAACGGCAGTTGGGCGACGGCCGCGGCCAGGGTGTCGTCCAGCACGGCGATCGCCGCCGCGTCGGCCGCCACCGGCCGGGCCGCCTCGTGCTCGTGCCGCTGCCGCCGCCGCTTCGCCCGCAGGAACGCCAGCGACGCGTTCCGCGACACCGCCCGCAGCCACGCCGCCAGCGTGCCCGAGAACTGCGACCGCCACCGGGCCAGTTCCAGGAACACGAACTGACTCACGTCCTCGGCGTCCGCCCGGTTGCCGACCATCCGCTGACACGCCTGCGTCACCGCCGGCCCGTGCCGCCGCACCAGCGCGCGGAACGCCTCCGGCGAGCGGGCCAGCCGGTGCGCCTCGAACAGGGCGGCGTCGGCGGCGCGGTGGGCGGGGGTGAGGAACACCGTGGCGCTCGCCCAGCGGGTCGCCCCCGCCCGCTGCCGGGCGGTGAGGGTGAGTACGTCCGCCGGCCGGCGGGCGAGCGCCGACCCGGCGGTGATGACCACCGGCCCGGCCCCGGCGGTCAGCGTCACCGCCCCGGCGGCGGTGATGGTGCCGGCGGCGGTGTGCGCGGCCAGGGTGTACGGCACCACCAACTGCCCGCCGGCGTCCGCCGCGGTGGTGATGTGGAACACCGGGGTGCTCGGGGCGACCGGCTGCCCGCCCGCCGCCGGGATCGGGCTGACGATGACGACCCGCGGACTGGCCGGGCGGATCGCGGACGGTTCGGCCGGCGGGAGGAACGCCGAGTCGCCCGCCGCATAGCCGTGTGCGGCGAAATCCGCCGTCGGAAGGAGTACGGGCGTCGGGTCATACGGCGCCTTCCCCGGCTTTTGCTCCGGAGACGCGGCGGGCGGCGGGGAGGCGGGCGCTACCGTCGGCGGCGGGACTTCGGGCGGGGCGTGTTCCAGAGTGATGATCGGATCGGCCGCGGGGGCGGGGGCGGGCATCGCGGGCGGGGGGTCCACCCAGACGATGCGACCGGCGATGAGCGCACGGAGTCCGTCGGCGTCGCCCTCCGGGTCGGCTTTCGGGTCGGCCGCCTCTCGTTGGTGTCCCGGCTTCAGCCGGTCTACGTTGGTCTCCGAAAGACCGGCTGAAGCCGGGACACCAGCGAAATCGGGCGGGGCCGGTTTCGCCGCCGGCGGTTTGGCCGGGGTGAGGCGAACGACGGCCGGGAGCGTGGGTTCCGCCGGCCGGTCGACGACGACGGCGGGTGCCGCCCCGGTGGCGGGAACAGAACGGGCGGATGTTGCCAGTGGGGCGGGCGTCGGCTCGGATTGTCGCCGGGCCTCCGGAGTGGAAGCATCCCCCGCATTCGGCCTGTTCGTGGTGGGGGTGGGGAACGGGACGGCCGGGAGTTGGTCCGACAGGCCGAGAACTCGTGCGGGGGCGTCCGGTTGCTGCCGGAGGACGATCGGGGAATCCCAGCGGACGTCGGCGAAAACCGGCTCCGGCCGCGACACGTCCACCCGGTCCGTTGCCGTCGTCCGCCGTGATTCTGTTTCCAGGCCGGCCGCAACTCCCGCCCCGATCACCAGGGCGAACTCACCCACGTCGATCGACGACGGCGAGTCGCGGTCGGGCAGGAGATCGAGGGTGAGGGTGGCGGCGAGCGGGTGCCGTCGGGGGGCAACCTCCCGGCCGCCGGCGGTCCACCGGGCAAGGCGGCGACCCAACCACGTCCGCAGTGTCATGGCAGGAACCCGAAAATGACCCGATCCGGGTATAGGTGCCGCCCGCGGCCGATTTGCTCGCGCCGCGGGTCGGGAATTTTTCCGGCAGGCAGTTCTGTGATATCCACCAGCCGAGGGCCGGGTCAAGCAGGAAAGCAGGGGCTGTGACACAACAAGCACTCGGGCACACCCCTGAATAGTCTGCCCGACGCGCACCCCCGCCGGCTCGTCCGTGCAACCGGCGTGCGGAACCGCGGGAACCGCTTGGCCCCGCCGGGGGGCGTCAGCTAAACTGAACACCGGACCGCGGGCCGGCCGAGGGGACACCGTGTCGCTGCTGGTGGAAGCCTACGAGAACCTGCCGGAGTACCAGCCGGGCGACGACCTGGACCTGTTCCGGGCCGGGGCCGAGGCGGCGGTGGCCGAGTTCCGCCAACTGGTGCAGGAGCGGTACACCGAGGGCACCCTGTGCCGCATCCTCAGCACCCACCCGGACCCGCGGCCGCGGCGGGCGGCGGTGGTGGCGCTCGGGCTGATCGGCACCATGACCAGCAACCCGGCGGTGGCGGCGGCGCTGAAGGACGAGGACGAGCGGGTGCGGGAGGGGGCGGGCGAGTCGGTGTGGGAGGTGTGGTTCCGCGGGGACGGGGGGCGGCAGGGGCGGGAGCTGCGGCAGGCGGTCGGGCTGCCGGACACCGACCAGCGGCTGGCCGCGTGCGACGACGTGATCCGCGACCACCCCGACTTCGCCGAGGCGTACAACCAGCGGGCCATCCAGCACTTCAACCGCGGGGCGTACCCGCTGTCGGTGGCCGACTGCGAGGCGGTGCTGCGGCTGAACCCGTACCACTTCGGGGCGGCCGCCGGCATGGGCCAGTGCTACCTGCGGATGAACCGGCCGAAGGCGGCGGCCCGCGCGTTCAGTCATGCTTTGGATTTGAACCCGCACCTGACGAATTTGAAGGACGTACTCGACGCCCTGCGGGACTCGATGGGGGAGGATTCGATTTGAGCCGCTTGCGGCGTCGCGGCGAAGCCGCAAGCGGCTGGCAGGTCACTTCGCGAACGCCCCGGTCGCCTTCTTCCACACCCCGGCGACTGACGCCCACGCCTTCCCGTCCGCCTTTTTCTCCTTCTTCTCCTCCCCCTCGTCGTCGCCGCCGGCGTCCGCCGCCTTCCCGGTCCACGACTGCACCAGCACCCCGACCAGCGACGCCACCGCCGCCCAGGTGTTGATCGCCGCCGCGTTCTTCTGTGCGAACTCGACCGCGTTCACCGACCCGAGCATGTCCAGGAATAGCACGCCGGTGTGGCCGATGAGCAGCACCCCGACGAACGCCGTCGCCAGCATCGTCCACAGGCGGTACAGCACCACCCCGATCAGCCCGCCGCACAGGAACGCCGACCACAGCTCGGCCGCCTCCGGCATGACCGCCTGCGCCGCCAGCCACGCCGCCGTCCCGCCGGTGACGAACGCGGTGATCTTGGCGATCTCCAGCGCCAACATGCCGGCCGCCAGCGCCACCAGCACGCTCACCGCCAGCACCTGCGTGCCGGCCGCCCGCCCGGCCGAGATGCCCCACAGCCCGGCCGCCAGGGTGACGGCGAACACCACCCAGAAGCGGTGCCACCGCCAGCCGAACCCCCACAGGGTGATGCCGACCAGCAGGAAGAACGCGGTCGCCCCGACGGACAGCCCCTTGGCGTCGGCCAGCACGTCGGGGTTGATGAGGTACATGGGGTCGCGCCCGGCCGGAACGCGGTGAACCGTCACCGAAACATTCCTACCGCACGTTATCCCGCCGCCGGCGGTGGTGTCAACGCACCCGGCCGGGTTCGCCCCACAGGAGAATTCAGGTGCCGCAGATTTATCCGACAGAACCCGAGGATTCGCCCCAAACCTTAACACGCACCGTCCGGTTTCGCGCCCCGTCGAACTCGCACAGATACACCCCCTGCCAGGTGCCGAACGTCAGGTCGCCGTCCTCCACCGGGATGGTCACGCTCGGGCCAACGAGGCTGGCCTTGATGTGCGCGTCGCTGTTCCCCTCGGCGTGGCGGAACCCGGGCACGTCCTTCGGGATGTGCTGGTTCAGCCACAGGAGCATGTCGCGGACCACGTCCGGGTCGGCGTTCTCCTGGATGGTGACGGCGGCGGTGGTGTGCGGGCAGTACACCACGCACAGCCCGGACCGCACCCCGGACGCCCGCACCGCCTGCCGCACGTCGGCGGTGATGTCCACGAACTCGGTGCGAGAGCGGGTGCGGACGGTGAGGGTGGGCATGGTGAACTCCGAAAATTTCTCGTTCCCACGCTCCGCGTGGGAATGTGGGTCCCGACGCTCCGCGTCGGTGCGACTGTGGCGACGCGGAGCATCGCACCCGTGCGTTCCCACGCGGAGCGTGGGAACAAGGAAGAGGTTTCGGGTATAACGGTGGTCGCCAGCCGGTCGTGTCTTTGTTAGCCCGACGCGCCAGCGAGGGGAACCACGCATCCCTCGCTGGCGCGTCGGGCGAACAAAACCACGGATGCTGAGACACCATCCGCCAGCCTCATTATCCGGAGGACGCCGCCATGACCACCCGCCGCCAGTTCCTCGCCGCCGGGGTCGCCGCCGCGACCCTCGCTTCTCTTCCCCGCTCGACACCTGCCGCCGACCCGAAGCCGGCGGTGAAGCGGAACCGCATCGGCGTGTCCACCTACTCGTTCTGGCAGTTCAAGAACCGCGACCTCCGCGACATCGGCAAGTGCATCGACCTGGCCGCCGAGATGGGGTTCGACGGGGTGGAGATCCTGCACCGGCAGATGGAGGAGGAGGACAACGGCACGCTGCAACAGATCAAGCGGCGGGCGTTCCTGAACGGGCTGGACCTGTGCGGATTCTCCACGCACCAGAGCTTCCTGTACCCGGACGAGGCGGAGCGGAAGAAGAATGTCGAACTCACCATCAAGCAGATCGAGCTGGCCTACGCGATGGGCATCCCGACCATGCGGGTGAACACCGGCACCTGGCGGACGAGCAAGAACTTCGACGAGCTGATGAAGAACAAGGGGGTCGAGCCGCCGATCTCGGGGTACACCGACGAGGACGGGTTCAAGTGGGCGATCGACGGGCTGACGGCCTGCTTGAAGACGGCCGAGAAGTGCGGGGTGATCCTGGGGCTGGAGAACCACTGGGGCCTGGGCCGCACGCCGGAAGGGGTGGCCCGCATCGTGGACGCCATCAAATCCCCGTGGCTCCAGGTGACGCTCGACACCGGCAACTTCCTGGAAGACCCCTACGACAAGCTGGAGAAGCTGGCCGGCAAGACGGTGCTGTTGCAGGCGAAGACGTACCACGGCGGTGGGACGTGGTACACCCTCGATCTGGACTACGAGAAGATCGCCGGCATCATGCGGAAGGCCGGGTACACGGGGTACGTGTCGCTCGAGTTCGAGGGCAAGGACGACCCGAAGACGGCCGTGCCGAAGAGCCTGGAGATGCTGCGGAAGTGCTTCGGATAGCATGAAAGCCCACGGACGGCCGTCCGTGGGCTTTCGGGTCTGCTCTCATTCCCCGTCCTTCTTGTCGCCGTCCTTCTTCTCCGCCGGCGGGGTGCCGACGATCGGCTTCAGCTCCCGCACCCAGATGTTGCGGAACTTCATCGGGTTGCCGTGGTTCTGTAGGCGGAACGGCGCCTTCTCGGCGTGCTTCACGTACTTCGCCGGCTGGTCGTAGTAGGTGCCGCCCTTCAGCTCGAAGTGGTTCTGCACGAACACCCCGTTGTGCACCACCGTGCAGACGGCGGGCTTCAGCACCTTCCCGTCCTCGGCGAACCGCGGGGCCTCGAACGCGATGTCGTACGTCTGCCACTCGCCCGGCTTGCGGCACACGTTCACCATCGGCGGCTGCTGCTTGTACAGGCTGGCGCACTGGCCGTCGAAATACGTCTTGTTCTCGTAGCTGTCGAGGATCTGCACCTCGTACCGGCCCATGATGTACACCCCGCTGTTCCCCCGCCCCTGGCCGGTCTGCTTCGGGTCCACCTTCTCCGGGGTGGCGAACTCGACGTGGATCTGCACGTCCCCGAAGCTGTCCTTGCTCTCAATGTCCGTCGCCTTCACCGTGGCCACCCCGTCGGCCACCACCCACTTGTCCCCGTTCTTGAAGTTCTTCGCCAGGCTCTCGGCGGTGCCGTCGAACAGCACCGTGGCGTCGCTCGGCGGCGCGCCGGGCTTATCGACCGGGGCCGGGGTGACGACCGGCGGTTCCGGCCACACCCACCCGCTCTTGTACTCCCGCTGGGCCAGCGCGACCCCGACGGCGGACAGCAGAACGGCCCCGCCGGCCAGGGCGAACAGCGTGCGACGCATCGTCATGACGGACTTCCTTCGAGGAGAGACGGACCCGAAGGGAATTGTGCCGAAGTGCGGCGGGAAAGGCAAATCAGAACGGGCGAGCCGGGAGCGTGAGCGACCGGAGGGGTGAATCCTCCGGTCGC
>JALHQU010000122.1 GCA_022841795.1 Fimbriiglobus sp.
AGCGGTGGAAGTGACGGGTGTCACCCCACTTTACGCCCGGAACTGAAACGAAGCGCCACACTTCTCAACTGGTACCCGCGACCCCGACGGGCGCCACACTTCTCGACCGGAGTTTACAATCGGCGTGTTGGTGGTGCGGGCCTTGTTCTCGGCGAGGGTGTGCAGGTCGTCCAGCCGCTTGACGAACAGCAGGTAGGTGATCTGCTCGATCACTTCGAGCGGGTTGGAGATGCCGCCGGACCAGAACGCGTCCCAGATGCGGTCGATCTGGCCGCGGAGTTCGCCGGTGAGCATGAGCGGTGCGCCTCGTGCGCGGGTCGGAGGTGCCGGAGATTGTAGGGCGTGCGGCGGCACCCCGTCCTCCGCGGCCGGCTGGACCGGCTGCCCGCCCAGCACGAACTCGCACCGGAGCCATCCCCGTACTCGCCGCCGACCCTCTCCCTCAAGGGAGAGGGGAAAACGCGCCCTCCTTTCCAGACTGCGTCAACTCCTACAACACCCCCTCACCCCGCCGGACGCCCTCATGCTCGTCGCCGTCGCCCTGCTCGTGCTGTCGTACCTGGTCGGGGCCGTGCCGTTCGGCTACCTGATGGCGAAGGCCAAGGGCGTCGATCTGTTCGCCGTCGGCAGCGGGAACATCGGCGCCACCAACGTCGGCCGCACCCTCGGCCGCAAGTACGGGGCGGCGGCGTTCGCCCTGGATTTCCTGAAGGGGGCGGCGCCCGTCGGCGGCATCGTCCCGCTGGCGGCCCTGCTCGACCCGGCCGCGCCGTACGCCTTCGGCCACCCGGACGCGCTGCGGGTGGGGGCCGGATTACTCGCGTTCCTCGGCCACCTGTACCCGGTGTACCTGCGGTTCCGCGGGGGGAAGGGCGTGGCCACCGGCGCCGGGGTGATGGCGGTGCTGGTGCCCGGCCCGTTCGCCGTGGCGTTCGTGACGTGGCTGAGCGTGACGTTGGCGAGCCGGTACGTGTCGCTCGGGTCGCTCGCCGCGGCGGTGGCGCTGGTTGGCGCCCGGTTCGCGTCCACCCCGCAGCCGTTCGCCCACCCGGACTGGATCGTCACCGCGTTCTGCCTCGTCGGCGCGGGGCTGGTGGTCGTTAAACACCGGGGGAACATGCGGCGGCTGGCCGCCGGCACCGAGAGCCAGACGCGGGAGAGTGACATGCGACTGACACTGCTGCGGGGCCTGCACCTGTTCGCCGTCGGGCTGTGGTTCGGGTCGGCGGCGTTCTTCAACTTCGTGGCGGCGGTGCCCATCTTCGACTCGTTCAAGCAGGTGGTGGCGACGCAGCCGAGCGACCGCACCGGGTTCGTCCGCATCCTGCCGGACGACGCCCCGCAGTCGGACAAGGACGCGCTGGCGAGCGGGCTGGCCGGGTCGGCGGTCGGCCCGCTGTTCCCGCGGTTCTTCGCCCTGAGCGCGGTGTGTGCGGTGGTGGCGGTGGTGACGGCGGCGGGGTTCCGCATGATCGACGCGGGCCGGGCCACCCGCTGGCGGCTGATCCTGTGCGTGGTCGCGGCGGCACTGGTGGCGGGCGTGTGGCCGATCTCCGAGTGGGTGTCGCGGCTGCGGGTCGAGCGGTTCCACCCGGAAGAAAGTGTGCGAACAGCGGCGAAGGCGGCGTTCGGGACGTGGCACCTGGTCAGCCTGCTCGGCAGCGCGGTGACGACGGTGATCGTGGGCGCGGTGCTGGCCCTGGGGGGGAAGCTGCCGCACCAACGGCCCGCTTCGTAGGGTGGGTCCGGTCCCGGTGACGGGACCGTGACCCACGGTGTTCGCTCCGCGTGGGTCACGGTCCCGTCACCGGGACCGGACCCACCCTACACGCCAGCTATTCCCATTCCGCCCCAGGGATTTCCGCAATCGTTAGGCCGGTGCCCCATAACGGGTCGTACTCGCCGGTGCGGACGTACTGGTGGAAGGACGACCACGGGTAATCAACCACCCGCGACACATACCCGTGCTTGACCGGGTTCCAGTGGATGTAGTCGAGGCACCGTTTCAGGTCGTCCTCGTCCCGGCATTCGTGTTCCCAGAACCGCCGCTGCCACACCCCGCGCTCGCCCCGTGCCCGCCGCTCGTCCGACACCGGCGCTTCGGTCCCGCCGGCCGCCAGGTATGCGTCGGTGAACGCCTCCTTGATCTTCCGCCAGCGGGTGGAGTAGTCCGCGTCGTCCGGCGGCAACGTCCAGATGGTGTGCAGGTGGTCGTCGAGCAACACCATGCCCACGATCTCGAACGGTCGTCGATTGCGACACTCACTGATGGCTGCGCGGAGTAACTTTCGACTCAACTCGGAACTGAACAGCGGCCGGCGAGCTTCAGCGACGGCCGTGAAGAAGAACGTGCCGCCCGGTGTGTACCGCCGTCGATACCACGACATGATCCGCCCTCTCCGGTTGAGGGAAGCTCACGACGTGGGTCACGGCGGCTCACCACCGCCGGACCCACCCTACCAGTTGCCAGCCTTCGTAGGGTGGGTCCGATCGCGGGAGCGACCGTGACCCACCGGCTTCAGCGGACATCATGGGTCACGGCGGCTCACCGCCGCCGGACCCACCCTACGAGTTACGCCGGCTCCTGCTGGGTCATGCAGTGCAGCGTGCCCAGGCCCCACACCAGGTCGCCGCAGTGGATGCCGACCACCTCGCGGTCGGGGAACAGCTCGGCCAGGGTGCCCAGCGCCACCCGGTCGGCCGGGTCGTTGAACGTGGGCACCATGACGAACCCGTTGCCGATGTAGAAGTTGGCGTAGCTGGCCGGCAGCCGCAGGTCGTCGTACCACACCGGCCGCGGCATCGGCAGCGGCACCACGGTGAGCTTCTTCCCGGCGAGGTCGGTGAACCCCCGCAGCCGGTCCAGGTTCTCTTGTAGCGGGGCGTGGTTCTCGTCGGCCGGGTTCGGCTCCACCACCGTCACGACCGTCGTCGGGTTGACGAACCGGGCGAGGTCGTCGATGTGCCCGTGGGTGTCGTCGCCGGCGATGCCGCGGTTCAGCCACAGCACCTTCTTCACCCCGAGGAACTGGTCGAACGCCGCCTCGTAGTCTGCCCGGTCGAACGGCGGGTTCCGCTGTTGCACGGTGCTGAGCAGACATTCCTCGGTGGTCAGCATCAGGCCGGCGCCGTTCACGTCGATGCTGCCGCCTTCGAGTACCACCCGGTGCCCGTTGTGAATCGGCTGGACCGTGCGGCCCCCCCGCACCCCGGCGGCGAACGCCGGGATCTGGTCGTCCAGCGCCCAGTCTGAATATTTCGCCCACGCGTTGAACCGCCAGTCGAGCGCGAGCAGTTCGCTGGCACTGTCGTGCACGAAGATCGGGCCTGAATCGCGGAGCCACGAGCGGTTCGTCGGGCGGGTCAGAATCTGCACGTTCGCCGCGTTGACGTGCGCCTTCCGAAGCTGTTCCTCGGCAACGAGTTGCGTCGGCTCGTCCGGCACGATCAGGCGAACGAGTTCAAAGCGACTAACCGTGCGGATGATTTCTGTGTAAGTTGTAACGATTGTAGCGAGTTTTCCGGGCCAGTCGGATTCCTTGTGCGGCCATGCCAGCCAGGTGCCGCGGTGCGGCTCCCACTCGGCGGGCATGCGGAATCCGGCGGTCGGCGGGGGGTGCGGGGTCATTCCCGTGGTGTACGCCCGCCGGCCGGGGTCGGACAGTTCGCTCTCCCACTCACGCCTAAGTGGGTCGCCCTAAATGAGCGGCACGGAGGGGCCGATTTCAATCGAGCCCTCGGTCCGCGCGTTGCTGGCCGAGGACGACCCCACGCTGGCCGACGCGCTGGCGACGGCCCTCCGCGCGCACGGGTACGAGGTGACGGTGGCGGCGGACGGGGCGGACGCGCTGGCGAAGGTGCGGGCGGAAGAGTTCCAGCTCGTTGTCGTCGAGATGCTGCTGCCGAACGCCAGCGGGTTCATGGTCGCCCAGGAGGTCCGCGTTCTCCGCGGGCCGATGCTGCCCGTCATCATGCTGTCCGGCAGTTCCGCCGTCGAACACCGCCAGTACGCCGACCTGCTCGGGGTCACCCGGTTCCTCACCAAGCCGTTCGACCCGGTCATCCTGGTGGCCGTCGCCGACCTGCTCGCCCCCCCGCCGCGGTGACGGGAGTGTTCTACTCGCTCCGCGAGTGGCCGCCGACCCATTCACAGTGGCGAGCCGGACACCTCGGCCAGCCCCACCTCTCCCCCGGAGGGGGAGAGGTCGGACCGAGTCGCGCAGCGACCGGGCGGGGTGTGGGGTTGTTCCCCCACTCGCGGAGAGTCTCCGACAGAGGTAGCGCCCCTCACCCGCCGCTCTTGCTCCGCAAGAGACGGCGACCTCTCCCCCTCCGGGGGAGAGGTGGGGCTTGACGATTCGGATCAATCCTCCCCCCTCGGGGAATACAACACACCCCGTCCCGCCCGGTTCCCTTTCCCCATCCGAGGCCCGTCATGCTCCGCCTGCTGTGCGCCGCCGCACTCGTGTCTGGTTCCCTCGCCGTCGCCCAGGACAAGCCGAGGGAGCCGCCGAAGAAGCCGCCCCGCATCGCGATCAGCGACCCGAAAGAGCTGAAGGACGACAAGGACTTCGCCGTGCAGGGCGAGTACGTCGGCGAGGGGCCGGACAAGACGAAGTGGGGCGCCCACGTCATCGCCCGCGGGGAGGGCAAGTTCGAGGTGAAGTGGTACCACGGCGGGTTGCCCGGCGCCGGGTGGGACGGGAAGAAGCCGGAGGTGCTGACCGGCGAGCGGAAGGACGACAAGGTGATGCTGTCGATGACCAAGGACGGGAAATCGAATGAGGTCGGGGTGATCGAGAACGGCAAGCTGATGCTGGCCATCGTCGCCGAGATGAAGAAGGTGGAACGCAAGTCGCCGACCCTCGGGCTGAAGCCGCCGGACGGGGCGGCGGTGCTGTTCGCTGGCGAGGGGGACGAGAAGAACTGGGAGAACGGCAAGCTGGCCAGCCTGAGCGACGGCAAGTTCCTGGCGGCGTCCAACCCGCGGAGCAAGTCGGCGTTCCAGAGCTTCACCGCGCACATCGAGTTCCGCCTGCCGTGGATGCCGAACAGCACCGGCCAGGGCCGCGGGAACAGCGGGGTGTACGTCCAGGATCGGTACGAGCTGCAGGTGCTGGACAGCTTCGGGCTGAGCGGGGAGAACAACGAGTGCGGCGGGTTCTACACCCTGAGCAAGCCGAAGGTGAACATGTGCCTGCCGCCGATGACCTGGCAGACCTACGACATCGAGTTCACCGCCGCCGAGTTCACGGGCGGGAAGAAGGCGAAGAACGCGAAGTGCGTGGTGAAGCACAACGGGGTGCTGATCCAGGACTTCGAGTTCACGAAGCACACCCCCGGCGGCAAGTTCCAGGGGGAGGTGGCCGACCCCGGCGCGGTGTTCTTCCAGGACCACGGCGACCCGGTGGTGTACCGCAACGTGTGGGTGGCCGAGAAGAAGTGAGTCGAACCGTAGTTCGTAGGGTGGGTCCGGCGGCGGTGAGCCGCCGTGACCCACGTCGCTTGCAATCGTGGGTCACGGCGGCTCACCGCCGTCATTTCTGGATGATGATCGACCCGAGCTTCCGCCCCCGCCACGACCCGTTCCCCTCGTACCAGTCGGACAGGTTCGGGAACATCTCCAGGAACGGGCCGATGAACCGCGTCCACTCGGTCGGGTGAAGGGTGACGCACCCTTTCGACCCGCGGCTCGAGTTGAACCCGTTGTGCACGTTGATGCCGGCGGCCGTCGTCTTCGACTGGCTGAGGCTGTGGACCGGCACCGTGTTCCCCCAGTTCACCGTCAGCGCCGGCCGGCGGTCCCCGCCGGTTCGCACCGCCAGGTCTGCCGGGGTCGGGGTCCCGGTTTTCAGGTGGAGCGTCAGGCTCAGGTCGTAGCTGCCGTCCTTCAGCCAGCCGTAGGTGTGCATGTCGTCCGGGTAGATCGACCCGCGGAACGTGCCGCTGATCGGCCCGGCCAGGGTGAGGGTCGATTCGAACATGGCCGCCCCATCGGCGGAGGGGACTTTGCCGCCGTGGCGGACGGTCAGTGTGAACGACCCGGCCGGCGGGGGCGTGCCGGGGGCCGGCTGGGGCGCCTGCCCCGGCCGCCGGCCGGAGTTCCGCACCAGCGCCTGGATGGTCTGCCCGCCGGGGTCCACCCGGCCGTCCGGCCGGCTCAGCCGGACGACCGCGGACTGGTACTGCGTGATCGCCCCGATCGTCTGCGGGCCGACCTTCCCGTCCACGGCGATCGGGCCGTAGGTGTACGCCTGGGGTTTCTGGTGGTTCAGCAGCTGCTGAACCAGTCGGACGTCGGCGGACAGGTTCACCCCGCCGGCGCCGACCGAAGCGCGGATCGACATCATCGGTCTCCGGAATCGGGCGAGCGAGAAGAGTTGACGGAACCCGGGTCATACGCATCCCAGGTGAAAGGTGCCGGGTGTTGGAGTTCACGCTTCAGCGTGAGTGAGCTTTCCGCACGCTGAAGCGTGAACTCCAACACCGGCAGGCATTTCCCGGATTGCGTATCACAGGCCGATCAGGATCGCGATGATCCCGGTCGGGTGTGCCGGCCGGTGGGCGGGTGTGGTCATCCACTTGTCGTCGATCGACCAGCCGTCGCCGGCGAAGCTGCCCTTGTTGCTGCCGATGGGCGCGGTGAAGCCGACGGTCGCCTGACCCGCCGGCGGCGGGACCGGGGCGACGGCGGACATCAGCGAGCGGCCTTCCAGATCTTCCACGGTGAGACGGACCATCGGACACCTCGCGGGCGGTTGGGTTCGGGCGAATCCGAACGCAGGTATCCCGAGGGCCGCCGGGCCTTTCAAAAAAACGTGAGCCGCGAACACCCGAGGGTGCTCGCGGCTCACGCGGTTGGCAATCCGACTCCGACTAGCGGTACAGCACGGTGGCGTACCAGCCGTTCGCCCCGCGGGCGACGCCGATGTCGATCGGCGTCCGCTGGCCCCAGTAGCAGCAGTGGCGGATGGCGTCGTCGGCGCTCACGGACGAGAACCCGCACCCCTCGTGCGTGCCCCCGCCGAGCGACCCGCCCGGGTGGAAGCAGCGGCCGGAGCTGGCCTGCATCTCGGCCTTCTGCTGGGCCACCCCGCCGCCGCTCACGACCGGGGCGGTCGTCATCGGCTGGGCGACGAACGGGGTCTGGGCCGGGGAGTACGCGATCTGGGGCGACGACATCGTCGGCGTGCTGACCCGCCGTGGGCGGGCGTCCGCCGTCGTCGTGGTGGCCAGAACGGCCGACAGCAACAGGGTCCACTTCAAGTGCTTCACTCTACTTCCTCCCTGGGTGTAGTGGGCGAGGGGGCAGTGATAGGGCTGAAACCGCGGTGGAACACCCTTGCCGTCGCGCGGATGCCGTAACCGATGGCTATGGCGACAGTTCGGGGGCGAGAAAAATGCCACAACCGCACTGAGGCCCGAAGGGCCGTCTTCCCTCAGCCCAGGTCGGAGCGAGCGAAGCGAGCGCAGGCCTGGGAAACAAGAGGAGTAGGAACTAGCCCCGAAGGGGCGCCCTTCTGTCGATCGCCCCTTCGGGGATTGTGCGATTGGTACGTCCTACCCAGGGCGACGTTCGCCTTCGGCTCACTTGCCCTGGGCTAAGGGAGAACGGCCCTTCGGGCCTGAAGACGACCCACCCTACTTCGCGTGCAGCAGCATGACGATGATATACGTCTGCACCGCGACCACCAGCGGCAGGCCGACGATCACCAGGATCGTCCACACCTTCAGCCCGCCCCGCACCTTCTCGACCACCTTGTCGTCGATCGTGTCTTCCAACTCGCCCCGCACCTTCAGCAGATCGACCCCGCCGTGGGCGGCGCCCTCCTCGCGGAACCGGGCCAGCGTGTACTTCTGCACCAGGCCCAGCAGCTTCCCCTGAATCGTCCGCCGCAGCCAGCCGCCCTGCCCGGTCTCGCCCGTCACCCCGTGGACGGCGTTCCGCAGCATCTCGTCCGCCTGGGCGAGCGGCACCCGCTCCGCCGTCCGCGCGATCCGCCCGCCGCGTTCCCCCATCGCTTCTGACTCTGTGACTTTCAGGATGCGGTCGAACACCAACTGGATGAGCGACCGGCCCAGCCGCAGCCGGCCCAGCCCATGTGCCAGGCCCATCACCATCGCCCGCTTGCCGCCGAACACGATGCCGGTGGCGATCCCCTCGACGACCGCGACGATGGCGCCGACGATCGCGAACACCGGCTCGTTCCGCAGGAAGAAGTACGACACCCCGGCCAGCACGCACCCGGCCAGGGTGAGCAGGCCGAGCGTGCCGGCGAACGACTTTGCCGCCACCCAGGCCATGCCGGCGACGTGCCGGCCGACGGCTCGGAAATCGACTTTCATCGGGCGACCCCTATCTCACCCCGTCGTTGTACGCCTCGGCCCGAGAAGCAGCACGAATCGGGTTCGCCGTCCGACCAGAGATTGGCACCGGCCGCTTCACGGCTACACTGGCCGTCTCACCCCCGACGGCTCCTCGGAGCCGTTCTCTTCCCACCGTGAGGTTCGTCCCATGCGCCCGCTCGTCGCGTCCGTCCTCGTACTCCTCCCGCTGACTCCGGCGTTCGCCGACGACAAGGAGGTGAGCCTGTTCGACGGCAAATCCCTGACCGGCTGGCACGTCATGAACGGCGGCAAGTTCGAGGCGAAGGACGGGATGATTCAGCTCCGCGGCGGCAGCGGCTGGCTACGGTCGGACCAGGAGTACGCCGACTTCGTCCTCACCTTGGAGGTGCGGTGGCTGAAGCCGAAACAGGACAGCGGCGTGTTCCTCCGCTCCGGCGTCGACGGGAAGAACTGGCCGGACAAGAAGGTGGAGGTGCAGGTGGAGAACACCGAGCGGGTGGCCATGCTGTTCGGGGCGAAGCACAAGCTGGACAAGGCGAAGGCGGCCAAGTCGCTCAAGCCGGTGAACGAGTGGAACGAGTACGTCATCCGATGCGTGGGCAAGGAGTGCGAGGTGAAGCTGAACGGCGAGGTGGTGTGTACGTCCGACGAGGTGAAGCTGGAGAAGGGGTACCTCGGCTTCCAGGGCGAGAACGGCGACCTGGACTTCCGCAACATCCGCATCCGGGTGATCGAGAAGAAGTGACGCGGACATGCGGGCTGACCCAGGCCACAGGTCGGCCCGCCGTCGGCACCTCACTCCTTGCCCAGCACCCGATCGACCACCCAGCACCCGCGGACGTGCGGGCCGGGTCCGCGGCAGTGGGTCAACACGTCCACGTCATCGCAACCCGCCTCTTCCAGGGCGTCGGCCAGGATCGGCATCCGGTCGAACGCCCGCTCGGCGTAGACGCCGGCGGCGAGTGCAACGGTGGTTTCGGACCGCCAGTGGGGATCGAACACGACGGAGCGGAACGGGTTGCCGGACACACAGCGGAACTGCTGACAGAACTCGCGGCGAACGCGGTCGTGGCGTTCTTCCCGCGCCATCCGTTCTCGCCGGTGACGTTCATCCTGTTGGGCTTTCAGAACGGCCAGCTTCTTGGCCGACCGTGGGCGGTGTGTCTTGGTGGCGTCGATCGACTCGCCCGCACCCAGCGGACGGTACTCAGCCAGCGACTCGGCGGCGAATGCGGATGCCGTCATCGGGTCGTTCCGCCGAAGCCATTCGACAGATGCGATAGCACTTTCAGCGTAGTGGACCCAGCGGACGAGGGCGTGGTAATGCGGTCCCGGACAGACCTGATCGGGGTGTTCGCCCGCGCCGGACATCCACACGGCGAAGGCGTCGAAATAGCGGCGGTCGTGTTCCTCCGGGATGATGTGCCGGATGCGGCCGACCCAGTCGAGGGCGAGCCAGCGGAAACGGTGCGGGTCCACTCGCCCGCGGCAGAACTTGGCGACCTTGTACGGGTCGTTCGCGGCCAGCCACTCCGCTTCGGTCATCGCGCTGCCCCACAAAAACCGGCTACATCGTCCCGAACAACTCGGGCTGGCGTGCCACAGCGAGAGGTCAGTCCAACCAGTTCTCGAACCGCAGGCCGGGCACCTGTTCGAAATCGCTCCGGTTGGCGGTGAGCAGCAGGGCGTCGTGGACGAGCGAGACAGTGTCGAGCAGGATCATTCGAACCGCCCTTCGGCGGCGGCTTGGCGGGAGGCCTCGCGGATGGCCTGCGCCTCGGCATCCACCTGCCGCATGAATTCGGTCTCCTCGAACATGCCGACCACCGCCCGCCAGCCCTGCGCCGGTGCCGGCTTCGTCAGTTCGGTCAGCTTGCGTTCCAATTCCTCCACCCGCCTGGTCAGGGCTTCGAGTGTCGCTTCGGGCATGGAACACCTCCAACGGGATTTGCTTCTCGCATTCTACTTCACCCCGAACAGCTCCGGCAGGTACTTGACGCTGATGCACCCCTGGTTGAGCACCTCCTCGTGGTACTTGCCCAGGTCGAACGCCTCGCCCCGCTGCCGCTGCACCTTCTGCCGCAGGGTGTAGAACGCCATCCGCCCGATGAAGTACGTGCTGAGCTGGCAACTGCTCTGCTTCGCCCGCGCCACCTTGCCCACCGCCTCGCCTTCGGTCTGGAACCCGCGGCCGACGAGCAGCTTCATCGCCTCGTCGTCGGTCATGGCGGTGCAGTGCATCTTGTGGTCGAGGATCGCGTTCACCACCGCCCGCAGGTAGAACTTGAGCTGGTGCAGCCGCAGGCTCAGGTCGCCGTCCCCGTACCCCTGGTCGAGCATCATCTGCTCCGTGTACACCGCCCACCCCTCGGCGTACACGCCGCTGTAGAACACCTTGCGGATGAGCGACGGGTGGCGGTTGGCGTACTCCAGTTGGACGTAGTGGCCGGGGTACGCCTCGTGGATGGTCAGCACCTGGAGCATCGCCCGGTTGTACTCCTTCTGGAAGGCGAGGCGGCGGGCGTCCGACCAGTCGGCCGGCGGCGGGGCGACGGCGTACAGGCTGTCCGCCTTCGGGTCGAGTGGCGGGGCCGGGTTCAGGTACGCGGCGGAGAACCCCCGCTGGAACTCGGGCATCTCGATCACCCGGCAGCGGTCCGGCTCGGGCAGGGTGAGAATCTTCTTCTCGCTGATGAACCGCTTGATCTTGTCCACCGTCTGCCGGGCGTCGGTCACGATCGTCTCCGGCTTACCGTGGTCGTCGCCGAGCTTATCCAGCACCTTGGCGATGGTGTCGCGGCGGCCGGCCTCGTCGTCCGGCGGCAGCGGTTTACCGGGGAACACCTTCGCCCACAGCTGCTTCGCCACATAGTACATCTCGCGTTCCACCCGCTCGGCCTCGGACTCGGCCATCTTGATCACCTCGTCCGCCGTGTACCCGGCGTCGAGTTCGAGCGCCAGCTTCTTGGCGAACGCCTCCTTGCCGATCCGCCAGTCGCCGGTGCTCCGCGGCAGCAGGTCTTTCTCCAGGAACGTCTGGTACTTCCTGAGGGCCGCAACGGCTTCCTTCGCCGGCTTCGCCAGCGGGCTGGTGGCCGGGTTCTCCTTCGTCAGCTCGAAGATCTCCTTCTCGTAGAAGCTGATCGCCCCCAGGTTCCGCTTGATGGCGATCTCGGTGAGCGCCTTCGGGCACTTGCTCAGCAGGGCCGGGTCGGACTTGTCCATCGCCGCGTCCACCACGGTCGGGATGTACGTCACCCGCTTGGCGACGTTCTCCGCGGTCCGCTCCCGCGGCAGGGTGGATTGCGTGATCTGGTTGAACACCACGTCCGAAACGTAGGTGCCGAACACGCGGGGGTCATAGGTGAACGGGTCCAGGCCGAGGGCTTGCAACTCCAGTTGCGAGTTGAGCGCGTGCAGCCAGATGCGGTGGTCGAGCTTCCCGGCGGCGGTCAGCTTCGTCGCGTCGAACGCCTCCAGCTTCTGCTTCCACCGCTTCGTCTCGGCCACGTCCTTTTTGCGAGCGGCCGGGGTCAGATCGTCGAGGCGGTCGTCGTGCTCGCGGTTTCCCTGGGCGGTGGCGAACGACGGGTGCCGCTGGAACTCCTCGGCCAGGTACTCCTTGAACAGGGCGGCGAGCTGCTGGTCCGCATCGGCAGCCGGGGCAACAGGGATAACAACGGTCATGAGCAGCACGAGCAGGGGGAAGCGGCGGAGCATGGGCCGTCACCGTCTGGGAAATCGGGTGGGTTCGTGGTATCGTACCCGTACCCACCGCCGTTCGGCCATCCGCCGCGGGAGGATGACGTGTCTCGATCCCGTGCCGCCTTCACGCTCATCGAACTGCTGGTCGTCATCGCCATCATCGCCGTGCTGATCGGGTTACTGCTGCCGGCCGTGCAGAAGGTCCGCGAAGCCGCCGCCCGCCTGTCGTGCGGGAACAACCTGAAGCAGCTCGCCCTGGCCTGCCACACCCACCACGACTCGCTCGGGTTCCTGCCGCACGGCGGGAACCACGGGTGGAACGCGCCCACGTACTTCGGACTGGGCAGCCCGGCGGTGGGCAAGGAGCAGTTGGCCGGGTGGGGGTTCCAGATCCTGCCGTACCTGGAGCAGGAGCCGCTGTGGCGGGGGAGCGGGGCGGCCACCGTCGCCGACGCCCAAATGCAGGCCATCGGCACCCCGGTGAAAGTGTTCTTCTGCCCCACCCGCCGCCCCGCCCTGCCGCTGCCGCCGGAGCCGTCGTGGTACGGGGTGTACGGGCCGGCCGGCACCTACCCGCACGCCCCGACCGACTACGCCGGGTGCGGCGGCACGGACGACAACGGGGCGATCGTGAAGAACCCGACCGCCCCGCCGCTGCCGGTCGGGTCGTTCGCCCCGGCCACCCTCACCCTGCTGAACATCACCGACGGCACCGCGCACACCATCCTGCTCGGGGAGAAGCGGCTGAACGTGCAGCACCTCGGCCGGTACCAGAGCGACGACAACGAGGGGTACACGAGCGGGTGGGACCACGACGCCATCCGCTGGATCGGCAACCCGCCGGCGGCCGACTACCGGGCGGCCAACGGGCACGGCGACCTCCGGTTCGGCGGGTCGCACCCCGGCCAGTTCCTGGCGGTCATGGCCGACGGGTCGGTGCGGGGGCTGCGGTACTCGACCGAGTACGCCACCCTCCAGCGGCTGGCCGTCCGCAACGACGGGCAGGTGGCGGGGGATTACTGAAACGCGAACCGCGGGTGTGAACCCGCGGGTGGTTTGATCCACCCGCGGGTTCACGCCCGCGGTTCACCGACAGGCCGGATTACGCCACCACCGGCTCGGCCGGCTTCACGTTGATCTTCCGCCCCTCGGACGAGAAGTACACGGTGCCGTCGCACAGGGCGAACAGGTGGTCGTTACTCGCCCGCTTCACGTTCGCCCCGGGGTGCCACTTGGTGCCGCACTGGACGATCAGGATGCTGCCGGTGGTGACCACCTCGCCGGCATACTTCTTGACCCCCCGCCGCTTGGCGTTCGAGTCCCGCCCGTTCTTGACCGACCCCTGCCCCTTCTTGTGTGCCATGACGACGACCCCGTAATTGACGGCGTGGTGTGTGGAAAGGTGATAATTCTAGCGGCCGCCGACGGGCGGGCAACGGGAAATCGCGGCTGGCCGCTAAGCCGCAAGCGGCCTCGCGGTCACGTCCCGCCGAACGCCAGGGCCGGGTTGCCGACCGCCGGGGCGGGGGCCGGTGCCGGGTCCGTGGCGGGCGGCGCGGGTTCGGCCTCGCCGCCCTTCCGCAGCAGGGCGTGGACCTCCGCCCGGTCCAGTTCCTCGTTCGCCAGCAGCGCCGCGGCCAGCTTCTCCAGGTCGTCCCGGTTGCGGGTGAGCAGTTCGGTCGCCCGCCGCTCGGCCTCGCTCACCAGCCGCTGCACCTCCTCGTCGATGATCCGCGCCGTGCCCTCGCTGAACTCCCGGTTCTCGGCGATCTCCTTGCCCAGGAACACGTGTTCCTCGCTCTGCCGGTAGTGAACCGGCCCGAGCCGGTCGCTCATGCCGTACTGCGTGACCATCGCGCGGGCCATGCGGGTGGCCATCTTGATGTCCATGATCGCCCCGGACAGCGGCTCGCCGAACGTCAGCTTGTCCGCCGCCCGCCCGCCCATGAGTACCACCAGCCGGGCCAGGAAGTCGGAGTGCGACAGGTCCATCCGGTCCTCGTCCGGGCTGAACAGCGTCACCCCGCCGGCCCGCCCCCGCGGGACGATGCTCACCCGGTCGATCGGGTCGGCCTTCGGCTCCAGGTACGCGGTCAGCGCGTGCCCGGCCTCGTGGTACGCCGTCCGCCGCTTCTCCTCCTCGCCGAACATGTCGTCCCGCTTCGCCCCCAGCCGCACCCGGTCGGCGGCGGCGTCGAAGTCGTCCTGCTCGATCTTGTTCTTGCCCTCGCGGGTGGCGTGCAGGGCGGCCTCGTTGCACAGGTTCCGCAGGTCCGCCCCGCTCATGCCGATCATCGCCCGCGCGATCCGCTCCAGGTTCACCCGGTCGTCCACCGGCTTGTTCCGGGTGTGGACTTTCAGAATCGCCAGTCGCCCCTGCCAGGTCGGCTTGTCGATGGTGATGTGCCGGTCGAACCGGCCGGGCCGCAGGAGCGCCGCGTCCAGCACGTCCGGGCGGTTGGTGGCGGCCAGCACGATCACCGTCTCGTTCGGGTGGAACCCGTCCATCTCCCCGAGGATCTGGTTGAGCGTCTGCTCCCGCTCGTCGCTCCCGCCGCCCACCCCGGCCCCCCGCATCCGCCCGACGGCATCAATCTCGTCGATGAAGATGACGCACGGGGCGTTCTCCTTGGCCGTCTTGAACAGGTCCCGCACCCGGCTGGCCCCGACGCCGACGTACATCTGGATGAACTCGCTGCCGTTGATGCTGTAGAACGGCACGTTCGCCTCGCCGGCCACCGCCTTGGCCAGCAGCGTCTTGCCGGTGCCCGGCGGGCCGACCAGCAGCACCCCCTTCGGCACCTGCCCGCCCAGTCGGGCGAACTTGTCCGGGTTCCGCAGGAAGTCCACCACCTCCCGTAACTCCCGCTTCGCCCCGTCCATGCCGGCCACCTCCTCGAACGTGATCCGCCCCTTCCCCTTCTCGTACTTGCGGGCCGGGCTGCGGACGTACCCGCTGGCGAACCCGCCGCCGCCGGGGTCCCGCAGCCGCGGCAGCAGGTAGAACACGAAGAAGGCGATGACGATGACCAGCGGCAGGATGCCCCACACCAGCGGGGCCAGGAACTGCGGCGGCTCGTCCTCCACCTGCACCTGCACCTCGGCGGTGGTGTCCTCCGGATTCGCCTTCTTCAGCTGCGCCCGGTGGTCGGCGTCCGCCTTCTCCACGTCCTGGATGAACGGCCGCTGGTCGTTCATCACCGGCAGGTTGATGGCGAACTTGCCGCCGGACAGGTGCAGATCCTTGACGGACTCGGCGGCCGGATCGCGGACCTCGCCTTTCGCCCGCTGCTTGCCGTCCATCACCAGCTTCTTGATCTGCCCCTCCCGCTTCAGCCGGTCGAACTGGGTGAGGGTGATCGTCTTGGTGTTTTCCAACGTGAGGAACAGGGCGGCGAACGCCAGCAGCCCGAGGGCCACCAGCCACCAGGTGTAGTTCTGGTACACCGGCCGGCGGGCGGCCGGGGCGGGCGGCGTCGGGTCGGGGGGGCCGTTCGGGGCCATGCAAATACCTGCGGGTGCCGCGGGCGGGGGTGAATGAATTATAGGAGACGAATGCGGGGGGAGTTCACGCGGCAACGGCCTCCGGGTGAACCGCGGGCGTCAGCCCGTCGGGTGTGATCCCACCCGGGCGGCTGACGCCGCCGGTTCACCCAAGAACGGCACAAGCAGTGTGCCCACCACCCTCTCCGCCACCGCCTCCGCCTGTTCCACGCAGTCGTTCATCGCCACCCCGCGGTAGCCGCTCCCGCCCAGGATCAGCCCGCGGTGGCGGGCGGCCAGGCGATCGATGCGGTCCACCCGCTGCGGGTGGCCGACCTCGTACTGCGGGATGGCCCGCGGCCAGCGGACGACGCGGGTGAACACCGGCTCGCCGGTCACGCACATCGTCACCCGCATCTCGGCGTGAACCGCTCGCAGCAACTGGGCATCCGGAAGTTCAACCATATCCGCCCGGTTTACCCCGCCGCACAGCGCCCGCCACAGCACGAACCCCGGCGGGGCGCGGTCCGGGAACGTGCTCGAACACCACTGCACGCCGAGTACGTCCCGCCGGGTGTTCTGCGGGGCGATGTACCCGAACCCGTCCGGCCGGTTCGGGGCGTCGGCCTCGCGGTAGCCGAGGGCGACGACGGCGATGGCGTTGTACCAGATGCCGGCGATCTCCGCGGCCAGCTCCGGGTCGAGTTCCCGCAGCACGTCCGCCTGGTGGTACGCCGGCGTCGTCAGAACGACCGTGTCTGCCTGGATAACGGCCCCGCCGGTGTGAACCCGCCAGCCGGATTCGCCCCGCTCGATCCGCGACACCGGCTTTCCGGTCCGCACGATCGGGCCGAGCCGTTCGGCCAGCGCGTCGATCAGCACCTGAAGCCCCTCGCGGAACGACCACATCCGCTGTGGGCCGGCTCCGACTTTCCGTCGCTCCTTCGCCGCCCGCAGGAACCCGCGGATCACGCTGCCGTGTTCGGCCTCGAACTTCGGCAGCCGGGGGAACGCCGCCCGCACGCTCAGCTTCTCCGGGTCGCCGGCGTGGATGCCCGTCACAAGCGCGTCGATGAATACGTCCGCCGCTTCCCTCCCGAACCGTCGGCGGGCGAACGCGGCCACCGACTCGTCGTCGGGCAGGTTCCCCGGCCGGCGGCGGAACGGCTCGACCAGCATCGAGAGCCGCCCGCGGACGGACAGCACCGGCGTGCGGAGCAGGCTGAGCGGATCGCCGGGCAGGCGGTGCAGCCGGCCGTTCAGGAACAGGAAGCGGTTCTTGCGGGAGCCTTCGGACGCGGCGATCAGCCGGTCGCCCAGCCCCAGATCGCGGCACAGTTGCAGGGTATGCGGCTTGGCGTCGAAGATGCCGTTCGGTCCCCGCTCGACGGTGAACCCGTCGAGGCGGTCGGTGCCGATGGCCCCGCCCACGCGGTCGCGGGCTTCGAGCAGGGTGAGGTCGGCGGCCGGCAGGTGCTGACGCAGGCGGAACGCGGCGGCCAGCCCGCTCAGCCCGCCGCCAACGACAGCAATTCGCGTCACCACGTCGGCGTTTGCTTCCGCACCAGCTCGTTCGCCACGTCCAGCGAGTCCAGCGTGCCGGCGTCGGTCCAGTAGCCGTCGAGCGCCGAGTACCCCATCCGCCCGGCCTTCAGGTAGAAGTTGTTCACGTCGGTGATTTCCAGCTCGCCCCGTTTCGACGGCTTGAGCGTCCGGATCACCTCGAACACGTCCGGCGGGTAGATGTAGATGCCGACCACCGCGAAGTTCGACTTCGGGTTGGCCGGCTTCTCCTCGATGCTCAGCACCCGCTCGCCGCTCAACTCGGCCACCCCGTACCGGCCCGGGTCGTGGACCTCCTTCAGCCCGATCCACGCCCAGTCCGGCCTGGCGTTCGCCGCGTCCAGCATCGGTTTCAACGGCGCCTGGAAGATGTTATCCCCGAGTAGCACGCACGCCCGGCTGCCGGTGCAGAACAGTTCGGCCAGCCCGAGCGCCTGGGCGATGCCCCCGGCCTCATCCTGCACCCGGTACGTCAGCCGGCAACCGTGGTCCTTGCCCGACCCGAGCAGCTCGACGAAGTCGCCCATGTGCTCGGTGCCGGACACCAAGAGAATGTCGGTCAGCCCGGCCCCGGTGAGCTTCTTCAGCGGGTGGTACACCATCGGGTACGGGCCGACCGGCAGCAGGTGCTTGTTCGTCACCTTGGTCAGCTCGCCCATGCGGGTGCCCTTCCCGCCCGCCAGGATCACGCCGCGGATCATCACGAAGTCCTCAGGTCGTCAGGTCGGAAAGTCGAAGGTCGAAGACGCAGACCGGCGAGTCCATTGGTCGGCCGTCTTCCGCCGCGGAGCGGCCGTCGGATGTAGCCCAGGGCGGAAGCCCTGGGTAACAAGCCACCCAGCCACACCGCCCCGGAGGGGCCGGCGACGGCTGCTCACGTCGGCCCCTCCGGGGCGAAAAATCATCGTTCATCCGCCCCAGGGCTTCCGCCCTGGGCTACATCCGACGGCCCCTCCGGGGCGAAGGCACCCCGTCACCGTCCCCCGTACTGCTTCTCGTAGTACGCCAGGTAGTCCTTGTTCTTGATCGCCGCGACCCACGCGGCGTTCGCCCGGTACCACTCGATCGTTTCCCGCAGCCCCGTCTCGAACGGCACCTGCGGCGCCCACCCCAACTCCCGTTCCGCCTTCGTGCAGTCGATCGCGTACCGCCGGTCGTGCCCCAATCGGTCCGCGACGTACTTGATGAGCGACTTCGGCTTGCCGAGCAACTCCAGCAGCAGGTGCGTCAGGTGCAGGTTCGCCTTCTCGCACCGCCCGCCGAAGTTGTACACCTCCCCGCTCCGCCCCTTCCGCCACGCCGCCTCCACCCCGCGGCAGTGGTCGAGCACGTGAATCCAGTCCCGCACCTGCATGCCGTCGCCGTACACCGGCACCTGTTGATCCGCCAACAGATTCGACACGAACAGCGGGATCAGCTTCTCCGGGAACTGGTACGGGCCGTAGTTGTTGCTGCACCGGGTGATGACGGCGTGCAGGCCGAACGTGTGCTGGTACGCCTGCACCAACAGGTCGGCCGCCGCCTTGCTCGCCGAGTACGGGCTGTTCGGGTGCAGCGGCGTGTGTTCGGTGAACAGGCCGGTGTCGCCGAGGCTGCCGTACACCTCGTCAGTTGACACTTGTACATATCGCTTCACACCGAACTCGCGGGCGGCGTCGAGCAGCACCTGCGTGCCGATCACGTTTGTTTTCAGGAACGGCCCGCTGTCCTGGATGCTGCGATCGACGTGGCTCTCGGCGGCGAAGTGGATCACGTCGGTCACGCCGCGGCCCATGGCCGCCCGCACCTGCTCGCGGTCGGTCACGTCGCCGCGGACGAACGTGTACCGCGGGTGCTTCACCACGTCCGTCAGGTTCGCCAGGTTGCCGGCGTAGGTGAGGGCGTCGAAGTTGATGATTTGCGTGGCCGGGTCGGTCGCCAGCAGGTGGCGGACGAAGTTGCTCCCGATGAACCCGCACCCGCCCGTGACCAGCAGCGTCGGCATGAACGGCCCCTTCTTCGTGGGGCAAGTTTCCAACTTGCCATCGGCCCACGGCAAGTTGGAAACTTGCCCCACTGGAACGCACCCACCGACCTGGCGGTCGGGGTTCACCAAGAGTTTACGGCGCTCACACCGCTTCGGCTTCGACCACGCTGGCCGGGGATTGCGTCGGCACGATGCGGGTCAGCCGGAAGCCGGCGTCGGCCACCAGCTTGGCGTACTCAGCCTCGGTCCGCTCCTTCCCGCTGGCGATCACCAGCATTTCCAGGTCGAGCAGCTTGCCGGGGTGCGGGTCGTCGCCCGGCGGGATGACCAGTTCCACCAGCAGCAGCTTCGTGCCCGGCTTCGCCACCCTCCGAATGTTCCGCAGGATCGTCCCGCTGTCGTCGTCGTTCCAGTCGTGGATGATGTGCTTCAGGATGTACGCATCCCCGCCGGCCGGGATCTCCTTGAAGAAGTCCCCGCCGCCGGCCTTGCACCGATCCGCCACGCCCATCTCGGCGAGCAGGGCCGGGGCGCCGGCGACGACGTGCGGGGCGTCGAACACCAGCCCGCGGAGGTTGGGCGTCTTCTTCAGGATGGTGCCGAGCAGGTGGCCGTGCCCGCCGCCCACGTCGATGAGCGTGCCGAACCCGCTGAAGTCGTAGGCCGCCACCACCGCGTCCGCCTCGGCGGCGCTGAACCCGGTCATCCCCTCGTCGAACGCCGCCTGCTCGGCCGGGTGCTTGCTCAGGTAGTCGAAACAGCCCTCGCCGAACACCTCGTTGAACGCCGTGCGGCCGGTCCGCACGCTCGTCTCGGCCGCCTCCCACGCCCGCCAGCTCCACATCGCCCCGCAGTAGTCGGCCACCCCCCGCATCGACCCCTTCACGCCCGAGCGGAGCAGTTCGCCGACCGGCGTGAGTTCGAACCGGCCGGCGTCGTCCGACCGGAACACGCCGACCGCCGCCAGCGCCCGCAACAGCCGGTACAAGCTGGGCGCGTGCGTGTTCGTGTCGGCGGCGAGGTCGGCGGCGGTCTTCGGCCCGGCGGCGAGTTTATCGGCCAGCCGCAGCCGGGCGGCGACGGACACGGCCATCGACACCCACTTGCCGAAGATTAGCTGGACGAGGTGCTGATCGGGCGGCGGGGCGGGGGGCATGTCCGGCATGGCGAACCTTTCGGGGAACGGGCGACGGTAGACGTGTGATGATACGGAACGGGAGACAGAGCGGATTTCACCGCCGAGGGCACATGAGGGCACGAGAGGAAGACCGAAGAAAGTTGAGTTCAAGAACTCGACGCTCTCTGTTTTTCTCTCGTGCCCTCATGTGCCCTCGGCGGTGAAATCTGGCTTTCCTCTTCACGCCGCCAGCACGTCGCCGAGTATCCGCAGGCACGCCCACACCTGCTCGGCGGTCACGCACAGGGCCGGGCAGAACCGCAGCGACGCCTCCCCGCACCCGAGCAGCAGCAGCCCGCGGCGGAAGCAGCCGTCGATCACCTGTTC